>NZ_CP058560.1:1817500-2187077 GCF_018141185.1 Methanobacterium alkalithermotolerans | reverse complement strand
TAATAATATATATGGATACAAAAACTGACCCTAAAATGATTGGACTTCTGGCGGTATTAATTGGTATATTAATGTTAATTTACCCCTTCCTGGTGGGTTATCTGGTAGGAATATTTCTGGTTATATATGGTTTACTTAAAGTGTTTACATGAACTCCATATAAGTTCCAGTGCTTCACCTGGCTCTAAAGCTCCTGAACGGGTTTCTCTTAACACTCTCTGGATGGAATAACGACTCATGTGTGGAAATTTTTTCTCAACTTCCCCTAAAAGAGGACAGCCAAAACCAGCAACTTTTTTAACTCCAAAGTGGTAACTAACTTTTTTTAATTCCTGTTTGGATACCCCCAGTAAGGCCGGTAAGTTGATTCTGATTATACCCTCAGAAGATAGTATAGACTGGCATCCGGTGGATAATAAATCACCAAAAATAACTATTTTAAAATTATTTTTATGGGCATAGTCAAAAATTTTTTCATGAACTTTTTTTGAGCAGGGCCCACAGGGATGGAAGCGTCCCTGGAAACTATCATTTATGATACCGGTAAAATCAGCCGGAACATATACCTGGGGTACTTTAAGTAAGTGGCACAGGGACTCTATATTATTTTTAAAATGGTTAGGTAAGACTATGGTTCCAGGATCCACGGTGAGAGCCAGGGGATTAAATCCTAAAAGATGAGCGATTATAAGAGAAAAACTACTATCCACACCACCAGATAATGCAACCAGGGTATGTTGATCATTTTTAATATCAGAAGAATCATTATAAGGATGATCTGTTAAATTAAAATAATCCATAAAATTAAAATCATGAGGGTTTTCCATCTTTTTTAAAAGCAGTTTTTTTAGGTTAGATAATGGTAGAGGGTTATCCAGGGATAAGAAATTATTGAGTTTTTTAAGGGCCAGTTTCATCCGGTACTCTTTAACCATTATATCCACGTAAGCTGCCACATGGATATTTTTAACCCCTAAAGATTCTTTGAGGCGACCTACCACCCATCCCCCTTTTCCAATAACTGCGGATTTATCCGGCCTATCCGGGGTGATTATTATGAGTTTTTCCTCAGCAGGGATATAGATTATCTCCTTTATATTTACTTCTGCTTCCTCATGCCCTATTTCTTTACGTAAATCTTCAATTTTTTTTTGTATCTCTTCTTTTATTATTTCCAAAGGGAGCACCTGGTAAAAATTTATAAATTTTTTTTGAATTGTTATATATTTTTATATAAAAGAGTACCATATAATGTAATACTATATATTTAAAGGTGCTGGTTTGAATCTGAGAATTATATTAATAGTAGCCCTTTTGCTGCCCGGATTACTGGGTATGGCCTTTGCTGAGGATAATGTTTCTTTTAATCTTAGTAATGATAGTAGCCAGGAAGTGGAACTATCAGCAGGTAAGGGAACCATAACCGAACTAACTCCGGTGGGTGCTCCATATACCACTGAGGGCCCTATCCAGTTCAGGGTTACTACTGCCAATACAGGTTCCGGTAACATACCCTGGGGTACCCTGACCCTGGAAATCAGGTATGGTCCCACTAATCAGCTGGTGGAAAGTGTGGTATATGATGTAGGTCAACTTAGAAGAGGAGAATCCCGTACCTTCCTCTGGAATACCACCAATGTGGATTTCCCCTATGATTCCTTTCAAACCGGAGGGTCCTATATAATTACCGCCACCTGGAATTACCCTAGTGGTCCGGCCACCCGGTCCACCCAGTTTTATTCTGTGCCCAGTCCCTGGTTTATTGTAGCCCTGGCTGGAATTTTAATGAGTGTGGCGGCTATAGCCCATAAAAAGAGATGGTGGTTAACCTTCTACCTGGCAGGCGCTGTTTCTTTTATGGCATTTATTGTATCTTTTTTTATAATAACCGGTCTGGATACCTGGATAATGGGTATTGAAGCCCAGAATATCGCCGCACTAGCCACCGCTTTTGGTATACCCTCTGAATTTTTACCTCCTAATGCCTTCATATTCCCTGACCCTACCGGGTGGAGTATATTTGGTATAGGGATGGAATGCTCGGCTATAATAGAAATTGGAGTTCTCTCCGGATTGTTAATATTGTATCCTGGTTACAGCTGGAAAAGAAAAACCAAGTACGCTGCTATTGGTATTGGAATAACTTATGGTGCTAATTTAATCCGGATGATGAGTATCGTTTATCTGGTGAATATATTTGGAAAACCAGCCCTGTATGTGGCCCATGCCTTTGTAGGTAAAATCATATTCTTCATATTCATCATTGTTTTATACTGGTATTTACTTACCCGACCTACCCTGAGTATTGTCCGGAATAACATAAAAGGTGGTAAATTTGAATAAATTGTGGGAGAGGAGGATTTAATGGAAGATCCCATGTGGGTAAGCATGATGGTGTGGACCACCTGGCTTTTAATAGCCATCATTATTGATGGAGTAATGGTGCCCATTAAGATGTACTTCTCCCGTAAGTCCATGCACCAGGTGGGAAAGATTGCCCTGGAAAAAGAACTCCCCACAGTTTCCGTGGTGGTACCGGCCCACAATGAAGAAGAACACATTGAAAGCTGTCTTTTATCCATTATACAGAATGAATATCCGGATAAAAAGATGGAGATAATTGTGGTGGATGATGGATCCAAAGATAACACCACCAACCTGGTTAAAAAAATAGAAGTAGATGCCATCATGCATGGGGTGGATTTAAAGCTTATTAAAAAAGGCCACACCGGTAAAGTACATACCCTGAATACCGGGATACGTAGCAGCAAAGGTGAAATAATAATCACCATTGATGCGGATATCCGCTTAGATGAGCATGCCGTTAAAAATGTGGTGCAGGCTTTTGTAGAAGATGAAAAAGTGGGAGCAGCCACCGGTTATATTGAAATAGAATGGGATGAAATTCAAAATGAAGATATTAAATCCATGTTCTTTTCAAAATGTGAATTTTTAGAATATTTAAGTTCCTTTAACTTCGAGAGAAGTTACCAGTCAGTAATTGACTCCATCTACACCATGTCCGGTGCTTTTTCAGCCTTCAGGCGTAACATAATCGGAGGAATGGGTGGTTACTGGCCGGTGACCGTCTCAGAAGACATGCACATCACCATGATGCTGCATAATAAAAAAATCAATATCGTGAATGTACCCACTGCGGTGGCCCATGCCCAGGCCATAACCGATTACGATACCCTCTATTCTCAGAGAGTCCGCTGGGCACGGGGCCAATTGGAAGTAGCAGCCATGCGCCAGGATAAATCCCTGGCTCAACAGGAAACCTCACTACGGGAAATATTAGGAATAGTGATAGATCAAAAAGACCCTCGAATGTTGAGTCTGGTTATTGATTATATAAAGAAGGTTGTTGCTGATAGAAAAAAACGTTTAAAAGGTCGTCAGTTCCGCTACTTCGATTTACTGGGACTGCAGAGAATACTATTTGTGGACCATACCATAGCCTTTCCCCGACTGATATGGGTATTTGTATTACTGCTTTTCCCTATAATGGGACTCTACACCTACCTTTTACCAGTAATCATGGTCCTGATGTATTTATTCTATGTATTAATTGATGTGGCCGTGATTCTATTCTCCTACCACTACTCTCCCCCTCACACCAGGGAAAAACTAGAAAAATCATTCCATTATGTGGCCTTACTACCCCTGTATCGTCTTATGACCTTTTGCTTTAGAGTATCAGCCTTTTTACATATTCTAAATGAACCAGCGGATTGGAAGGTGGAAGGTCCACTTAATGGATTTAAAAATGGGGTGAAGGATGCTAAAGATGGTTTCAGTTCAAATGTCGCAACTACTATATTCCAGATAGGACATATATTTAATCTGAGTAATTTATGGAAAAGAAGAGGAAAATAGATGCCTAACTTTAAGAGCCTGATATTTGGTGATGACCAGGATTCATGGGATGGTAAAAAGGATTTTGAGAATGTGGTTATTGGATATGCCTATCAAAGATTCAGTAAACCACCTATTATTGGTAAAAATGCACTTATCAGGACCAACAGTGTTATCTATAATGATGTAACTATTGGAGATAATTTCCAAACCGGACATAACGTACTTGTCCGGGAAAAAACCACCATAGGAAATGAAGTATTAATTGGAACCAATGCGGTGGTGGAAGGCCATAGTAAGATAGGAAGCAATGTAAGTATCCAGTCCAATGTATATATTCCTAAAAATAGTTATATAGAAGATAATGTATTTATAGGGCCCTGCGCCTGCTTTACCAATGATCGTTATCCGGTAAGAGTTGATTATAAACTCAAAGGACCTGTAATTCGTAAAGGTGCGTCTATTGGGGCTAATTCTACTTTTCTGTCCAATGTGGAGGTGGGTGAAGGGGCCATGGTAGCAGCAGGAGCCATTGTAACCCAAAGTGTACCTCCCTGGTACCTGGCCATCGGTGCCCCTGCCCGTATAAAACCCTTACCTGCCCGTTTAAGGGTTTCCAATGATATTTAATATTTAACTACTATTTTAACGATTATAAAGGTTATTAATATGGAAGTTTCAGTGATAATACCCATGTATAATGAGGAAGAGAATGTTTCCCCTACCATATCACAAATTAAAGCTGTTCTGGATGATGCTTATGATGCTTATGAAATCATAGTAGTTGATGATGGTAGCCAGGATAAAACCCGGGACCTGGCCCGAAAAATTAGTGAAAATAACCCTCAACTGAAAGTTTTACAGCATGAAATCAATCAGGGCATGGGTAAGGCTCTTCGTACTGGTTTTGAGAAAGCAAGAGGTGAGGTGGTGGTTACCATTGATGCTGATTTAAGTTATGAACCCTCAGAAATACCGCGTCTTGTAAGTAATATCAATGAAGCGGTAGGGATTGTTATTGGATCCCAGTATATGCAAGGGGGTAAAACTCAGGATATTCCTTTTTTAAGGTTGTTTATCAGTAAAATGGCTAATAAGATTGTTGGGTATTCTATGAGAGACAATATAAGTACCGTTACCGGGGTTTTCAGGGCTTACAGACGTGATGTTATTGATTCAGTGGAATTAGAATCTAATGGAACAGAAATTAATCCAGAGATCCTATCCAAGGCCAGTGCCATAGGATTTAAAATAGTGGAAGTTCCAGTCACCTTAAAAGCCCGGGAGTTGGGGGAATCTAAAGTCAGGTTCCGGGCCACCACCATATCCCATTTATTATTCACCTTCTATGAAAAACCCATGGTACTTTTCGGGTTAATTGGGTTTTTTATTCTTTTAATAGGAATTATAAGTGGATTTTACTTATTTTATCAGTATCTTACCGGTTCTCTGGATCCTAACCGGCCTTTGATGTTATTTATGGCCATTATGGTGCTATCCGGTATACAGATATTGATTTTTGGTTTTGTGGCTACCCAGATTAGTCTTTTAAGAAGGGAGATATATCTGGTGCAGAAGGAGAATAAGTTAATCCGGAAAAAATGGGATAAATGATTTGAATCTGATTTTATAGAAAATAAAGTTAAATTTCTTTTTCGTGAGTTTTACATGAATCCTATCCAGAGATTAGCAAAAAACATAGGTATATCAGGGATTTCACAAATAATCGTTGCTATATTGACTTTTTTCCTATTAATTTACATTGCAAGATTTTTAGGAGAAGCTGAATTTGGAATATATAGTTTTGCAATATCTTTTACATCACTATTTACAATTTTTGCAGATATTGGGATAAGTCAACTTATTATTCGAGAAATTTCTCGTGATAAAAATTTAACAGACGAATACTTGATAAATTCTTTTATAATCAAATTCTTTCTAGCATTTATCACTTTTGCATTAATATACATAACTATTAATCTTATGGGATATCCCCAAAATGTAATTAAAATAGTTTATCTTTTTGGTATCTACACTATTTTAGTATCTTTTGCCCAAATGTTCATTTCAATATTTCAAGCATATGAAAAAATGGAATATGCTGCTTTGATTTTAATATTAGAAAAAATAATATTGATTAGCCTAGGAATCTTTGTTATGATTTCAGGGAAGGGATTAACAGAGTTAGGATTAGTTTACGTTTTCGCAGGAATTATAGAAGTATTAATTGCCATTATCATTACATCTTTCAAAATTAGTAAACCCAAACCCGAGATTAATCTTTTAACATGGAAAAAATTAACAATAGGTTCCATACCTTTTGGCCTGAATACCATGTTCGCCATGCTCTTTTTTAAAATAGATACGGTATTACTTTCAATTTTAAAAGACGACGTAGTAGTTGGGATTTATAATGCAGCTTATAATCCAATATTAGCATTGAGTTTTATTGTTTCTGGAATAATAACATCTACAATTTATCCAGTAATGTCAAGATATTTCACCATATCAAAGGATTCTTTAGAAACTATTACATTAATATCTTCTAAGTACTTAGCCATAATTGGATTTCCAATTACTATTTTTTGTTTAGTTTTTGCAGATATCTTAATTAATTTTTTTTACGCTGGGAATTTTATAGATGCAATAGGGGCATTTCAAATATTGGCCTTATGCATTCCCATTAGGCTAGTTAGTACTATTACGGGTACTCATTTAACTTCTATAAATAAACAAGGTCTTCGCACTTTAAGTGTATCTATATGTGCCATTTTAAATATAATATTAAATTTGATTTTAATTCCATATATCAGTTATATTGGAGCAAGCATTGCAACAGTCCTATCAGAACTATCTCTATATTTTATATTTATATTTTTTATTGATAGATATTACAAAAAAATAGGTATGAGTAAAATTTTATTAAAGCCTTTAATAGCATCTTTAACTATGGGAATTGTTTTAATTTATCTAAAGGATTTCAATATAATTATTAATATTATTCTGGCAGTTTTGATTTATTTAGTGGTGTTAATAATATTAAATACTTTCACTAAAAGAGATAAAATATTGTTTAAAGGAATTTTAAAAAAGGCAGATAAATGAATACTATTA
This sequence comes from Methanobacterium alkalithermotolerans, assembly GCF_018141185.1. NCBI lineage: Archaea > Methanobacteriati > Methanobacteriota > Methanobacteria > Methanobacteriales > Methanobacteriaceae > Methanobacterium > Methanobacterium alkalithermotolerans. Next base: position 2,180,105 of record NZ_CP058560.1, on the reverse strand, counting down.
ACATTTTAAATGTTGTTAAAAAGGGTTTGTGTTGTGGTTGTGGTACATGCATAGCTTTGTGTCCTGAAAATGCCCTTAAGATCATGATAGATGAATTAAAAGGAATATATATACCCTTTTTAGATGAAAAAAAATGTATTGATTGTGGAATATGTTGTAAAGTCTGCCCTGGACATGAAGTTAACTTTAAAGAGCTTAATTATAAAATATTTGGAAAACAACCAGATAATATTTTAATTGGTAATTATGAGGGTTGTTATGTGGGTCATTCATCTAATGAGGATATTAGATATAATGCATCATCTGGAGGAATTATCACACAATTACTTATTTCTGCACTAGAAGATGGAATTATAGATGGTGTTTTAGTTACAAAAATGAAAGAAAATAAACCATTAGAACCAGACCCTTTCATTGCAAAAACAAAAGAAGAAATAATTGAGGCAATGGGTTCAAAATATTGTCCTGTACCTCTAAATATTGCTCTTAAAGATATAATAGAATCTGAAACTGAAGAAAAGTTTGCTATGGTAGGTTTACCTTGCCATATCCATGGAATCAGAAAAGCTGAGCAATTAAATAAGGCTCTTAAAGACAAAATAATAATACATTTGGGGCTTTTTTGTGGACAATGCCCTAGTTTTTTAGGAACAACATTTCTAATAAAAAAACTGAAAATTAAAGAAAAAACCATAAAATCTATCAGATTTAGGGGACAAGGATGGCCGGGATCAATGAACATTAAATTTAAGGAAGGAAATGAAATTTCATTATCTAATTATTGGAGTAGTTCATTTGGTTTAAATTTTTTCACCCCAGATAGATGTTTTTTATGTAATGATGGACTTTCTGAATTAGCAGATATCTCATTTGGTGATCCCTGGTTAAATGAATTCTCCAGTGAAAAAATTGGAAAAACACTCATAATAACCAAGAACAATACCTGCAAAAATGTAATAAAATCAATAAAAAATAGAGGCCTGATATCTTTAAAGCCAATTAACCCTGAAAAAGTGATTGAATCACAAAAAGGAATGTTATACTTAAAAAAGAAACTTTTCACTAATCCCCATGAAATATTTAAAAATAGTCCCAAATACATTATAAATAATAATAACTTCCAATCAAATCACCTGAATTTTCTAATTTCTTTATTCCCTTTTATTAATTCCAAATTATATTCAAATAAATATTTAAGAATAATTATTGGCCATTTACCTGCAAAAATCCTTAAATTATATGGATTACCATATAACTTCATAATACACATAAAATCAAAAAAAGACTTCAAAAAAATTTCTAAGAAATTTTTAAAGAATCCATCAAATCCTTAACAAATTTACCATTCATTAAAGCTCTTTCTTTAACTAAAGGAATTTTATGTTCTAAGTCCGATTTTATTGTGTCCCGATTATTCCAAGCATCAATTATTAAATAAACTAAATCTTCGAAATTTATTTGGTTAATATCTAAAATATGTTTCTCCTGTCCTAACATATCCCCAATTATTCCATGAGTTTTGTGACTATATGCTATACCTACAGTGGGAACCATCATAGAAGTTGCTGCAATCATGGCATGCATTCTAGTGCCGATAAAAAGATCACATAGTCCAATAATACCCTTGAGTTCCTGAGGAGAATATTCTCCCTTAATCATACTTACATTTTCTTTATTTTCAACTTTCTCGTAAATTAAACTTATGCTGGACCTATCATCATCGGTAGAAGTGTAAACGTGGGGTATGAACAAAATAGAAGCATTTAATTCTCTTATTAAGAAATCACTTACTTTTGCTAATATCATATTAAGATCTTTTTCTAAGTCCAACTTATTTTCAAATTTATTTATTAACCCACTAGGATTGATACCTATGACTGGATTTTTTTCTAGTTTAATATTTTCCTTATTAAGAATATGAATAACTTTTGATTCCCTAATGGGGCTCAAATAAAAAGCAGGATCTGCAGTAACATATATATCCGGGTTCTTTATATTATTTTTAAGTAGATATTCTTTAGATAAATTTTCTCTAACTAAAATTAATCTAGTTTTATTTAAAATATAATTAGCTATTATCTTTATTAGAGGATTTTTATAATATCCTAAACTTTCCCCAAAGAGAACTACTGGTTTTTTTAATGCCAGAGCATAGGAAATATTCAAAAAAGTTCCTAAAGGATTCAATCCATATTCACCACTTAAGTGATCTCCACCACTATTAACAACTATATCTGAATTATAGCAATAATATAATCTTGAATTTTTTGAAATAGAAACATTCATGAAATTGCTGATTAGGCGAATATAAATACATTTAAATAGATATAGAAATCCGATTAATATAGTATGAGGTTTTTCTAAATATAATCTATGGCTTATATGTCTTTCAATAATCAATTGACTAGTTTTTATTTTATCTGGCCCAGATAAGCAAATTTTTGCATCAGCCATGAAATAATTTAATATTAATTTTGTAGAAATTATTAATGCATAGTTGCCTTTATTTGAATATCCTGCATTTAATATAAGAATATTTCCCATTTAGATCAACCGATAGAATTTTTATAAAAATTAACTAGTTTATTTATTTTTGTATTGATATCTAAAGATTTAATTTTAATAATCCTTAATGATTCTTTTCCAAATTGTTTTCTTAAGTCAGGATTAGTTACTAAAATTTCAATTTTCTTAGCTAAATCGTTTATACTTTTTGGAGATGTAATTAATCCATTAACAGAATGGTGAATCCCTTCAGGAATTCCACCAACATTAGAACCTATTACAGGTATTCCGCAAGCCATAGCTTCTAAAATAGATAAAGGAGGACCTCCACCTTCCCCATAAGACGGAAGAACAACAATATCTGCTGCCTGATAGTATTCATGTATATAATCATGAGATATATTCCCCACGAATAATATCTTATCTTGTAAACCTAACTTTGTAGTTTTATTAATTAAATCACTACTCTTGGGTCCTACCCCAACAAACATTAATTTTAAGTTAAAATATTTATTATTTAATTTATAAAATGCCTCTAATAATTCAAATACTCCTTTAAAAGTATCTAAATAGCCTACAAATAAGATTAATATTTCTTGTTTAGTTATTTTATACCTTTCACGAATTTCATAGTTTCTAATCGGTTTAAATTTATTAATATTTATAGCATTTCTTAAAATTTTAATTTTTTTTCTATAAATTCCTGTACTTATGAGCTTTTTTTTAAGATGATCACTAACAACAATTACATTATCACAATTATTAAGTGCGAATAAAACAAAATACTTTATGATAGGATGTTTAATACAATCATTTACATCCATGCCATGAACTGTAATAAAATGAGGTCTCCTAAGAATTTTGGAAACAAAGATTGATACAAAGCCAGTTGGGACAGCTGAATGAGAATGTATAACATCTATATTATTTTTTCTAATAATATAAATTAATTTCAAAAATAAAGAAATTAGGTATGTAGTGAGCCTAAAATAATCTTTAATTCCATTGAAATGTACAAGAGCCCGAAATTTTTTAGGTTTTAACCATCTAAATCTATGAATGTAAATACCATCCATGTTTTCTTCATAAGGTATTCCTTCATTATGTTGAGTGATTACATGAACTTCGCACCCTTTTTTTACTAATTCTTTTGCTTCATCATAAACAAAAGAACCATAATAATCTCCTTTATATTTAGGAAACATTGTTGTAACTATACATAACCTCAAATAATCACCATTTAAAAATAATATCTTGAATTAGTTGTTTTTCATAAGTGTTCTCATAAACAAATGAATGCCAAATCAAATTATATCCAATCCAAATAATTTTGCCTTTTCCCACCTTTTGAATTCCAATTAATGTTTTACCATTAGCCGTGACCAAATTTTCTATCTTGTTTTCTCCAAATGATTCGTAATTTGCCCCAACCCATACTCCTCCATCTTCAGATTTAAATGGTGAAAAATCTGCTGTTTGATTTATTTGGGGATTGATTTCGATTCTTGGATTTTCATTCATTACTTTACGGGTAATCAAAGTATCTAAAAAAATTGCATTATCTAAACCATAATAAATTCCATCTAAATTAGCAGAAAGATCAATAACCACAGTTCCTCCAGATTCAGCATAATCTAAAATTAAATTTTCTGCTTTACTCTGATTGTGCCAGGCAAAGTTATATAAAGATAATGAGTCGTATTTTTTTATCTCTTCTAATTGATAATCATCTAAAAAGAGGTCCTGGTTTCTAAATTTAAGATCATATATTTTAGCACCATATTCATTGCTTCTACCATTTATTACATAAGCATTAAATCCCAATACATCATCTAAATAATTTTGCCAGTTTTTGCCAATGTAAAGCATTTGAGGTTTATTATCAAACTTTTCCGGGTTTTTCTTAAATATACTTACTGTCCCAAATTTAGCAATTTGATCATAGGCAGTCAAATTGCGATTTCCATATAAAGTGAAGTAATAATCCACATCATATTTCTGTAATTCATGATTAAAAGCCCTTGAATCCTTAAAAACAGGCATTGGTTTTACATCAGCTCCTAAATACCAGCTAACAGTTGGCCATGCATCTGAGTAAATTAATTTAGAATGATAGTCTAAATCATAATTTGCAAACCATGCACTAGCTATTTTAGAATCTCTCACAATATAATCTTCCTTTTGAGGCATCTCATTTAGAAAAGATACTGCCGAAGATAAAGCCAGAAATATTAAAAATAATGATATAACCCATGCTGTTAAATTAGTTCCTTTTATTTTAATTTGTAATTTATTTACAATTTCACTCAGCCCTAAAATTACAAAGTAACTAAATGCAGGGGCCATGGTGACAAAATAACGATCAACCTTAGCCACAAATACACTGTGGAATATAAAATAAGTCATAAACCAGGCCAAAAAAAGAAGATCAATTTCAATCTTTTTAGAAGTAATATCTTTTAAAAGAGTAAATGAGGCATAACTTAAAAGTAAAAATACAAGTTCACTGGTCATATATGATACGCGATTAAAAGTAATTAAAAATATCAATAATAATCCTGTGAAAAAAACTAATTTTATTTTTGTGCCGGTTCTTTGAATTTCCAGTATCTTGGAGACTTTTCCTTTAACTCTACTTTTCATCAGTTTTTCCCGGATAAGATCATAGAAGTAGATTATGATTCCAACTATAACTATTAGAAAAATCAAATATACTAAAATAGAACTAAAATCACCCTGAGTGGCAATATAAGAGGGTAAATTAGTTAAATAATACTTAGGATTGGGATCATATGCAATGGATTCCAAACCAGCTGATTCTGATGCGGATAAAAATCCCAAAAAAGGACCTATAGGATCCCCTAAATTTTGATAATTATAAACTAAAAAAGGCAGCAATACCATAAACGCTGCAATTATCCCCCCAATCATCTTTTTAAAATGAGATAAGTATTTTCTACTTATTACAATATACAAAATCATGGGAAAAAGAATCAAACCCGCAGTATATCTGGTTAAAAAGGCCATCATAGCTACTGGAAAGGCCAGATAATAAAACCAGGGACTTTTTTCCACAGATAGAACTAAAAAGTACAATGCCCAGATGGAAAGTGCCACACTGGCCAGATCAGTATAACCTACTCCCATCCAGGATAAGACTACCGGTGAAGAGGCAAATAATAGTGCTCCGGTAAAGCTCTGTATACTATCAAATCTTAGTTTTAAAAAGAGGTATAAACCTATTACTCCCAGAACAAAAAATCCTCCATCCACATAGAAAATAGTTGATTCATGGATATTCCCTGATTGGAAGAAAAATGAAGTAATAAATGACATGAAGGGTGGTCGATCAAACTCAGCATATCCTATACTCTTACCAGCAAACTCCAGTGCATTGGCCAAAAAAGCATAAGTATCCCATCCCGGACCCATAATTATCTGGATTTGAACTCTCTGGTAGGCAATCCAGCTAACAATTAAAGTTAATATAACCAGTAAAATACAGGGAACTATGTATTTTTTAAAAATACAGCCTGAATCCTTTTTATCCCCGGGAATTAATGTATCAGAATTATTATTCAATTGACCACCATTTAAGTACCCTTAAAAGTTATAAAAATATTGTATTTATCACTATATAAACCATGTTTAGAGAATGAAATTGGATAAGCTATTTTAAATTTTTTAAAAATATTAAAACTCCTTATATAGGAAGATATAATATTAAAATATATGTCTACTCCCCGGGAAGAACTCCTGAAAACCACAATTTATACCGGACCACATAAAGTAAACTCCCGGAGTGATAATTCTAATTTTGTACCCACCAACTCTTTTCTTAACCTTAAAAAAGCCTTTATAAAATTAAAAAAGAGTAAGGGAAAAATAGTCCATGTTTTAGGTGCTCCTGGAACTGGTAAATCCGCCAACATATACCATGCCTTAAAGGAGACTGGTTTAGAAACCTATGAAGTAAGCAGTACTCTTCCATCTGTAAATACCTCCCCCTCTCAAGTTTTTGAAATATTAATCACTGATTTAAAAAAGAATACTGGTTCTAAAACTAAAAAAGAAGCCTACCTGAAACTAAAAGAGTATGATGTGGTGCTTTTTGCTGATAAATTCCATGACCAGCACCTCCTCCAGGATGATCTTATTGGTTTTAGTCTATGGACCCGTAATAACACTTTCTGGCCCCTCATATTTTATTTTATCTGTATAAAAGAATATATTCAGTTCCATAAGGAGTTCCAGAATATGAATCTGGTGTTTCAGACTGCCTGGAGGCTACAATTAAGAGGTAAAAAATATGATATTTTTACTGATTTGGGATGGTTATCCCGAATACTGGTAAAACTTCTAACTTATTTATTCTGCGTGGTGGAAATATCATACAGTAGAGCTGAAACTATTAATATTATTAAAAGCCATTTAAAAGATATAAATCAGAAAAAAATAGATGATGCCCTTCACAAATTTGGCTGTAGGCCCCGTTTGATACTGGAATACTTAGAACCACCTTAAGGTATAATATGATATTAACTCTTTTAAAATCAACCAGGCTTAGCTGGACAGCTAAGAATATACACATGTACCTTTTAGTGGTTACCTATGCCTATTATTCTCATTTAACCACCACTCAACCATTTAAAATTTTAGGTGGATTAATTCTGGTAACTCTTTTGTGGGGTGCTCTTTATGCTCTTAATGATCTAACTGATTTAAAGAGTGATAGTAAGGATAAAATTAAAAGTAAGAGGCCCTTTATCCAGAATAAAATAAGACCAGAAATCATAGTATTATTTATTCTTCTTTTAATTATTCTGGTTTTTGCACTGGCCCTTATTCGTTTTCCTGCTTCATTTACTGTTATTTTATTATTAATGATAATTAACCAGATAATTTACACCCTGCCTCCTCTAAGATTAAAAGATACAAGTTTAGCCCCTTTTAGTAGTACCGGGACCAATAATGTGTTGAGGATGGCATCCTGCAGTGTTTTATTGGGGAATGTATTTTTAGTGCCCTTTAGTGTTTATTTACTGATGTTTTTAGCAGGTATGGGTACTTATCTTATGTATAAAGAAAAAAAGAAACAGATGCTGGGAGTATCTATTCTATGTTGTATATTATTGGCCTATATTCTTCTGGTGGGGGATATGAATAGTATACAGTTTTTAATAATAATCCTGCCTCCTGTTATAGCCACCATCCCCCTTTATCTATCCAATTTTCTGGATAAAGATAAAATGATTAGCTGGGCTGATTTTTTATATCATAAAGTGGTGCTGGTCTTTTACCTGGTGGCTTTAATTGCTTTTTTAATAGCAGGGTATTGAATATTAAAAAATAATAAAATTCAGAATGAAATATAATTAAAAGTAGAATAAAAAAATTAAAACTGGTTTTAGAATAATTTACCCAGTTTTAATAGTGCTTTGGGAGATACTTTAACCAGTTTTCGCACCAGTTCCGTGGTACTTACCTTCTCAAATTCAATATCCTGGAAAGCTTCTGCAATAGAATCCAGTTCACCATCATTTAAGGTGAGCATATAGTCTTTTACTTTGAGGTATTTGTTAATGGATTTACCTATGGCTTCCTGGCATTCATCCTCATATTTTTTGAGTTTCTTTCGAGATAGGTCACCTTCACTTATGGCTTCAGCAGCAACTTTACCGGCAATCATACCTCCAGTCATTCCACTGATGATTCCCCCACCAGTTAACGGATTAACCTGTCCGGCAGCATCTCCAATTACCATCAAATTATCTGTTACCAGTTTTTTAGGCATACCTCCCACCGGGTCTCCACCAATATTTAATTCCACTGGCTGAGCATTCTCTGTGGCAGGGTTACTTGCTACAAATTCTAAGAGGTGCTCATAAGCAGTCTTATCAGTTTTGGTGGCTAAAATACCCAGTCCCACATTGGCGATATCGTCTCCTTTAGGGAATATCCAGGCATATCCTCCTGGGGCCACACTACCAAAGTAGAACTCAATACAGTTATTGTTTTCCATTTCCACCCCTGCCATTTCAAACTGGGCTGCAGACTCCATGTCCTTTGGTTTAGCCGTGGTATTTAGTCCTCCCCAGCGGGCCACTCTGGATTCTGGTCCATCAGCAGCAATGACTATTTTGGCTTTTATCTGGAATGACTCACCCATGGATTCAGCAGATACCAGGTATCCGTCATCGGTTTTTTCCATACCAGTGGCCAGGGTTTTGATTTTAATCTGGGCTCCGGCCCGGGCAGCATCCATGGCCATGTACTTATCAAATACCTTTCTCTCCAGAATACAACCTGCTTCAGGTAAATCTATTTTATCAGAAGTGAGCCATACATCGGTTCTATTGGGAGATATTAATCTTACACCGTCCAGTTCCTTGGTGATCCATCTTGGATTTTTTTCTATTCCCAGTGATTCCAGTCCACCATTGGATACTCCTTCAGCACATCTTTTAGGGGCTCCTATTTCTGATTTTTTATCCATCAGGAGGACTCTGGCCCCACCCTCAGCAGCATGTTTGGCTGCGGTGGAACCTGCTGGACCGGCACCTATTACTAAAATATCAGTTTCAATTAACATCATAACCACCTTATTTGTCCTCTTGTAGTGCTTTTACCGGACACACCTGGATACATAAACTGCATTCTTTACACTGGTCTTCATTAAACTTTAAAGTTAGTTCCCTTACTTCAATTAGATTACGGGGGCATACTCCTGCGCATTCCCCACAATACATACACCATTCCTTGACAATCATCTTATCTTACCTTTTATAATTAATTATGAGTTTAATATATAGATTATAAGTCTTTTCGTCCTTTTAATATATTATATTTACTATTTTCATAGTCTGCCTTTAAAGATCCTATTTTAAAGAAATTAAAATAAATCATTTGATTTTTTTATATTGGCCATGAAAAATGATTTAATTATTTAAAATAGTGAATATTATTTAATTAGACCACTTAAAATAGTAATTTTGTGAACAATGCTTAAAATCCATTAAAATTTAAGTTTTATATTGCATAATCTACATAATATACCTATGGATATTGACCAAGTTTATCATTAATAAGGTGGAGGAGTTAGATGGCAGTTGAAAATAATAAATCAGATTCAAAAAAAGAAAAGAAAACTTCCAGCAGTGAAAAGATTGATTTAGGGGCTGAAAAATTTATTGAAGATGTTTTGAGCAGTATACAGACTAAAACTGAGGATTTTGGAAAGAAATTATCTGATTATAAAACTGAACTTCAAAAACCACTTACTGATGTTGTAGAAACGGAAAATGGCCTGGTAGTGAAAATGGATCTTCCGGGTGTTAAAAAAGAGGATATTGATTTAAAAATGGCTGAAGATCAGATAATAATTAAAGCAATTTTTGAGGAAAAATCTGAAGAAGTTAAATACCTTCAGAAGGAGCGCAGTCATGGTAAAACCATACGTACCTTAACTTTGCCCTTTAGTATTGATGTGGAAAAAGTAAAAGCTGATTTTGATAACTCTATTTTAACCATTAAATTACCTAAAATAGAAAAAGAAGTTCATAAAGTGGATATTGAATGATGCTAATTTAAAGGAGGGACTTTTTATGAAAAAGGAAAAAAAGCCTAAAGTGGCCTGGGGAATTGCCGGGGCCGGGGAAAAAATGGTAGAAACCCTGGAAATGATGAAGAAAATTAAAAAGGAATATGAAGATGTGGTGGATATTGATGTCTACATCTCCCGATCAGGAGATCAGGTAATAAAATACTACGGAATCTCCAATGAAATAGAAACCAATTTTAATAATATCTGGGTGGAGATCAATGCCAATTCTCCCTTTCTGGCCGGTCAAATTCAGCTGGGTAAGTATGAATTCATGTTAATTGCTCCATGTTCTGCTAATACCGTGGCTAAAATAGCACTCCGTATGGGTGATACCTTACTGGCTAATTCTGCTATTATGGGTCAAAGAGCAGATATACCCCTCTATATCATGCCTTCTGATTATGAAGTAGGGGTTACCATTACCAAACTACCAGATGGAAAAGACCTTAAACTAACCCTGCGAGAAGAAGACGTGGAGAATATAAATAAACTGGCTGCTATGGATAATACTAACGTATTAAAAGAGCCAGAGGATATAAAAGAGTTGTTTGCCCGGTATTTTAAATAACGGGCCTTACTTATTTTTTTTAAAAAAAAAGATAAGTGATTTTTTTTAAAAGGTATTTTATCTCCTAATTATTCCATAATCTCTGGTTCAATTATGGATAAAACATTCCCCTCAGTATCCTCAAAGGAAGCGGTAATACCAATTCCCGGGATATACATTTTATCAGTTAGCATCTTTCCACCAGATTTTTCAATTTTTTCAAAAAACTCCTGGAAAGATTCCACGGCAATTACATTGGTTAATTTCTCATCCATTTCCTTTTTCATTATGGCCCCATCAATACCGGGTTCATCTTCTTCTCCAGTTTTTACAAGCCAGTAATCAAATGGACCCTCCCATTTTTCTATTTCCCATCCAAAAGCATTCTTATAAAATTCAATTGCTCTTTCCGGGTCGTCTGCTGGTATTTCAAAATGGACTACTCTTGGCATTTTTTAAACTCCTAAATATTTAATATATTATATGCGTTTAAAGTGATTTAAATTTTTAAAAAAGAAATTGGTGCAGCCTGAGAGGGCTTAAATATTGCTAAAATACTCCCTGATAATTATTTTAGAAGAAATATTTTTTCATTCCTTATACGAATGGATTTTCTAATCTGATTCAATAAATAGCTATCTTAAATCCGTATAAATATACAATGTTTTTATATTACTTTAATCAATTTAATTATAATTTTATTTAAAAAGGGAGGAAATTTATGAACTTAAAAAGATACGGGGGAGTTATAACTGGATTAATTTGTTTGATTGTTCTTATATCAGGATGTGTATCTATGGAGGATCTTACTTCGGGATACTTATCAGGAGATAATCTCAGTAATTCCACCGGTAAGATTACCGCCTATGGAGTTAGTTTTGAATATCCTTCAGGATGGTTTGCACATGCAGATAACACAACCGGGGACAATACGATTACAGCCAGCAAAGATTTTGGATTTAATAATGTTCAATTCCAGGTAACTGTATGGAATAACGATGGAATGTCAGAAGATAGTGCTGTTAATCTACTTAGAGAAAATGATAGCCCTGGTTGGAAAAAAATATCCAGTAATGAACTGACTATAGATAATAAAACCGCTTATGAAGATGTTTATCTGGTTAATGATTCCCATTTTAGTAAAATAATGAGGATATCCTCTATTATCCTTGTAAAAAATGATAAAAGTTACATGATGTTTCTACAGGCCCCTGATGATGAATTTGATAGTGAAAGGGCGAATTTTGATATTATTTTAAATAGTTTCCGGGTTTTGTAGATAAATTGAACCACTATCTCTATTTTAATATAGGATCTTACCTTAAACTTCTAAAATAATTTTATGAGCATGGATAAACGCTTAAAAGAATTTTAAAATATCTAATACTGCTAAATATTCTAAAATGAATTAAAACTATTTTAAAAGATATAATTAAATTATTTTTCGTTAGTTCTTAGCTAAAGACGAAACAAATTTAATAGAACTTTCAAAGATCCATTTATCTTTTAAATAATCTTCAGAATTCTCCCTATTTATTTGAATCCATTCCTTCATTTTTCGCCGACCTAATGGCTGAAAATGAATTATTCCCTCTTCTCCAACAAGTTCCCTGGCTTTATACTCGGGAAGCTTTATGCCTACCCCATTTTCATAAAGACATGCAAATAATTTCCCATTAACATAATATGCAGGATATCCAAACATTTTACCTGGCACCACAGCATTTATTTCCAGTAAAAACGAGTCAAGGACTATTTTATGTTCTAGATTAAAATTTAATTTGCCCATTAAATTCCCCCAAAACCTCATATAGCAGTTTGTGCACCCATAATGCCTAAAATAAGGCCCCAAACCATCTTCTTCCAATATACATTGGATGACAGATCAAAATCTTCTTTCATTTTTTCCCTCCAACAATTAATTGCATTATATATTATTAGAAACCAATCTAATCCGTTTTTTGTTAAAAATGTTGAAGCTTAAAAATAATTAATTTTTTTAGAGTATATTAAAAAACAGATTTTTTTTTGAGTTTCTATATTATTCATTGATCCAAAAAATTGGATATTTAAGGAAGTTCTTAACTATTTACTAGGGTGGTAGTTTACTTCGTAATATAATGGTAAAGAATCCGCTCAGCAAGGAAAACCAATTATTTAATATTTTAAATTTCCCCAATAAATATTTTTTTAAATATGAATTTAAAAAATTGGATAAAAATTAAAACCATGAGATTTTTAATATTCTAAATCCCATTTTTCAACTTCTTCATCTTCTATTTTAGCTTGATTATTGTAATCTGCCGCAATATCATATAATATTGAAGCTGTCTTTGGGAAGCGAATATTTAATTTATCTGCATACTTTTTATACTTTTCAGATAAAGCCTTTTCTTGTTTTCCCCCTTCATCTAATGACTTAGTAAATACTCCTCTTTTATTAGAAACTCCAATTTTAAATCCAGTATGTAATTTTTCACTAGGTATACTATCAATTATTTTACATATTGCTTCAGGAGGCCATATATCCTCTTCAAATTCTGCATTTGCTAATAATTGCCCAATCTGTATATCACATACATCAATTCGATCGGATTTTACGCATAGTTCTCTAGATTTATCTATCCATGATTTTAATATCGTATAATTTATTTGACCATTTGTACTGCCCGGTATAGATTTCCAGCTACGGAGCAGCTTTAAAGAGAGAGTTGCTCTTTGCTTTAATAGTTCTGGAGAAATATTTTCTCCATCATCATCCTCATTTTCATCTTTTCGTTTATATACGTGTTTAATAACCTCTAAAAAGAATTCAGGGTTATTAGTTAATTCGTTATGTAACATTTTAGGGGGTCTTCTACTAGTTACACTAGCAAGAAAAGCCAAATAATACCATTCTAACTTTGCTATTTCACTTCTTTGATAATTAGATTTATATAATTCTTCAAACAACTTTTCAATATCATAATAGTCAATTCTAAATTCATCTTCACTTTGCTCAGTTGCTGCTTTTTCTAATATTTGGATTATCAATTCAGAAGGTATCTCTTCAGCGTATAAAGCAGCAATATCGAGTGCGTTGAAGTACCTTTTGAATTTAACCATTTGTTTTATATAATAAATTTTATCTTCAGATTTCGCAGTAATGCCTCCAAAACCACATTTTTTCCAATATTCTTTTTGTATATTTTCATTGAAAGATTTCAATAAATTCCAAACAAACATTCTTGAGGGTAAAGCTGTAAAAAAATTAGCAATTTTTAAATTTGACCAATTTTCAGTTCGAGATTTATTAACTAGATTTTTAATCCATTCATTATCATTGAATGCTTTGCGGAAGATATACTCTTTAACAAAAATCATTTTGGATTCATTTTCTTCAAGTAGTGAATAAAGCTTTTCTTCTTCAATAGGATCTATATTATCTTCAGCTAATGTGCGTCCTAAGTAAATAGGTGATTTAATTCTCTCTGCTAACCGTACTAATCCTTCAAAGCCATATTCATTTCTAATCTCATTTAACGCATTTATTCTAAGTTTAATAAAGTGTTCATCATCATGACGTTTTACAATATCAATTCCTTCTAATAAATCAGGCAAACCATCAAAAAGCCAGCCAAACTTGTCAATCATATCCTCAGGTTCTAAAGATAGATAAATCTCTTCAAGATTTTTTAATTCTTCTTCTGGAAGCGCCCATTCTGCATCAGGATAAGATCTATGTCTAGAAATTATTTTTCGAAGCTTAATCCATAATTCATAGCGGTAGATCAAAATTTTATCTGTATCGCACGAAAGTCGTTCTCGTATCCTATTTCTTTCATCTCGTGGAAGTTCAGAGTAATTGTCTAATATTTTAACCCAACGTGCTCCATCATTACCTACATTGCTAAGTAATCTATTTACTATCTCTTTAGTGCCATCCATAATTTCAGAAATTGTAATTTTCATATCTGTTTTTTCAGAAATTTGTCTCCAAACTGGTTTAGACGTAGGATAACCAATGTCATGATTCTTAGGCATCAAATCAATTAGAAGATTCCATCCAATTTCAGGATATCTTTCAACTAGCACATCTAAAATGTCTAAACGTTTTTCTAAGGATGAATAAGTTTGAGGGTTCCACAAAAGAAAAATGCCACGCAAACTATTTTTGGGCCGATTAATCACTCTACTATCAGTATTAGGGTCATACTTTGCTAATTGCCCTAAAATCATAGTAACACGAGAAAGTAAATTTGGCATCCAAGCCAAAATTTCCAAAGCCCAGAGCAGACTTGAATGATTAGTAGATGGTCCTATTAAACCTTCGGATTCTTCAAATAAACACATAATCGGCTTTTCATCATATGTCAAAGAATTTTCTATTGCATCCATAAACGAAGTAGGGGATGCCTCAGCAATGAGTTGCAATACATCTAAAAGTGAATTCCATAAATCACAATCTGCTTTATGTAACAATTCCCTTACTAAATTATCAACCCATGTTTGAGAAGTAGTAGATAATGGTATTTTTACATCATCACCACAAAGAGCTATGAATATAACAGATTGACAGATCCCTTTCCTCAAAGTATCAGAATATTTTTGTATCTTACCACAAACTGCTGCCATCCAACGTTTTTCAGGATCTAATTCTAGTGAAGGATTCTTTGTTTTCAAAATATCTAAAAATATTTCCTTAAAAGTTTCAATATCCGAATGAGTTATAAAACGAGCTAAAGTATACCAGGCCTCTTCTGGTGATCTTAATTGCCATAAATCCCCAATTTTAAGTATAGGTGAATCAGGTTTGTGTTGTAAAGTATATAATTTCTTAGAAAAAGATTCATAAGATTCATTAGCTAATAAACTAATTATTTCTTCATCTGATTTTTTAGACTCAATCCAACTACCTGCTAACAACACAGGAAGTATATTTTTAACAGAATCAATTTTACCCCATTCTGGTTCTGTGTTAATTAATGACAATTGTCTTCGCAATATAGTAATCTCTCTTTTGGTGTCTTTAGAATATTTTTTGGCCATTTCTTCGGATATTCCCATTTCAATAAGTGCTGAAATAAATTGTTCTTTTCCAATACGTGAAAGATTAGTTGCACGGGGAATATTATTTTCTGGAGATAAAGGTACATAAACACAATGGCCTTTTTTTCTAGCTGAATGAAACCATTCAGTTTCATTAGGTCCAGCAATAACAATTAAGTTGGATCCACTAGTTATACATACATGTCTAAAATCATGAGAAGTTTCTGTGATTAAACTCCGAGACAAATGACTTTCTCTTTCTTTTTCAGGTAATGAATAAATAACAGAAGCTAGAAATGCTATTGATTCATCTTCAGTATCTGCTTGAACCATTATAATGGAAGATGGAGTTCTTAACCAATCTTGAACCGCTCTAATTTCATGATCTCTACTTGCCAAAATGAGGTTTGGTATTAAAGGAGGATTAGTGCTATTACTCCAATTTTCCCACCAGTGATCTAGTGAGACAACATCCCCCGGATATATTTGTAAATGCTGGGCAAACCATATACTAACCGCAATAGTTTGTTCAATCCAATCTTCTAAATTATCCGCATCATAAGCACGTACATCTTTCCAAAAAGATTCTTTTCGCTTTTCTTCAATCCAGATAGTTTTATCTCTCCATCTTCTCGGAGTAACAAATACGAAAGTTGTTTTAGAAGGATCTACATTTAAAGGATCTTTTTTTCTTTTATTATAATCTGAATTAGCCTTAATTTTAATGTCTTCACCACATCCTAATTCCCACACTGAACAACCATCAGGAACATATGTTGTCCCTTTGTAAACATTAAGCAAACCATCATAACCGGGATTAATTATACTTTCTCCGGCAGGAAACAAAATATAAATGATATCTTTAACTGTTGCATGTATTAGACGACGTATTAATAAAGGAAGATTTTCTTGACATTCTCTAGTCGAAGCCCAATTTTTTAAATTGTTTGCTTTAATACGTTTTATAAAAACACCCCTAGTTAAATTTATATTCATCTAATTGTCGTATAAATAGATAAATTATTGTTTAAGTATTGAATTTTTAATCTTATTGAATTTTTCAGTAGCATTTCTCTTAATAAATACATTCAAATTAATTTTATTCCACTTTTGAAAGCCCAAAGCTTCATTTTTCCATAAATCCATAAATTAATAATGTTTAGAATCCACTTGGTTAGAATAAATATTTACATATATTTTATATTAAAAATTAATAAATTTATGATATTTTGAAAACATATTATTTACTAAGACACAATTTACACTTTATTAATACATATTATTAATTCATTGGACTATCATTCATGATATTTTACTTAAAGAATAGTATAAATGATAAATTCTATAAATAACATAATAATAAGTAATTTAAAGTGATTTTCATGTTTGAAAGAGTAACACATTGTGCCTTTTCAGATGAGTCAGAATATAATACTGGTCAATATCAATCCATAGGTATGATTTCGATCCCTCAAGATGATTTAGAAAATATTGAATCAACATTTTTAAGCATTTGCTCAAAATATGGATTTAATAATTTAAGACATGTTAAATGGCATGAACTTCGTAGTGCGAATATGCGTTTTTGTGTTTCAGAAATCATCAATTTAACTATTAATTATGCAGTAAATGAAAAGTTACGTGCTGATATCTTAGTTTGGGACACCCAAGATAGTAGACATAACATTTCTGGGAGAGATGATGGAGAAAATTTAGCTAGAATGTATTATAAGCTATTAAAAGATGTTTTGATGAAAAGATGGCCTAAAAACTCTGTTTGGGAAGTATATGCAGATCAAAACAATATCATTGACTGGGAAAAGTTAGTTAAACTTCTTAATAATAAAGGATTAATTCAATTTAATGAACAAGATAAGGATGGTAATTTTAAATTAAATATTTTAAATCAGTATAAACTTAAAATAATACCATCTGCACCTCAAAAAAAACCCTTAATTCAATTAGCAGATATTTTTGCAGGTATGGCTATTTATTCAAGAACTAATTTTGAAAAATGGAAAGAATCAAAAATACCCCAAGTTCAAACTCGATTATTCCCCATCGAAATTAAACTTTCGAGAAGAGACAGAGAAAGATGTTTAGTGTTAGAAGCATTTAAAAATACTTGCAGTGGAAAAAAGATGGGAGTGAGTTTAAATAGTACCAAAGGCCTTAAAACTTGGCAACCTACAAATCCAATTAATTTCTGGTTTTATCAACCACAACATGAAAAAGATAAAGCACCTACACACTAATTATTAATTATTATCCATTAATCAATCAATCCTATAAATATGTTTGTTTTTAAATTAATTTTCTTTTTAAGTCTTTAAAATTGATTAGTCCTCTACAATCATTTATTTATTACAATCTCCACAGTCAACTCTCCCATTATTAGAAATAAAACTTCTATAATCAGAAAATTTATTTAACCATCTCTTCAAAATCAAATTCTTTAAGTTATATTGGTTTATTATCATTACAGAAAGAACAAGGCATAACATCCAAATTTTCATTGATATAAACTGAAAAAAATCCACATTCACAACTATCTATCATATTATTATCAACATTAGTATTTTTCATCAGAATAGGAACAAACAGGCATCAAATCCAACCCTAATTTTAGAATCTGTTTATTAATTAACTTTAAAAATGAATTGAGTAAATCATGTGATTAATAGAATCACTAGTATTCGCTCTACCAAATGGTTTATGTGTTAAAAAGATTATTGCATTAAATCTTTAAATCTATTAGATGTTCTTTAGAATCATCCATACAATACATTCGAGAATTATTTCAACTTCATCAATATTACGATTCAAGTTTTGAAATAATTTTCTTTAAAAGTGAAATTATTAGATTTTTTAAATATTCTTCTGAAACACTAAAATCCAAGTAGTAAATTCAGGTAGTTTCACTCGTATTTCATTCAGACTAGATTTTTTAGGGCCATAATAATTATCATACTCAATTTTACTACGAATATTCTGCATAGTATTTATCAAAGCATCCCATTTGTCAGGAGCTTCAATATTCTAAACATGATCTCACATGCACCCATCTAACTTTAGATGAGTATTCTTAATATCATTATCATCTAATCCACATTTTTTATTCCAACATCTCTCAATAACCGTTGAAAATAGTCATATAATGGTTATATGACCTATTCTTCTACTAACCACATTATCTAAACTTAGATTATCAAATGTATCAACTAGGTCAGGATATTCTTGAATTTTACCCATCTACACACCTTATTTTTACGAATGATTACTGTTTTATATATACTATAATTAAATTTAATTATTTTGTTTTGTGAATAATCAATTATTTTTCAATTAAAACATCAGTTCTAATTTGTTGGTTGCAGTTTTTACAAGTGTGAAGCATTATTTCTGTTTTTCCGTATTTCTCTAAAATAGTTTCAAAAGCTTTTTCATGACATTTTGGACATAATAAATCTTCTTCATCTTCTAATTGTTTTTCCCAGTCTTCAGTATGTTTTGCTAATATTTTTAGTCCAATTTCCATACATTCTATTCCTAAATTCATCCATTCTTCAAAATATCGAGAATTATAACCAAAAGGAATTGATTTTTTTGTTTTAGAATCTATATGAACTAATTTTTCATATTTTGAATGAGTGTATGCGGATAGAGTTCCAAATAATTGCGCTAACTTTTCTTCTTCTGTATTATTAATTTTCCCATTTTTCCTTAAATTTGTAATCATCCCATCTTTCCCTCTAAATCTTGGCATGTTCACGTGGGGTAGAGTCCGCCAATCATCAAAATTTTTAGTATTTGTGGAAAAATAATACTGCGCAACGACTAATTCTAAAAAATTTCTAAATAAATGTGCTGCTTGTTTATAATAAAAACTCGAAGACAAAACAAATGACGCTTCAATTTCAGAAATTGCATCTAATATCAGAGGAATGGAATAAAATCTAGATTCTTCTAAAATCCAGCTTAAATATGAATCAAATGCTGCAAAATAAGCTAAACATAAATTTAACTTTTTTTTCGTAGTTTCTGATAATACCAAATTATGGCTTTGATCTAATGATTCATAGAATTTCTGATTCCATGACAAGATGAATTTCATTAAATTATTATAAAACATAGTTTCTGCAACTTGATCAGGATCGGAATTACCAATAGAACCATCAGCAACATTTAAGATTTTCATCTCGGTTTTATTTAATTCCAGATAAAAATCATATAATTTAGTATCTTTTAGTTCTGAAAAATCATTAAATTCATCTAAAGGAATATATTTTAGAGCTTTATTTAATTTAGGGTATCTAGTACTGTCTATTTCTGCAATTAAAAACTCTTGCTCCCCCATAGTAACTTTACTATATAAACTCATTTTCATAAATTATATTAAGACTTTATTATATTAAGTATATTACATATATGGCGGATCATATCAAATACTTAATAGTCATAAATAAAAATAATTTTAGAATTAATTATTGCAGGGGAGCTTAAAATTTCTTTTCAAACACTGAATAAATTTAGAAATTACTATCCCGGATGGTCACGAATATCAAATTTCATGCGTATGTCTCTTTTTAGTTAAAATAAGATTATTAATTATTAAATAAATAAATAGTATTTATTGCTTTAATCATGTCGCATATTCGATAAATCAGGGTTACGAATCTGTTCAAGAAGAAAAAACAACTATAATATTTTTTATGGCTTTTAGGATATAGCTTTTTTCATGGTCCCAGGTTTGAAACCAGTTCTCGCGATAAATTATTAAAATAATTAGATCTTTATAAATTCTATAAAATTTATTAATTACCGGAACCCAACCCCATTAAAGAACCTCATAATAAGATTAATTAGAAAAAGGACATACTACGATAGATCACATAAGACAAGCTGTATATCCTACAAATAATTTAAATATAAATCAATAATTCTTTTAGCTGCAACCAGTAGTTTAAGAATTGGAGACATATGAAACACTAACCCATAGATATACAGGATCTCCTGAAAGTGTGATCGAAAGAGATTTACAATTATTAAAAGGTAAAGAGAATTTTCTAGATATCTTAAATGATATCATGAAAACTGAATTAACAGAAGATTATTGGAATATTACTTTACCTCAAAGATTATTTTCTTCTTCAACAAGGAACTATGCTTATAAAGTACATTAAGCATCCTTAATATTTAAAGATGTAAATGTAATGTTTTCAAATATAAAATTAAGGGATCATTTAAATCCATTAATTAAAATGAAGGAAAAAACGTTAGATTTACATCACTTATTCCCTAAAAATTATTTGAAAAATAGTGGAATAGATGAACAAAAGGATTATAATCAAGTAGCTAACTATATGTACCTCGAATACAAGGATAACATTAATATCAGTGATAAAAACCCAAAAGAATATTGGAATGAGTTAGTTAATAGTTTATCTGATGTAGATCGTGCTAATATATTAAAGAGTTATCAAGATACTTATGATTTGCCAGAAGGTTTCTGGAATCTTCAATATTTTGATTTTATTGAAAAAAGAAGGCAACTAATGGCTAAAGGTATAAAAGAATATTTCAATAACCTTTAACGAGAAGAAAGTCGTAGTAAAATGGTTGAAGAAAAAAATCTGATGAAGCAAAGCTGCAAGACAAGGACATAAGTAAAAAAAACCTTGATGCATATAGTACGGACACAAAAAATAACTGATGAGTCCCCAAAAAAGATTCAATAATATTATAAGTTATATGTTTATTTCGGTGATAATGTTAGTAAACTATACGATGAACTCAGTGATCTTCTTGATATCTTCATAATTAGTTCTCTGTGTGTTATATCGACCATTATGCCCAATTTACAGCAGTAAAGAGAACTTCACCGCCTTCGATCAGTTACTATCCTTAAATAGAGGATTTGCAAGAATATAATCAGCCTTTAAGTTTTTATGTTTATCAACATGAAGACTATCGCCCTATTGGATGTTTGAATCCATTACCCGGATTTCAAGATTGATTTTACATATTTGCCAAGTATTACGGTTTGATGCTTAATCATGATTGCAATATCACCCATTCAACCTTCATGAGCGTCTTCAAAAGCTTCAAAATTTAATAAAATATTTAAAAATAATAATTTTCAATTATAATTTAACCATCATCCCTTCACCACTATCAGGGCCATAAAGATTTAGCACAAATCGTGGTTGAGAATTTTTTAAGTTAAAAACTTTACCGTTCTGGATTCCACGAATATCAACAGATCTATTATCAAGATCTGGATGATTTAATATTAATAAGCGTAAACACCCTAAAGCGAATAGTGCATATTTTAAATTCCATTTTTCTATTAATTCAAGCTTATAATGTTTATAATTAGAATAATCTTTAAACCAAGTAGGGGTCTCTTCATCAAATTTTTCGAATGGGCGGATATCTACATTTATAAAATTTACATTTAATACATATTCAGTTAAATTATATTCTCGGACAATTATTTCCCTATAAACATCTATATTCTGATGCTTTCTTTTATGATCTATATCTGGAACTGTATCAAATCGTGAACATTCTAACATTAGTACAAACATAGTTTCTATTTCGGTACAAACACTCAAACAAAAATCCATAATTTTTGACGACCCAATATTATAACAGCAGTGATCAAAATCTTCATTCATCTCAATATATTCAATTAAATCTATAAATTCATTTTCTACTTTTTCATATCTTCTTTTAAAGTAATTATAATCACGCATATATTTACCTCTTATAAAATCGATAAAATTTTAAATTTTTTTCACTAATCTTTTAACAATTTAAATCTCTTCATTAGTTAATCTAAAATCATAAAAGCGTGGTATTTAATATTTCTAAATGGCGATAGAATGGTTTTAGGACGCATGATGGGTGTGTTTTAAACCTGCGCCTTGAATTAGAACTTGAGATAAGTAATTCTAGCTTTGCACGCGAAACTCCCACATTCAATAATTTTAAACTCTCCATCCAAGAGTTCTCATCTAAGCCATGTTCATTACATTTATTACAAGAAACGAAAAATGGCAAAGAGCCACTTTCAATACCGCAAACAATTACTTTTTGAAATTCTAATCCTTTAGCACTGTGGATTGTTGAAAGAAATATCTTATTTTTAATCTCTTTTCTAAGAATATCTCCCCAATTAATTTCTAATAGAACTTCATTTGAAAAAAGCAATATCTTGTCCTGTAACATCATTGAGACTTTATTATCATATTTTCTGGCAATATTAATTAATATTTGCAAAAGATCATTATCAATTTCGATGCCGATTTTCTTGGTTATATCTATTATGATTTCTTCTAAGCATCCTTTAATTCCAGCAGTTTTTTTTAATTCATTAAATAATGACTTATATTTTTTTTCTATTTCAATACCTTTAAAATCAGGTAAAAAAATGTATTCTTCTTTATTCAATCGTTTTTTTATAATGTCTAAATTATAGCCTTGTGGAGATAAAATGGCAATTTCATGAAGTTTCACATCATCTTTAAATTCTTTAATTTTTTCATGAATATAATGTGCTTCATCTTTTTTATTATCAAAAATGCAGTAAACAGGCTTATCACTTTGCGAGGGTGATAATGATAATGTTTTTTCTTCAATGAAATTGGATATTTCATCTATTAATTTTTTTATTCCATCTGAACCAAATCTGTGATCACCTTTAAGTTCAATTTTTTCAATATTGAAAGTGTTTAATAAATCTTCGATATTTTTAGGATTTGCTCCCTGAAATTCATAAATTCCCTGGTTAGGATCAGCCAAAATAAAAACAGGGCGATTTGGTAATGAAGAATCAATTCCATTGGCTAATAGTTCTAATAGTTTGAATTGTATGGGATTTGTATCTTGAAACTCATCAACTAAAATATATTGAAAAACAGACCTGTAATAATTTAGAATATTTTCATTATTTTTTAGTAATATATATGAGTAATAAAGAATATGATCAAAGTCTAATGCATTAATATTACGTAATTCGTCTTTGAACGCATTTAAAGCAGCTTCAAAATGCTTATCAAACTTTTTATCACAATAATCTCCATTTAATTTCAGTATTCGTTCAATTTTCCATATTTTATAACGATCTAACATTTTTTGGGCTGCTTTTCTTCTTTCATCATACTTACTCAAAGAAAAAGATCCTGAAATGCCAAGTTTATCTATAATAAGACCTTCTGAATCTAATTCTCCTAGAACAGAAAAATTCCTTTTTATGATAGCTCGATTACCATATGCTTTCAGAACAGAATAAGCAAAAGAATGAAAGTTAGTTATATGTACACGTCCTTTTGATCCAGAAACCTCTTTAATCACTCTTTTTTTCATTTCGTCCGCCGCAGAGTTAGAAAAAGTCAATCCCAAAATCTTATAGGGAGATCTGATAGCTTTTGTTCTAATTAAAAATTCGATTCTCTTTGCCATTACTAATGTTTTTCCTGCTCCAGGGGGTGCTAAAACTAGTAAAGATTTTTCTCTCGAAGAATATATGGCTTTTTTTTGATCATCATCTAAAGTAATCATTTAAACACCATGCAAATCTTTAGATAAAGTTTTTGCTTTTTCTATAGCTTCAATGAACTTTGAAGGAATTTCGTTTTCATCGAGGTTTTGAGCTAGCATCCTGCCAAATGTATAACCTTTTTCGCCCTTCATCCATTTTTTAACTATATAAATTAAATTATTTCTATCAGAATCGTTAATATGCTCTAAAACTTCATTCAAGGAATTTAGGGGATGATTTCTTAGATAACTAAACTCCTTAATTAAATCACCTTTTTGACTGCTAAATTTTTCAGGCACCTTCAAATCTAGAACTTTTAAAATCTTTTCGAGAGGACATTCCTTTAAAATTTCACATTCAAAAGCCTGATTTTTGTCTTTACCTATGAAGTATGCGTTATACTCATCTTTGAATTCATTTTCTTGATCTTTATCAATAATTAATACGTAAGGAATATCTAAATTCGAAAAAAGTCTAATATAATAATGTATCGTAGCAGCGCCTTGAGCATTTAAAATAGATATCCCATATTCATCAAAGCCCCCAATAACTTTTGAACTGAATAGGGGTATTGCTCCTTCTTCCGTTTGACCTTCTACAATGATAACACATCCGCTAAAGAATATATCGGCATTTTTTAGGAATATTTCATCTAAATAATAGTTTATTTGTGTTCTTTTTTTATTTTTTTTATTTTCCTGAACTCCCATTTCATCTAATGTTTTTTCAATGAATTCTTTTCTATTAACTTTAAGAGAATGTGGTTTCTGCTCTTTTTTACGAATTAAGTTAAGATTTTCTAGTTCAATAGACTCTATCACAAAAGGGGAGTGGGTCGAAATTAAAAATTGGAATTGGATTCCTTCACCTGTGAACTTTTCTTGGAATTTTTTTAATGATTTAATAAAACTTCTCTGTAAATGGGGGTGTAAATGGCTTTCAGGTTCTTCTATAATTATTATGAAAAGTTTAATGCCATCTTCATTTAATTTAGCTAAATTAAAAAATTTTATCAATTTTATAAATAGATTTATTATATTTTGATATCCCTCCCCTTGTTTAAAAATAGAATATCCTCCTAATTCAATATTTAGCTGTTTTATAAATTCATCATCATTTATAGGGATTAGATTTAAATCTATTTGTTCGAATGGTAAAATATTCTCTGTATATGAATTAAGAACATTCTCAACAGTTTCAATTTTATATAGATCTTTCATACGGATATGGAAGTCGTCCAATTCCTCCTTTAAATCAGTTCTTGTATGAAAATTTTTCATTAAAGTTTTAAGTTCACCGAATTTTTGTTTTAATAACTCATTACTTGAATTAGAATTAATAACTTTACTTAAATCTTCCATATTTAACTCTAAATCTTCCCATTCATCATTATTTAAATTTTGTTCAATTTTTTTTAAGTAAATTTTAGTTTTTACTTCAAGTTCCTCGAGGGCCTTGTTTTTTTCTGATATCTTAGTTTTTATCGTTTGTAAAGGTAAAGTTGATTGAGGAAAAAAAGACTTATAAAGTTCAAACATAGCACCAGATCGAGTATTCATTTCTTTGCGTAGATCTCGTGAAGCAGATATGTAATGGCACGAAATATGTTTCCTAAATTGTAATGAAGGCGTCATTAATTCTTTTTCTTCATCTGGTAGATCCTCTCTAATAAACAAGATGGATACATCAACATTTCCAACATCTTCATTCCAGTTTGCCTTTACTCTCAGTTTTACTTCATTAGTATCTGGGTTTTTAATACCCTCAAAATCAAAAAAAATTGCTTCTTCATCTATTGAAGAAAATATAAATGTAGCTTCAAAAATTATTGGAATTTCAGGATTATTAAAATCATTTCCATCGAAGTAAATTCTTTTTGTTGAGAATATTTTATTTAAAATAGTAAGCAAATTAGTTTTGCCAATATTATTTTCACCCACTATAACCTCAAAATCTGTTAAAGTCATCTTAAAATCAACTAAATTCCTAAAATTATCAACATAAATTTTGGATATTAACATTAGATACCTCCACAAAGACCTTAACAAAACATTTTTTGCAATAATCCTTTTTTGAAGTTATAATTTATTTGAATTTCTCCATTTAAATATCCTAATTTGTTATCTAAGGAAGATAAACTATTTGAAATCTTAATCTGTTCATCAAGACAGGGGAATTCAAATTTCATATTTTCAAAGCTTTTTTTATTTAATATCGGGGTTGCTGTAATACCTGCGAATTTTTTGAGTTTTTCAGAGTTCTTATCGATAATATAATACATAAATTCATGTGAAAATTCTTTTTTAGGAGTAATAGCATTAATCTGTTGATTAAAACTCCCATTTTCAGTTATAATACAATTTTTTCCTATACTAGCAATACAAGTTATTAAAACACTATTCTTTGAAACAATCCTAGCTTTTTTAATTCCCGCATCGCTTAATTTTCTCTCAGTTGATTTAATATATTTAGAAGAACTTATATCCGTCGGAGTGACCCAAAGATATGTCCCCTCATGATAATATTCTTTATTTTTAGTGGAAGGAGTGTTTCCAGTAACTATTTTTCCGGTTTCAGTTAACTTCTTTTCTTCCCAGTCAGGATAGTCTTCCCCATTTTCATCTTTAAACCGTAATTCCTGACTGAATATCTTCTGCATCATTCCTTTTTTATAAGCTTCCCAAAGCTCAAGTTTTTTCTCTAACTTCTCTATTTTTTCATCAACTTTTGCTAAAAAAAAGCCAATTTTCGCCTGCTCGTCAATTTTAGGAGCTTTAATTTTTACATCAAAAAAATCAGATTTGCTTATATTCAATAAGCCATCCATTCTTGCGCTAGAAGAAATTATCCTACGAAGTTGTCTGTCAATATATCCTCCAATAAAATATTGTTCGAAGAAAAGAGGATTCTGACCATTTAATGAAAAACTACGATACACATTAGGAACTAAAGCAGAATCGTGATTTTTTAATCTATAAATACAACCATAAGGGAATAATTTGGAGTTACCCCGATTATATGAAAACTCATTTTTTTTAAGAAGAACATACTTTTTAAGACTATTGCCCGCAATTACTTTATTCCATCTTTCCTTTTGACTAATAAAACCTACACTAGCAGATATAGTTAAAACATCTTCATTTACATTTTCAGAAGTCCTTTTTATTTCAGTAGATATTTCTTTAAGTTTGAATTCATCCCATTCCCCCTCAAACTCCGGAAACCTCAACTCAGGCACACTCATAACCCCTCACCTCCTAAAAACAGGGGCCTTAATACCCAGCTCAGCACAGTATTTTTCAATCTCTGCATCAACCAATTCAATCTCTTCTTCCAGGGATTCCAGTTCCTTAACCACTGCATTCAGATCCACCGGATCTTCCTCTTCAAAGGTATCCACGTAACGAGGAATATTCAGATTATAATCATTCTCCTGGATCTCCTCCAAGGTGGCCTTATGGGAAAACTTATCCACCTCAACCCTTTCACGATAGGTATCAATAATCCGATCCACATCATCCTCCCTTAAACGATTCTGATTTTTAACCTTCTCAAAGTACTTAGAAGCATCAATAAAGAGCACATCTGCATCATCTTCCCGGCACTTTTTAAATACCAGCACCACTGTGGGAATACTGGTCCCATAGAAAACATTGGCCGGTAAACCAATCACCGCATCCAGATAATTCTTCTCCCCCACCAGATACTTCCGGATAACGCCTTCGGCGGCACCACGGAATAATACACCATGGGGTAAGACTATGGCCATGGTACCGTTTTCATCCAGGTGATAAATCATGTGCTGCACAAAAGCAAAATCCGCCTTGGATTTAGGGGCTAATTTACCATAGGCACTGAATCGTTCATCATCAAGGAAGCTCTTATCTGAGGACCAGTGAGCAGAAAAAGGAGGATTGGCCACTATAGCCTCAAACTTATCACCAAAGTGACGGGGATTTACCAGGGAATCACCCTGCTGTATATCAAAATCACTAAAACTAACATCATGTAAGATCATATTCATCCGGGCCAGGTTATAGGTGGTCTGATTTAATTCCTGACCATAAAAATCAGATACACGAGCTTCACGGGCCACCCGCAAAAGCAGCGAACCAGACCCACAGGTAGGGTCATAGACGCTTTTAATCTTACTTTTACCCAGGGTCACGATACGGGATAGTATCTTGGAAACCTGCTGAGGAGTATAGAACTCCCCGGCCTTTTTACCGGCACTGGAGGCAAACTGAGCAATGAGATATTCATAGGCATCACCTAAAATATCCTGTTCCTGATCATCCAGCTTAAAATCAATCTCCGCCAAATGCAAAATAATCCTGGAAATAAGCTTATTTTTATCCTCCACGGATCTACCTAGCTTGGAGGATTGTAAGTCCACATCATCAAATAGATTGACAAAATCTTCTTCACTTTCATGGCCCGCGGCGGAATCACCAATACGCTTTAAGGCCCTTTCCAGGTCCTCCATAATAAACTGGCCATTGAGTGCTTCTGCCACCAGGCTCTGGAAAAGACACTTGGGTTCCAAAAAATACCCCAGATTCTCCAGGGCCTCGGCCTCAATCTCTTCCCGTAACTCCTTATCCTTGAAGGCCTCTTTAAAGGTTACTCCATCTTCTCTTAGTTCCTGGTTGAGGTAGAGTTCTATTTTTTCAGATAGGTATTTGTAAAAAATGAACCCCAGGATATAGTTTTTGAATTCATTGGCATCCATATTGCCTCTTAATTCATCGGCAATGGCCCATAATTTGCTTTCAAGTTTATTTTGATATTCTGACAATGACTACAACTCCCCATAAATAATATCTAAAGTTTTACCAGCTGAATTTATCCACTAAATTCATAATGTACTCTTTAATAGTTTTTAATTTGGATCTTCTTTCTTTTAAACCCATTATATCTGAAAATGATTCTTTAATAAGATTATTTTGCATTTTGCCTGAAAATTCATATTCAGATATAATATCCCTGGCTAGATCATCATTTAATTTCTCTTCTTTAATCAGCGTGTCAATGGCCTTTTCCTTTTCTTTTTCCAGGAAAATCTCAAAATTCTCCTCGATATGATCTTTATTTTCAATCTGAGGAATATTATTATCAATGAATTGTTCTATGAGTTGTACTTTACTCCGGAGCTCACGGGATTTTTCCATGGTGCCTATTATGAACTCCTTATCCTTTTCAAAGGAGGGGCTATTATAATCCAGTTCTTTAAGTAAGGTTAAGATATAGGTCACATTAATATCGTCTCTTCTTATGAGTTCTATTTCAAAGTCAATATCATCCAGTACCGATGTTTTTTCCACACCAGTAGGAGTATTCACTTCTTCATAAATGTCCAGGTATTTACTTTTAAAATCTTCAAAGGCCTGCTCCGGTATATCCAGATCTTCGAAATCAAATTCAGTGAATATGTATAGCCGGGTGATTAATCGCAATAATTCCCGGAAAATCTGCACAAACAGCTTCTTTTCTACTTCGGAGGGTAATTCATCCACATCATAAACATCAGGAGTTAATTCGAATAATTGCACCAGGACTTCATTAAAATCTTTTACATATTCGTCATAGGTTTTCATTAAAACTACTTCTGCTGCGTCTTCATCAGAATAAAGACGTATGGCATCATCAGTGAACTTTTTCAGGTTGCGGAAACAAACAATATTCCCCTGCTTTTTCTTCTCATTTAACAAACGGTTAGTACGGGAATAGGCCTGTACCAGGGTGTGATATTTCAAATTCTTATCAACATAGAGAGTATTTAAAAATTTATTATCAAAACCAGTTAAAAACATGTTAACAACGATTAAAATGTCAATCTGTTTGTCTTTAGATCTTTTGGCCACATCAACATAGTACTGGTCAAAGGTTTCCGTGGAAAAATTGGTTCCAAATAATTCATTATAATCTTTTATATATTCATCCAATTTCTCCCGGGAGTGCTTTTCACCCTTAATCTCTTCATTATCATCATAGGAGAAAATGGTGGCTATTTTCAAGTCATGATCCTTACTCTTAAATAGATCATAGTATTTTTTGAGTACATTAACGGAACTAACTGCAAAAATAGCATTGAATTCCCGATTATAGGTCTTTTTATCGTGATTATTGATTATGTACTCCACTATTTTTTCCAGCCGCAGATCTGATTCCATTACTTCTTTGCGGTCAATATCTTCTACTTCAATATCAATTACGGCCTTATTTTTATAGGTTCCCAGGTATTCCACGCAAAATCCCAGGACATTTTGATCATGTATAGCGTCTTTAATCACATAAGTGTGTAACTTTTCCCCAAATATGTCCCGTGTGGTTCTTTTTTTATTGGAGTTAACTGCAAAAATAGGGGTGCCGGTAAACCCGAAGTACTGTAGATTGGTGAAAAACCCGGTAATCTTCTTGTGCATTTCCCCAAACTGGCTACGGTGACACTCATCAAACATTAAAATAATCTTCTTATCCTTAACATCTTTTAATTTAATATCATGCCTATCCACGGCCCGGGTTAGCTTCTGAATAGTAGTTATGATTAACTTATTAGATCCAGATAACTGTTTTAAGAGTGATTTGGTATTATCTGTTCCATCCACCGCCCCATCACAGAAGCTGTTAAATTCCTTGGTGGTCTGGTAATCCAGGTCCTTTCTATCCACCACAAAGATAATTTTATCAACACCCTCCTCCCCTTCCAGGATCTGGCTTACTTTAAAAGAAGTAAGAGTCTTTCCACTACCGGTGGTATGCCACACATACCCGTTTTGTTTAGTATTGAGGGCCTTGTCCAGTATGGCCTCCACGGCATAGTACTGATATGCTCGCAGAACCATTAAGGCCTTATCCGTTTCATTAAGAACAATGTAACGGGCAATCATTTTAGATAAATGGCATTTTTCCAGGAAAATATCGGCAAATTCATCCAGATTGGAGATATTATGATTATCCTTATCCTTCCAGTAAAAAGAATACTTGAAGCTTAAATCTTTATTATTGGCATAGTATTTGGTGTTTACACCATTACTTATGACAAATATTTGCACATAGTTAAATAATCCCTTAAAAGAGTGGCGATGGTATCTATTTATTTGATTAAAAGCCCTTTTTAGTTCCACTCCTCTTTTTTTTAGTTCGATCTGCACCAAAGGCAGGCCATTAATCAGGATGGTGACATCATACCGGTTTTCATATTTTTTTCTCAAAGTCACCTGGTTAGTAACCTGGAATATGTTTTTACACCAATCCTTCTTATTTAAAAAACTAATATATTTTACCGGGCCGGATTCTCTTTTAAGCTCATACCTATCCCGGAGCTTCTTGGCCTTATCAAAGACGGTCCCACCTTCTAAGTGAATCAATATCTGATTGAATTCTTTGTCGGTGAGTTGGATATGGTTAAATTTTTCCAGCTGGGCCTTGAAATTAGATTTTAATTCAGTTTCATCATTTATTTGGACCCGCTGATATCCCCCATCTGCCAGTTTATTGATTAGTTTTGATTCCAGTGCTGCTTCACTTTGAGTGGCCATCTATTCTCCCCATAAAATTTATACTTATTCTATGGATATTTACACCCCATATAATAAATTGATATGGTTTAATGTTGCTATAACTCTCCAGTTTAAAACAGGTCAAATAGTTTTCCAGCGCGCCGGCAGACGTTTGACGACGATGCCGGAATTTTTTATTCCGGTTGAAGTCGGCAGACGTTTGACGGCGAACTCTTAAACTAATAAAATAAGAGTAAACAACTCCCCATAAATCTAAAATATGTTTTTTAATACTCAATTATTGAATCCACAATATTTAATTAATTTAAAATGATTTAAAATGGAATAGAACTTCTATAACTAGATGGCATACTCAAAATAATATACTTTTTAACTAATTTTATATCTGATTTAAAGTAGTAGTTCTTTTAAATTCAAATAAAGAATACCGGCCAGATTAATAGAATAATAAAATAAATAGCATTGAATCTATATAGTAATAAAAGATATTCTTAGTGTTTAATATAGGGAATCTACTATTAAATAGCTAAATGAGAGCAATACCATCCTATAATCCATTTAGTAAAATTTGATATTTGGAGAATACTATGAAACTAGATTATAAAACTCTAGAAATGATTTCAGAGTTAATATGTGGGGATAAATTAGCAGATAAGCTTTTTAAGGATAATTATAATGATTGCCCTTGTTACAGAAAAGGTTCAGATTTACCAAAATTTTTCAACAATGCAGGACTCGAATGTCGTGAATTTACTAATGAAACACGCAAATGGTATGTTTTAGATCAATTAGAGAATTATAATTTAGATTCTTCTATTGAAAAAGTTATATTACGATTGGCCCATCCTAAAGAATATTATAATAATAAAATACATGAAGAGGTTCTAAAACAATTAAATGTATATTTAGCTTTAGAAGGCTTTGAAGTAATTATTGATGGCATAGAACCACGATTAAAAATTAGTGATTCATATATTCCTATTAATAAGACTACTAAAACTTGTGTAATTGATTATATTAATTTTAATAAAATAGTATGCGATGAAAAACTATGTAATATTCTTGAACTCCGCTGGAACGAAATAGAATCTTGTTTATCTGCTGAAGCATTTCTTGCTGCAATCATATTAATGGGAAGTATATTAGAAGGTGTTTTAATTCATAATGTGGAAAAGAATCCTAAAGATGCTAATCAGTCCCCATATGCTCCTAAATATAAAAATAATACAATTAAGAAATTTAAGCATTGGACTCTTAATGATCTTATAAATGTTGCCCATGACCTTGATTGGATGGGTAAGGATATTAAAGATTTTAATAGCAGTTTAAGAGATTATAGGAACTTAGTCCACCCCATTAAACAGAGAGAAGATATGGTATATCCCGACCAAGATACTTGCAATATATGTATACAGGTTGTCTATGCTGCTTTAAATGATTTAGAGAAATCATTTAATAGTTCTAAAATTTAAATTCACAAAAATGTTATTCTAATTATAGATAATTAGCAAGATTATAAGATTATATAAAACGGAGGAATAGAATGGATGAACATGAAAAGCAGGATCTATTTAATGAGGGCCTTGATCTTTTAGGCCAGAATAAATATGAAGAAAGCTTAGATTTGTTTGAAAATATCCTAAAAAAGGATCCTTCATACGAAAGGGCCATTATTAATAAATGTTTTATTCTAGCAGAACTTAAATCAATTCCAGACTCTTTGAATTATTTAAATGATCAAATAAAAAGATATAGTGAATATTACAATCTATTTTTCCTTAAAGCAAGTCTTTTAAACGAATTAGAACGTTATTCAGAGTCTATTCATTATTATGATTTAGCTGTTGAAAAAGGTATTGAAGAAGATTTTGTTTATTATGGACAAGCTTACAATTATCTTGCATTAGAGGATAATAAAAATGCTGTCTTTTATTTTGAAAAACACTTAGAAAATAATCCTGAAGATGCAGAATCCTGGTCTAAATTAGGCTATTGTCTTCCATTCCTAGGAGAGTTTGATAAGGCCATGGAATGCAATGATAGAGCTATCGAACTTGACCCCAACTCGTATCTAGCCTATTTTAGTAAAGCGGCTATATTAAGAGCCAAGAAAGAATATGAAATGGCCATTGATTGCTTTAAAAAAGCTCATGAATTAGATCCTGACGAAGCAGATACGTTGCTTAATATAAAACGTTGCTTAGTCGCATTAGGAAGGTATGAAGAAGCAAAGGAATATGAAAAAATTATAAAAAATTTCCCATCATCAGCAATTTATCTGGAATCACAGTTAGAAGAGAAAATATATAATGATCCCTCTATCTTAAAAAAATACGGATATGATGTTGAACATATTGAGCAACAATATACTATAAAAGATCAAGAAGGTAAAACACGATTCATAGATCTAATATTTAAAGATAGAAAAACAAATGAATCAATTGTTATAGAGCTTAAAAATGTTAAAGCAACATTAAAAACGTATAATCAAATTGATAATTACTTAAAATCACTAAAAGAGAATTATCAACTGATATGTAAAGGCATAGTAATTGCAAGAGGATATGAACCAAATTTCATCAATTTAATAAATGAAAGAGACGATATTGAGTTCATATACTTAGAAGAATTAGGATATGAATAATGATTTATTAAATATTTTAACATTTTATATAAAGTTTCCATAGAATATAATGTCTAATTTCTAGTTTTTTTTAAAGAAATAGGTAAATTAATCTAATTCTCTCCATTATTTTTTTTGTATTGGGAGCATACGTATCAGACTAAACTAAATTTATTTATAAATTACTTATCCCTGGCTCTCTATCTAAACCTCTTTTAGCCCATATCATAATCAGAAATATAGTGATAAAAAATGGATTACGCTATTATAAAAATTGAGGATCAAAAACTAATCTCCTATAACTGGGAATCAATCCCTCCTGAGGAGGAAATAATTGTTTTTCCCAGAAAAGAACTAGAAGAAACCCTGCTCCAGGTAAAAGAATATTTAGAAAAAGCAGCAAAAGACAGTGAAAAATCACCAAAGGCCAAGTTAAATATAAAAAACAGGCTTTAAGTAGAGTAGGTGACGACCTAAACCGGGCCTACTCCCTAATTGATTCCATGGACGAATTCACCCTACAATCATCCATTGTACAGTACCAGGGGCCGGTGCTGACTGCTCGAAAAAGAAAGAGATTACCGCAAAATAAAGATGAAACAGCCTTATTTGAATTTATAAAATAATATTTTTTTTAAAAAACTTAAGAAAATTGACCGGGAGATATAGTCTTGACGAAGTCCCTTAAACTGAAAAAACCAGAAGATGAAGTAATACTCTATAGGCATGGAGTATTCAGCCATGATGAGGAACTGGTAGTATTTTCCTTGAAGGACTTTTTAATATTT
This sequence comes from Methanobacterium alkalithermotolerans, assembly GCF_018141185.1. Taxonomy (NCBI): domain Archaea; kingdom Methanobacteriati; phylum Methanobacteriota; class Methanobacteria; order Methanobacteriales; family Methanobacteriaceae; genus Methanobacterium; species Methanobacterium alkalithermotolerans. The sequence goes on along the minus strand of NZ_CP058560.1, from coordinate 2,144,943 downwards.
CAAGAGGATGTGAAAAAGTCCCTGGACCATGCCCTGGAAATAGTAAATGATTCCCGAAATAACATGTCCACCCATGGTCCCCGAGTGGATGCCCAGAGAACCTTAAACTGGATAAAAAAGACCCAGGAAAACCTGCAAAAAATTAAAAAAGATGACGGCCAGAAACGGTTAATATAATTTACTGGGTCCATTCTTCTGGCCAATAACCGGCCCGATAGACCATTTCACTAGAATAATCCTGCAATAGACAGGATAATGAATAAATAGTATCCAGATCTAACTTACTTCTACCAATTTTAACAGCCCTTTCTATCTGGGATGGCCGGATTATATTATAATGTGGGGTTGGATCTATTATATCCACACGGCCATTTACCATGACCACTAGGGAATTAATCCAGACCTTATCCATGTCCATGTAATGGTTTAAAAATTTTTTTAAAGAGAGTGCGTTGCGTTTAATCTGTTTTCCAGGGTTGGATTTTGATTTTATAAGGCGTTTGTCTTTTTTATAGAACCATTCATCGCCTTTAACTGCGAAGCGGCCTTTATAATTTTTAGTTTCCAGGACAAAAAGGCCGTTAGGGGAAACTATTACATGGTCGATGTTGCCCCGGCCCGAGGGGAGATTAACATCATTAAAAATAATGCAACTGGGAAGTTCATCCAGGCACCAGGCCACTATCTTTTCTCCTTTGTCTCCCTTTTTCCAGCTCCTGCGGCGGGAGGAAATAGATACTATTATACCAGAAAAGGCCACCAGGGGTAAAATAGCAAAGTAGTAACCAAAATAAAGGGCCAGAGCACTAAGGAAGAATATTGCAGCTGCAATGTACATTATGAAATTATATCGAGAAACCATCTTCTCGGTGAAGGTGGAGCTGCCGATTTTAGTAATTTCAGAAGCTTCTGGGCCAGGGCCATATTCGCCTAATTTTTCAGCATAAATTAAAGGGCCATCACACTGGCTGCAGATATATAAGGAGGGATCCTCACCACTATCCACCTCATAACTCATATCACAATCTTCACAAATAAGGTACGGCATAAATCCACCTCCTATAATATAATAAGTGTAAATAAATCTTATTTAAATGTGGAGATAGCGTGTGACAAGTAATAGGCGAAATCTGCTAATTATTTTAATTTTAGATATAAAATTTAATAATCGATTTATTATTTTAATTAACTTATAAGTTATTTAAGGATAATTCAGCATAAATAGCAGATAATTATAGTAACTGAAGTTTAATACAGCTAAAATTATTAGACTTAGACTTTAGTAGGTTATTATAGCCCTTATTTGGGTAAAATATAAATATAAACTAGCTACCACATAATAATATACATAAGTAACCATGAGTTACCATTAAGCATTTAGGAAAATTATATAGGATGAGTGATATTTATCGAAACAACTTTGATTTCCACTATTTATTCCCTTGAGCCGGTCATGTATTGCATCACCCAGTTTTCCCCTAAGAAACTGGTTCTTTTAAGAGAAGATAATCCTCCTGAAGAGAAAAATAATGTGGAGCAGATGTTAAAGGATACTTTTGGAAAATTCATTGAAATAGTATACCAGGAAACCAGTTTATATAATGTGGTCCAGGTTGCCCAGGACACCGCCGAGGCAATAGATGAAGAAAAAGCAGCCGGTAAAAAGGTAGTGGTGAATGTAAGTGGGGGTAGAAAAACACAGGCCCTGGGAGCACTTTTTGGCTGCTATGCCCGGCACCACGAAGTAGAAAGAATAGTATACGTCACCCAGGAAGACCATGAACTAATTGACCTACCCATACTCAACTTCGGCATATCCAAAACCAAAAAACAACTCCTGGAAACCTTAATGGAAGGAGAAACCTCGGTAAAAGATCTGGCCCTAAAGATGGGTATCAGCCGGGGTATGACCTATAACCACATCCGGGAACTACGGGAGATGGGTTTTATTGATCAGGAAAAACTGGAGATAACCTCTGCCGGGAAACTGGCGGTTATTTAAATATTTATTTTATTATAGAGATATTCTACTTTATAATCCTAATTTTAAGAACATGATATAGGAAATGTCCATTTTTTAGGAGGCCTGAAAATAGACTTATTTAAAAAATATAATAAAAAAAAGCGTATTAAAAAAGCTGATAAATTTTTTAATCAAGGTAAATATCAAAAAGCACTGGAAATATATGATGAAATTTTAAAAGATGATTCAAATGATTCCTCAGCCTGGTTTGGTAAGGGAGTTTCTTTATCAAATCTTGAGGAATATAAGGAAGGATTAAAAGCGTTTGAAAAAGTTCTAGAATTAGATCCCAAATATCCTGATGCAGAATACTATAAAGCTATATCTTTATCCTATCTTGGAGAGTATAATTTAGCATTAGAAGCTTATGACAAAGCTTTAAAACTGGAACCAGAAAATATGGAAGTATGGTTTAACAAAGGCTATACTGCAGTAGATGCAGAAGAATATCAGGAAGCATTAGAAGCTTATGATAAGTTTTTAGAATTAGAACCAGACAATTCTGATGGATGGTTTGAAAAAGGATATACATTAAACGAATTAGAAAGATATGATGATGCACTAAAAGCATATGACAAAGGTATGGAATTATACTCAGAAGAACCTAAATCCTGGTTTAATCGAGCTAATCCACTTAGAAACCTTGGGAAACTAGAAGAAGCAATAAAATCCTATGACAAAACCTTAGAATTAGAACCTGATTACACCAATGGATGGTACATGAGAGGAATGGTCCTAGGACAAATCGGAAAAACTCAAGAAGCATTAGAATCTTATAATAAAGCCCTGGAATTAGAGCCCCTTAAAGCAGATGCATGGTATGGTAAATCTGAAATTTTCCAAAAACTAAATAACGATCAAGAAGCATTAAAATGTCTAAATAAAGCATTAGAATTAAAACCAGACTGTGAAGTTGCTAAAAAAGCTAAAGAGAAAATTTTAAACCAACTATAATCTAGCAAATAATATCCGGCAGCAGCGACGCCATATTTTTTCCAGGGGGTGTTGAAATAGGCTTACTTAAAAAATATAACCAAAAAAAGCGTTTTAAAAAAGCTAACAAATTTTTTCAACAAGGTAACTATCAAAAATCACTGGAAATATATGATGAAATTTTAAAAAATGATTCAAATAATTCCACAGCCTGGTTTGGTAGAGCTATTTCTTTATCAGAACTTGGAGAGTATCAGGAAGCATTAAAAGCTTTTGATAAAGTTTTGGAGTTAAATCCTGATTATCATAAAGTGTGGTTTGGTAAAGCAATTATTTTTTATAATCTTGGAGAGTATCAGGAAGCTTTAAAATCATATGATAAATTCCTAGAATTAAAACCGGATTATAAAGATGCCTGGTTTAATAAATGCGGGGTTTTAATGACACTTGAGAAATATCAAGAAGCATTAGAATCTTTTGATAAAGCTTTAGAATGGTATCCTGAAGATGCTTATCTATGGTTTGAGAGGGGATTTGCTCTGTCAAAACTGGGAGAATATAATAAGGCAATAGGTTCTTTTAAAAAAGTTCTAGAATTAGATCCAAAATATCCGGGTGCACAATATACTTTAGCAATATCTCTATCACAACTGGGAGAATATAAGTTAGCATTAGAATCTTTTGATAAAGCTTTAAAACTGGAACCTGAAAATGTGGATACATGGTTTAATAAAGGCTATTTTGCATTAGAAGCCGGAGAATATCAGGAAGCATTAAAAGCTTATGACAAATTATCAAAATTAGAACCAGACAATGTTGACGCATGGTTTCAAAAAGGATATATATTAAAAAAATTAGGAAAATATGACGATGCACTAAAAGCATATGATAAGGGCCTGGAATTATATCCAGAACATCCCACCGTCTGGTCAAATAGAGGTAATTTACTCAGAAAACTAGGAAAACAACAAGAAGCAATAAAATCCTATGATAAATCTTTAGAATTAGACCCTAATGCCATTGATGTATGGTACCTGAGAGGAATGGTCCTGGGAGAACTTGGAAAAAATCAAGAAGCATTAGAATCTTACAATAAAATCCTGGAATTAGATCCCCTTGACGTTGAGGCATGGTATGGTAAATCTGAAATTTTCCAAAAACTAAAAAATAATCAGGAAGCATTAAAATGTTTAAATAAAGTATTAGAATTAAAACCAGACTGTGAACTTGCTAAAAAAGCAAAAGAGAAAATTTTAAACCAACTATAATCTAGCAAATAATATCCAGCACATCTATCATTGTTATTTTGGCTTATGACAGATGTTTTAACGGTGCATTCTTAAATAAATCTTTTTATCCTTTAAAAAATAGGAAAATTGGTTATCTTGAAATTTCTTTTTGGAAATATTCATTTCTTTGAGTGAATATATAAACAAAAAAAACCGCATATACTATAAAAAATACAATATTGAAGTAAAATAATGATTCATTTGTGTATACTGGTTTAAAAAAGTAAATATAGCTTAATATTACTCCTTGAAAGATAACCACACCTAAAAAACTTAGATAAAAACTCTTATTATAGTATCTATCCCCAAATATCCCTATTAAAATAAAAAATGCACCAAATGAACTAATAAATAAGTACGACGGGGATCCGGAAAGAAAAAAACTCAATAAAGAGAATAATATTCCTAAAAACCCAAAAATTATTAGTAATCGCCCTAATTTCACTTACTTCCCCCTTTTGCATTTTATTTTCTAAAAATAAAAAATTCTTTTTTAGTTTTGATATTCATAACTCTACTTAAATAATCATTCAAAGTTTTAATAGTGCTAGTATTAACATAAAAATCATCATTTTGATGTTTCTGACTTTTTTCTCCAGTATATAAACACACCTAAAGATAGTCCTAATAGCATTAATGTGATAATCCATGTTTCTAAACGATAAATCATTTCATCCACCTTTGGGGAAAATGGTTGGATGAAATATAATGTCCATATTATAATCAAAAACACAGCTAAAATGAGAGAATACGCTATTTGATTGTAATATTCCTTATACTCAAAAAACCCATATATAATACTAAATAAAAGTCCCAGTATAATTATAATACGGTATGGAAACGTCGGATCTCCCAAAGACATTAAATTAGCTAATATCAGAATTGAACTACCCACTATTATTCCTATACCTTGCCTCATATATCTTACCTACCTTTTTCCCTTCAATTAATAGTATTAGATTGTATAAGGTTTAAAGCCTTCAGTAAACTTTCATAGTTTTGTATGGCCTTCTATAACTGGATTATCTCTTACTGGAGATATATTCTTCGTCGCAATCCTTACTATAAAAAAATATTATTGGCTTCCACTTTGAAGTGGATTAAAATTTGATAAAAATTCTCTATTAAATCATATAGGTACTCTTAGCTGTTTATTTTAAGTAAGATCAGACCTGAAAATATTGGGTTTAAAAAGCAATATAATTACAAATAGATATGATGTAACTGCCCCACCTAAAATTGCATATTCTTTAGTATTTTGCAAGTAGGTTAGATTAAATAAATAGCCATCCAGCAATATTATACTTTGAACTATTATTAGGGATAAAAAAATTACATAATAAATAATCCGGTTGTAATTAAAGAGCTTAGTTCCAGAAATCAATACCCCTATAATGGTTAAAGAATAGACCAGTAGGCCTGGATTTCATGAAGAGGAGTAATTTGAAAATCCAACAAATAATAACGCTAAAAATAGAATAAAAAAATCTCTACTTTTCATTTTTTTGGCTCTCTTTAATTTATTAACCACTAAAAAAAATATTAAAAAAAAGTTTGTTAGTGGACACTTTATCAAAATAGAGGTATCTAAATCTTTTTATCTAAAAAAACCCCATGAAATTGCATCAGTTTAAATCCTGAAATTTAAGAGTTTCAGATCTATATTTCAACATGCATAAACCATTATTTATTATCTAAGTTATTGTGAGTTTTTAGTTATTTAATTTAGTTTTACCCACTTTCCACTTAAATGGCCTGAAATTACTCCTATCCCTGTTACTATAAATGATAAACCTAACAAAATCCCAAATATAACCTCCACCGACATTAAGGGTAAGTTATCTATTCTTAATGAAATAATACTCATTAATAGTATTAATATACCCCAAAAAACGGACATTAATGCAGATTTATTTTCTAAAACACTATCTACAAGAAAATACGTTGAGAATAGAAACATAAAAGATTTAATAAAAAAAGTTCCAGGTAATAGGAATAAGTATATACTCATAATTACAAGAACAATTCCAACTACAAATCTTATTTTATTATTAATTTTAACCATCTAATTTATACCTCCTATTTTCTTTTTTAACTTTTAAAAAAAAATGGACATTATATATAACTACAAAAGTTATATATAAAAAAGTGGGTCTGTATAGCGCCAATCATCTCCGTAACCTACCTCGTCTAAATGCTGTTGGTAATTATATAAACCACTATATATCATCCCTGCCCCACCAATTCGATAAGCAGGGTTTGGACCGAATACTACACCGACCGCTCCCATGAATATCGTTGCACCACCATAAGCTATTTTTTTGCTTGTACGATCTAAATTAGGTACATATGAAAAATAAACTGGTATATCAGGGACTCTTTTGTATGTATAGTATGTCCTTTTTTCGGGTGGTTTCCACTTCCATACTATTTTTGGAACAGGGATGATTAATTTTTCCAATTTTATATAAGGCTTAAAGTGGCCAGGTATAGGGATTCTACCAAAGAGACGATAGCCAGGAACCCATCTAAATTTAATGACGGGATAATAAATGATTCGATTTACCCATTGCAAAGTAGGATAATAGAATCCGGGTATCCAATATTCATTTGCAACCTTTTCCCAGCGAAATCCTTTGATATTTTCCATTTCAGTGTCAGTTAATAATGTAGCGTTTGCTGGTGCCTGTTCATTAATTATCAGTGCAATTCCAATGTAGAGTTCATTGAATTTGTCCATCGTCATCTCAACGTTTCCAAGGTTAGGGTCGAATAGATAAACTGTTGTGTCAGTAATGTTTTGTATAACTACGAAGTGATTGACTCCCTTAATAGATAGAACAACCATATGATTGCTTTTAAGTTGATCTGTGGTTAATCTTGCTCCTATTGCAGTTACACCTTTATTTAGTGCTGCTGTCGTCAATCCAAACAAACTAGTTCCTGTTTCATCCGTACCTGCTAATTCTGCGAGTTCGATTTCTGTAGTGTATATTCCCATATTTTTGAGGATTGTGGCTAATGCTGCTGGTCCACATGTGTAGAAACTAGTGGCCATTACCACTTTACCAGAGTCTATTACAGATATATCTGTAATCCAGTTGTCACTGAAGTTATTTCCAGATATAACTATGCCAATGGAGTTATAATGGGTGATTCCTGCCCCATTGTCTGTAAGATTGTTATTAGTTACGTAGTTATTGTTAGTGTCGTAGAGATAAATTCCGGCCCAGTTACCAGTAATAATATTTCCAGTAACATTGTTGTTGTTAGAATGATAAACATAGCTTCCAAAGAAATTATCAACTATTGTATTTCCTGTAACTATATTGTAATTGGAGTTTCTAAGATAAATACCGTTTTCATTGTTTTTTATTATATTACCAAATATATTGTTACTGGCTGAATTGTAAATAAATATTCCGTAGTAGCTATCTTTTATGGTAATTCCAGATATGGTATTATTTCCAGAGTTATATAAATAAATTCCTCTGTTACTGTCTGATACATTATTGTTACTGATATTGTTGTTATACGAGTGGCTTAAAGATATTCCATATGAATCACTAGAACTAATTATGTTGAATCCTTGTATAGTTGAACCGCTCCCCCCATTACCTATGACAAAGACACTTTTATCATCGTCTTTTGCTTTAACTGTTACTTTTGCTCCCGCAGCTGCCTTTATTGTAAGTTTTTTGTTAACAACAACGTTTTCGGTATATATGCCTTCAGATATAGTTAGGGAATCACCATCTCGTGTATCGGCATCATCTATTGCATCCCGTATACTGATAAAGCTTTCTTGAGTCCTAGTATTATACACTCCTAGCACATTTACACTGGTTATATTGACTAATTTGGATACTGTCTGGTTGTCTAATGTCACTGAAACATTAGCTGTGCCTGCTTGGGTACTTGTAAGTTTAATCTCTGATTTGCCCTTCTTGGTAGAATCTGAGCTGTTAATAGTTCCTATAGTCGAGTTGAAGTTAACAGGTATATTATCAGGAATATTACCTTTTGAAGAGGTATCATTTCCTTGGTTGTTGTGGGTTAAATCGGCAGTTATTATGTAATTGTAGTTGGAGCCGTTGCGGTCTGAACGATCGGTTGAACTGTTTATGGTGAGTACTAGCCATGGATTATATGTTACTGTGCCGCCATCTATATTAATGTCACTAGGACTTGCTGAGGATACAATTGGGTTATTGGTACCCCACCAGTTATTGGTTGCATTTATAGTGCCATTACCTTGGTTGTAGAGTCCGTATCTGATGTTTCCAGCAATCTGGTTTAAGTGAATCTCTGTTGAGGAGTTATTTAAATAAATTCCATCTTGATTATTAGTGAGAATATTACTGTAAATCTTGTTTTTATCAGAGTTCTGGATGCTAATCCCTGCAAAACCATTTGAAGTAATTATATTACTTGATATTTCATTATCAGATCCTGTGTTGATGAGTAAACCATTTCCACTGTTATTATTTATATTATTTCCAGAAATCAAGTTCTTGGTAGTGTTGTACAGGTATATACCATCACTGGTGTTTGTTATATTATTTCCGAGAATTTGGTTTTCAATTGAATTGTTGATATAAATACCAACATTCCCCATAGATCCATTTATAATGAGATCTTGTATAGTTGTGCCATTTCCACCGATGTTTATGGTAAATATGGGAAGAGTAGAATTTAAGGCATATATTGATACATCAACTCCATAAATTGGTCTTATGATGATTTTTTTGTTAATTAAAACATTTTCTGAATATATGTCTTTTCTAAGCCATATAGTATCACCACTTATAGTATCATCATCATCTATAGCATCCTGTATTGAATTAAACATTTTTTGAGATCTGAAATTAAAAGTCCCATCAGGATTAGACAATGCTACCCATGGAGAAACTGAAATACTCCCCCAAGCGTGTTCAGTAGCATTATATGACATCATTATTTTAGAAAACATGTAAACCAATGATTCATAGCCTATATTGCTTCCTAAGCTTATATCAGTAATGTTACTGGGTGCTGTGCCATTAGAATTCATAAATGATGTTATTTTATTTGCAATGTCTACAAATTCATAACTCGTTATTGTTCCAACAGTTATATTTTCTATGGAAGTTGTTGGTTCTCCTACATTGTCTAATATTATAGAAATGTTCAAATAATTTTCAATATTTATGATTGATTTAGCAGCTAGTTTAAGGAATTGAGGCATGGTTATATCATTTCCAGATATGTTTACACTGCTTGGTAGTGTGTGATTTGTATCGATATATGATTTTACTGTTTGTGATGCGTTTTTTATCTGGTCTGTTGTTATAAATATAGTGCTTGAATTAGAAACAGTTGACCATGGATTTACTGTTATGAATTCTGCTAGGGTACTTGTTGCATTATAGGAGCTTAAAATTTGACTGTACATGTATACAAGTGATTCATAGCGCATTGTCCCGAGTTTAGTAGTTATAAAGTCAGGAGCTTTTCCATTAATACGCATATATGTATTTATATCATTTGCAAATTCTATGTAATCTGTGTAAGTAATATCCTCACTATTATTTATGGTTTCTGATTGGTTGGTAGCAGTATTGTAACTTTTAAGTGCAATTGAACTGTATAATGAGCGATCTATGTTTAATAGTGCAGTAGTTGCAAGTTGTAGGAATTGGGGCATGGTAACAGTAGTTCCATTAATTATCACATTAGTTGGTAACTGATGATTGGTTTCTACATAGGATTGTACTGTTTTAGCAGCACTTTCTACCTGATCATTAGTAAAGAATACTGTGCTTTGATTTGAAACAACTGACCATGGTGTTACAGTAATATTCTGGGGCAATTCTGTTTTATTAGAATAATAGCCCATGATTAAAGAGTACTTGTAAATTAAGGATTCATAGCGTATATTTCCAAGGCTACTGTATGCGAAGTTTGGTGCGTGTCCATTGGAGTCCATAAAAGAGATTATATTGTTGGCAATGTTTAAATAATTTGTACTGTTAAGGATTCCGCCAGTTATAGTTCCAGAAGGATTAGGAGCTGAATTATAATTTTGCAGGACAATAGTAGCATTTAATTGGCCATTAATATTTGATATTGATGTTGTTAAAAGTTTTAAGAACTGAGGCATAGTTACTTGAGTGTTAGATATTGTGACACTGCTTGGTAGTGCGTGATTAGTCTCAATATATGATTTAACAGTTTCTGAGGCGTTTTTTATTTGATCTGTTGTTATAAACTTAGTATTTGAATTTGAAACAACCGACCACGGTCTTACTGTAATAAAATCAGGTAAATTGTAGTTATTTGCTTTATATGAGCTTAGTATTTGGCTGTACATATAGATTAATGATTGGTATCTTATATTTCCTAGGCTAGAGTTTTGGAAATTAGGAGCTCTTAAATTACCATACATGAAAAATTCAACACTCCTTGCAAGATCCAGATATTGGGTTTTGTTGAGAGTTCCTCCAGTGATAGTTTCTGAAGTACTTGTAGGTGGATTATAACTTCCTAAGACTATTTGACCAGCATATGTACCATTTATATTATGCAGAGTTGTAGTTAAGAGTTTTAAAAATTGTGGCATGCTCACTGGTGTTCCAGAAATATTCACACTACTTGGAAGTGCATTATTAGTTTCCACATATGATTTAACAGTTTCTGCTGCACTAATTATTTGTCCAGTATTATAAGATACCGTATTTGGATTGGATACCACTGTCCAAGGGTTAACTGTAACATATTGTGGAAGATCTTTGTTTACATTATAATAATTCAGGATTTGAGCGTACATATGAACTAAGGATTCATAACGCATATTTCCTTGAGATGTCCAAGTGAAATTAGGCGCCCGACCATTATCATTCATAAATGAGATGACAGTATCTACCGAATTAAGATAATTCTCATAGTTAATTTTACCACTAGTTAATGTTTCTGAAGGGTTAGGTGCAGTATTGTAATTTTGTAGAATAATAGATTGATATAGGCCTGCTTGAATATTTTTTAGTGATTTAATTTCTAAATTCAAAAATTGCGGCATACTTATCTGCCTTCCAGAAATAGTTACACTACTAGGAAGCGCATTATAAGTCTCTACATAATTCTGTACACCCCAAACTGCTGCATTTATCTGATCCATAGTTATGAATACCGTATTATTATTCGTAACAGTTGACCAAGGCCTTAATGGTATATGCTGTGGAAATCCATTATTCCTATAAACAGAGTTTATTATCTCCGCATACATATAAACTAAAGATTCAAAACGTATATATCCCCTTACAGTATCTTTATAGTTTGGTGCATGGCCATTACTATCCATAAATGCAATTATATCATTTGCTGCACTCATATAATCTACATAATTTAGATTGCCGCCAGTTATGCTTTCATATGGATTCGGAGCTGTAGTGTAATTTTCTAAAATAATTGACTGATATAAATAAGCATCAGCATTTATTAAAGATTTTAGTTGTAAATTTAAGAATTGAGGCATGCTAACTGTAGATTCAGAGATAGTTACATGGTCTGGTAATTTATGGCTGGTTTCCACATATGATTGCACCGTATCTGCTGCTTTTCTAATCTGTTCCATCCTTATGAAAACTGTGTTATTATTTGTAACAGTTGTCCATGGTCTGATTGTGATGAAATTAGGTAAAACATTGCCGACTTGATAGGAGTTTAAAATTTGTGCAAATGTGTAGACTAGTGATTCAAAGCCTATGTTTCCTTTAGTACTAGAGGCAAAATTTGGTGCTTGGCCGTTGGAGTCAATAAAAGTTTTAACAGTATTAGCAATCTGAAGATACTCTGTTTGATTTAATTTACCAGTTTGAAGATTTTCTGTAGAATTTGTAGCATCTATGACATTACTTAATACGATAGATGAGTTAGAAGTACTGTTAATATTTAATAATGCTATTGACTGGAGTTTTAGGAATTCCGCCATACTTACTGTAATTCCAGAAATCGTTACATTGGAAGGCAACTGTTTAATGTCTTCGACATAGTATTTCACAGAACTTGCTGCATTTTTTATTTCATCTATGGTGAAGCTTGTTGGTGCTGTTGAATTAGTGTTGATAGTATAAGTTGCTGTTTGAGTGGTGCCTTGATTGCCTGCTGCATCTCGCCCATAATACTTTAAGTTTGTTACTCCAACATTAAGGTTTAATGTAACTGTTTTAATTTGATTACTCCATGTAGCACCATTATCCAAACTATAATAAACCTTAGGGTTAGGATCATGGTTATCATTGGCAGTTAAAGTCACATTTTTTAAGGTGTTGTAGGTACCTGGAGCTAGGCTATTGGTTACACTTGGAGGTACATTATCTATTACTACCCCATTGGAATTTACCCCGCTACAATGAACTACGGTTACATAAGTGGGTAATTCTCCATTTACATAATACCAGTTTACTATCCTTGAATACATGTAGACTAGTGATTCATAACGTATGTTGCCTCTACTACTAGATGCAAAATTAGGAGCTGCACCATTATTATTTATAAAGGTATTTATATTATTTGCAATTTGTACATACTCTGATTTATATACTATGCCTGTTGCAGTTCCAGAAGGTCCAGTAGGATTATTTACATTAGTAATATTTACTGGCGTAGTTACACCAGAATTGAGTTGTACTGTGGTAGTAGTAAGTGTACGTAAAAAAGAAGGCATGGTACTATTTTTATCTGAGACAACCACATGATTCGGTAACTTATTATTATTAGCTTCAGTATAGTTTTTAACACCTTGAGAAGCTAATCCAGTTTCATTAAAAGTCAAATTAGATGCCGAAACACTACTAATAGACAGAGTTAAACATGCTAATATAGTCATTAAAATTAAAATTTTTTTTATGTCCATCATAATTCACCCCCTTAAAGTTTTCAGTGACATTAGGGGCATATAGTGCCATATCACTTAATTTTAAATGCAGTACTAAACAAATTATTAATAATACTGCAAATACTTTCTTTTCCAATTTGATCTCCTCCATTTTTATTATTTGAAAATATTATTATTTTTCGAAAAAAATATATTATATTTTCATTTATTAATTATGTTCACTATCATTAATACAAAAAAAAATATTATGTGATGAATATCACAAATATTAATAAGTAATAATTATGCTTGAAAACCAATCAAAATCCAAGTAATCAGTATCATTTTTTCGTATTTTTAAGCATATTATATCTTTTTTTCCATAATTTCAAGTTTCTCATAGCATCTTTAGAACCTTTTATTTTATTTATTCAAAAAGATTTTACGGACATATTTAAGTTAATTGATTAATTTTATCATTTTTTAATCATTTAAGGGGATTAATAAAAGTTTAAAGCGAAATAATCAGATTAAATGAATTTTTAGGTAGTTTTATAATAAATCCTTCGGTTTTTTTATCTGAAATTTTTCGAATAACTATGATGAGCCCCATAAAGTTTAAGGTTATTAATAAATTTTAAAGCATTATGATGCGTTCTTTTTGTGATTTTTCTTTAAAATTATGGCTTTGTAGAAACCCTTATTTTTTTTTATTTGAAGTTGAGGTTTTTTGTAGATTTTTTTGTAAAAAAAATTTTTTAGTTTTAAGTTTCGTTTTTCCTGTTTTAACTTGAAATTACAGCTACATATTTTTAAAACAGGTTGCTAAAGTATTTATAATGAGAAAGGGGAATAATACTATTATGATTAGCGAAATCTATTATTCCCCTGTTTATAGTGGAGTTTCAAAGCAGTTAAATCTTTTGGATTTTAGTTTTAAAAATTCTAATATTCAACGTTTAAAAAGTGTTTTAAACAAGAATAGTGAATTAAAAGAAAATAAACTGGTGAAATTCATCGAAAGAACGTATTATTATGTTAAAATAGCGATAAATAAGTATTCTAATGCTTTTTCAAACCATTTATATTCACAACATGCTTTATTCACGATATTAGCAATCAAAATTTACACAAAATCAACATATCGTGAAATAATTGATTTTATTGATGTATCAGACATAATTAAGAAATATTTAAGAATAAAAAAGGTTCCACACTTTACAACGATCCAAAAATTTTTTAAAAGACTACCTTCAAAACAAATTAGAGAAATTAACCAATTAATATTAACATTAAACGATATTAAAGCAGATATAATAGCATTAGACGGCTCTGGTTTTACGAATGATTATGCAGACAAATATTATGCAAAAATACGGCAAAAGGAAAGAAAAAGCTACATAAAAAACCATTTAACAATAGACGTAAAAACACGCCTTATTTTATATTATCAAACATCACGTGGACCAAAATACGACACACAATTTGCAAAACCCGCATTAAGACAAATCAAAAAGTATAAACCAGATTACATAGTAGCCGACAAAGCATATGACACAGAACCAATAAGAAAATGCATAAATGAAGAACTCAAAAGCATTTGACCAAATACCTCTCAAAAAAAAGAGCAAAAAAAGGACAATACAGACTAAAAAGCCCAACAATATTCCGACACAAAATATACACAAAAAGAAACAATATAGAAAGCATATTTTCAACAATAAAAAGAAAATTCAACGGCACAAACCACAGCAGAAGCACACAACTATCAAACAAAGAAACCAAACTCAAAAACACAATATACAACATCTACAGAACAACACAAATCAACTAAAAAAAAAGGGTTTCTACAAAACCGTTAAAAAAAATAATTTGGAAGGAGAGGAATATGTTTTAGAAGAATAATTCACAATAAAAGAAATCATAATTGGGCAGAATAATTCTCAGTTTTATTCTGCCCATTTCTTAACCTGTAATAATCTGAATCTTTACTATAATTATCATTCCCTTTAACTTCAACCACCTTAACTATCACCTCCACCTTTTTATCCTCACTCTCAGGACTATAATACCTCCTATAATCCCTTTTTATATATTCTTTAGCCGAGTTATTTTCAGTTTTATTTTCTAATTCTTCATCCTGGGCCCAGATCTCATCCAGATCCGGCATACCCACCGTCAGGCCATATGCCAACGGCACCAAACAAAATATAATCAGCATTGCCAGGGCCACTTCCCGGCTGGATCCGGTGGTTATCCTGGACTTCTCCTTTTTAGGGTATAAAAGCCGGGTCTCAGAAAATGGATAAAATAAAGGAACACCCTTCTTGGTAGCACAATCCAGGGCCACATGAGTAATGAAGGCTGATACGATGCTCAATCCCAGGGATATGTTTATCATGAAGGCCAGTATGGCCGGTGCCAAAAAAATAAATGAATGGCCAAAACCACGGTGCTTACCTGTAACCTTGTCAATGATATCCGGCACCACCGATATCAGACCGGTAATTACCATTCCAGGAATGGTCACTGGTAAGTTTAATAGCCAGATCAGGACCAGGTAGAGTAATAGACTGGTGGGTATGTGGGTCCAGAACCTCATACATACACCACCATGGATACATCATCTTCCACATCCATATCCAGAGGGAGGTCCATGCTGGTATATACAACCTCACCATCCAGGGCCATATCTATAATCCTTTCACAGAACATGCATCGGGCCATTTCCAGGTCCAGAAAGCCCAACATTATTAAATAGTTATCCAGGGCCTCACAATAAATAGGTTCATCCAGGATAAAGACCAGCTCTTCTTTATCCTTGTCAAAAATTAATTTTCCATCAACTTCGATTTTATCACACCCCTTTCTATCTTGCTACAAAAATAAAGGTTCTAAATACTATAACAGCCAACCAAAAAGCACCTGTAACTTCAAAAGCAAATTGCAGGCTTACCCTCAAAAAAGCCAAAAAAATCAATACACTGATCCCGCCAAAAACAAAGATGCTGATGTCCACCTCATCAAAGCTCTCCTCCATGTCATCTTCATTCACCACCTCAAAGACCTTGTACAAACCATAGGCACCTTTCTTGAAGCGGCCAAAAAGGGACCCCACCAATATCACTCTTTCAAATTCAGATATGCTTAGCCAGGCCCGGGCCACACTGGCAGTTATGCGCTCAAAATGGTTAAAAATAATCACCACCTTTTTTCGGGCGGTCTTACTCGCCAGGATTTTTTTAAGTTCAGGGACAGTCTTACGGGACAAGGTGGTCTCTTTCTCATGGGAAATGGCAGTGATAATCTCCACCATCTTGGCCTTTATGGGGTCCGGCTCATTGATGTAAACCACCTCGTACTTTTCCTCAATGGCCTCGATGTACTGGGCGGTGTGCTGCTGCCACAACAGACTGTTTTTCCCTTCCCTGATGTTTCTTATCAAAACATCCTTAATCTCATCTTTATTCATACCAACCTCTGCTGTAATTCATTAGAAATTAATTCATTCATCTTAAACCCCTTTAAACGGGCTTCTTCCAGGCCTATAGCAAACCGGCCACCATCATCTTCCAAGACACTTAAATGAGCAAATATCCAGGGAGAGTGGCCCTCGTATTTCAGGGCCAGTAATGGTTTGGCCTTTAACTTCACAGAAAACCTTTTCAGGTCCCATACGTGCTTTTTATATAGTTCGATTCGTTCTCCCCCGGTGGCCTTCACCCTTAAAATGAACACCGTATCACCATCACCTGCTATTAGATCCGGGGCCCGAGAGACTGCACCAGGTAGACGGGCCGCTTCAAAGTTCTGGTCCCGGAAAAGATTAATTAACTCATATTCGTGCTTAATATTCAAACTCTGTCTATTTTCAACATCTAAATCCAATAAAATACACCCCCATGAATTATTTGAAATTAAAATAAATTTGTTATCTTTACGTCTATGGCCATTTGCGGCCATTTTCAGAAATATTCTCCCAGGGCTTACTCTCTGGAGATCTAAAAAAAGGCCAATTAATACAAATAGAGGAAAATCCAGGGATGGCCTTTTTTTATCCTCCAGGGCAATGGTCTTTTGCCTTGTTGCAGGAGAAATAAGTGGTTCAATTAGTACTACTTTTTAGGTCAGATTGTAACACCCCCTACTGAATTAGTATTACTTAAGTATTATTATATAATAAATAGTTATGCATAAAAGTAGAAAAATTGATCAAATTCGGCTATAAGGGTCCTTATTGGATTTAAAGGTTATTTTACTCCTACACCCCCTTCATGTTGGTTTTTTATTATAACGGAAATTTCGCCCCAACACGTTTTTTGATCTTTTGGCAGTCGAAATTTTAATATCAAAAATACTATTACTGCTCCTTTTACTACAACGTAGTAACAGCAGCAGAAGTATTAGTAGTTGTATTAATAGAAGTTCCACCGCTGAAAGCTCAAAAAACGAACCAGGCGAAATTTCCGGTAATATTAACGCAAAACTAGAAGCAGCCGCCACAAAAACGAAAATTAAAATAATTAAAAATAAAAATAAAACCATTAATAATATATTTAAAATTAAAATAAGAAACTAAATTATTTTATTTATTATTATAATTATTATCAACATTTAAATTAGAAAAATCATTAATATTATCACTTTTATTATAAAAAGAAAAAGAATTAAAAATAATTTTATTTATTCCATTTTTATTTATAAAAATTTAAAATTTAATCATATAATTATCCTTAGTTTAGAAAAAAATAAAATTTAAAATATTATCAAAAGATTTTGAGTAATTAGAATGGGTACAATGGTGATTAATATTAAATAATTATTTATAATTAAATTTAGATTTATTTGCATTATTATTTATCAAAGTGGTGCAAATGGTAACATAAATAGATTTAATTATGCTTCAAATAATATCAAGATAATTAATAATCCTTGCATTTTAAAAAAATCTAATCAGTACTTTCTATGGGAAAAAATTAGCTTCCCCCTTATTTCTTTAAAGTTTGATTTTAGCTTATTTTATCATATTAATAATAAAAGAATAAAAAATTAAAATAAAATAAAATTTTTAATTCTAATGAAAAAATAATTTCTAAAATAAAAATAGTGATTGGTGGTAGATTATTAGGCTATAAGTTAAGTACTCACCCTCTTTGCTTTAGATATAATTTGAGATATTTTAGCATCTATGGCCTCTTTATTAGGATTTCCTATAAGATCATACCATAAAATACTGTACCATCTGCTATTAATCTCAAAAAGCACCTCTCCTTCAATTCTATTACTAGGAGTGGTCCACTGCCCATAATAAACAGTTACTCCTTCTATATCCTTTTCGCCATAATCTAAAATAGTATAGTCCATTTCAGAGTCATCTGATGAAGGTGATACTCTTTCTTTAGCAGTTTCAACTGTCATTTCTTTTAAAAGAGTAAAATTTTGTAAAAATACATAATAATCATCCTTGGCCCTTTCCCTGTTCCATTCAGCTAAATTTTCTCCGGATGGAGGAGATCCATATTCTTCCAGTAACTCCTCATAGGTCAAACTATACTCAGAGTTACACCCTGAAACTGCAACCACACCCCCAATAATCAATAAACATAAAATAAATAAATTTTTACTCATTTTTTACCTCCATCGCATTATTTTATAGCTAAAATATTAAATTAAACCTAAGTACTAGTAGGTGCATTATCATAGCGCTGGAAGCAGTAACCCCCTGTTTCAGGATCATAATACCAATATCCTTCCTTTTCAGATTCTTGAAACTCCCATTCCATTTCCCTTTGCATTCTTTTCATTTCAGCATCAGTTACCCATCCGTGCTGGCCATAATAACTATATTTAATGCCTTTACAGTACCTGACTTCCCCTTCCTTAAATTGAGACTCATCCGCAGTTAAAAAACTACAATCCCCATTTTTTGATACATTTGAAGAACTATTAGAGTCAATGGTACTATTTTCCATTTCATCACTCTGATTTACAGTTGAATTAAAGTCAAATAACTCCATAAAAGGATCATCCTGAAAAATAAATACTCATGCGACTACAGATCCTCCAAAAACCCCTACTAATAATATTAAAATTTTAAGATTCCTATCAATCAATAGAATCACCCCTACATGCTCAAATATATGTTATACTATTATATATTATTTACCAAATATTATATAATTAACATTAACAGATATTATTTTTATATTAGAATAGTAAAAACAAAGGACAATATTGATTCTATATGAAAAAAAGTAACTAAGGTCTAAATTAATCTCTAAAAACAATAATTCATCTGTAAATAAAAGTTATATATCGCATTGATAAGTTTAAATAAAAAGTAAAATATTTGGCTGGTCATTAACTATTATGCTCCGAGTAAAGTTTCATAGGTAAAATATAGTAAATATTATCTAATAAAACTGCCTTAAATTAGATTTCAGCGGCTAAAATATGATAAATAATGTTAATTTATAAAAAGGTTATTCTTCTTCATCCTCATCAACCAAAGGCACATCATAAGTAGCCCAATCTAAAAGTCTTTCCCATGCTTTTAATCCTTCTTTTATTTCCTTTTTACTTATCTTGTCCATGGTAACACCATATTGAATTATTTTTAATTTAGTTATTACTTATAGAATAATTAATATTAATTTAGTATAAAAATATTACTAAATCTGCCAGGTAGTGGCCAGCAGCCTTCATGAAAAAGAGTATGATGAATTTTTCAATTTAGTTTTTAAAAGCTAAATTATCATTATTTCTAAAAAATATTAATTTTTCAATATATTGTTCAATCTGGGATCTGTTTTTAGCCTGCATCGTTATGGCCATATTTTCCTTTTTTTATCAAAAAACCTGTTTTAATGGATTTTAGTAGATAGGCCATCTGAGGTTATCTTCGTCATATCAAAATATAATGAAGATAAAAAATGATGCTATTCCACATATTAATCATACTGGATTAAGTATAAGTATTATAAATAAGGATAGTTAATAATTAATTACATTAAATGTATTAATTGTGGTGATGGAATTGTATGTAACAAAAAGTGTCTCCATTGAACTGGAAGATCTACTAGAAATTTCAAAAAAGATTGAAGATGGAGAAGTGGCCAGTTTAAGCCATTTTATCCGAAATGCAATAAAAAATGAGCTGAATCTAGATCATACGGATCTAAATCAAAATAAAATTAGAAATAGAGATTTTAAATAGGGTAAGTTGGCCCTATTTCATCTTAAAAAAAGGAGGGAGAACATTGGCCCAGAATGATAATAGAGGGATTAGATGACTGAAGAAAAAATAGAGAAGGGGTTGGGGAGACCAGCCTTATCTAATGATTGGCCATTGGAGAATAAAAACTTATTGGAAAGTAATAATTTAATGGCGGTGCTACCAGAAAAATTAGAAACTAAAATACCGGAATTTAGGAAAAAGGTAGTAAAATTACTCCCTGGAGGGTGCAGTTTATTTTTCATGGATATTAATGGCCTGGAATACTATTTAAGCATTGAAATATCCGGAAAGTCCTACCTACTTCAGTGGGTTGAGATAGACGGCCATAAACCACTAAAATTCCATAGAAAAGTCTCCAGCAGAAGCAGTCCAGATATTGAAAGTAAAAACCGTGACAAGGCCCTGGTAAAATATTTAAATAACCACACCGGCATCCCCCGGGAAAAAATAAGAGAATTCTTAAATGAAGCAGGAATATTCATAGAAAATAACAGGGGTTTACTTAATAATGAAACTGATTTTGCCCTGGAAAATCCGGAGGAAGATGCACAAAAAGATCCAGGATCAAAAGAAGAACTTTCAGAAGAAAGAAGAAATGAGCTAATTGAGATATTAAGCCGGCCCGATCTGTTGAGCTATATTGATGAAGCATTGTATGAGAGGCCCCCCAATAAGGGTTTTATTATTGGGGAGGTGGAATCCAAGCATACTTTAAATTTTAACTGTATCGGGGCCCGTTTGGGGCTTTCAACTATCAATACCCTTAAAGGGGAATCTTCCATTGGTAAGACCAATACGGCCAATGTGGTAACTGGCCTGCACAGGATTAAAAAGGTGGGTAGTCTCTCTGATACGGCCCTTAAGTATGCTGATGACCTGGACCAGGTGGACATCATATACATCCAGGAGACCCTGGAAGAAGAGTTCAACAACAAACAGACCCGGTTAATGTCAGCTGATGACGGGGGATTTGTTGCAGAGACCACCATTAAAAACCCTAAAACAGGCCAGTTTGAAGTTCAAAAGACTGTTATACCGGTTAAGACCCTGGTTACCACCACCACCGCTATAGAGTTGGATCCTGAATTTGCCAGTAGAAATTTCATCATACCTGTGGATGATAGTGAGGAGCAGACTAAGAGGATCCTGGAAGAGAATTTTAAAACCACAGAAAAAACTCTCCAGGAAATAAAGGGTGAGATGAATTTTGATTACAAATATAAAAACCTGAAGGACGCTTTCCAGTTACTAAAAGAGTACATAGTGCTGATACCTTTTGAGTCAGAGTTGTTGGATATTTTCCCTACCAACAATCCCCGGGCCCGGAGGGACTCCAAGAAGTTGATGCAGCTTATAAAAGAGAGTGCTTTGCTTTTTCAGTACCAGCGCTGCCGAGCCAAATTAAATGAAAAACCAGTATTAGTGGCCTCCTGGATAGACCTGGCCCATTCCATAATACTGGGCGGCCCTATCCTGGAAGCAACACTAACTGGATTTGATAAACGGTTACTAGAGGCACTACCTGTTACCTACCAACTCATTGAGGATAATGGGTATGTGACCACCAAGTCCCTGCAAAAAAAATTGAAAAAATCCAACAAGTATGCCTATCGGATACTGAAATTTTTTGAGGATAACGGCTACATCTACCATGATCATGATACCAAAATTGCGGAAGGCATAAAAGGGAAAGTCAATGTGTACATAAAAACCGGGGCCAGGGAATATAAAAGCCTCCTTTTATCTATTAGAAATATAGATTGGCTTAATATAAAAGAAAGGGAAGAAAAATTTATAAAAACACAAATTCCAAATTCCTCCCACCAGATAGGCGAAATATTATACCTACCTGAATACGACCCCCGGGTGCACAACAAAGTGGTGTACAAACCCACCTCTATATCCTCTGAGGAATTTGAACTTTGCAAAAATAAGACCACTGAAACCAAAAAACAGGATCAAAAAGACTCTCTATTGATAAAGAGTAAAAAGAGTAATCCAGAAATGGATAAAATAGTGGAACAAAATTTTAGTGCAGAAATTGATTACCGGAACCTGACCCTGGTTGAAAAGGCCATAATCAGTGAACTGGCCAGTTTAAGGAAATTCACCACAAGGTCCCTGGTAGAAGAGCTCCGATCTGATTTTTCTAAAGAAGAGATTATCCTGGCCCTGGAGGACATGGATAAAAAGGGGTGGCTCGCATGACACCCCAGAAGACTTTATTTGATAATCTGTCAAATAATAGGATTTTGCGCAAAAATCCAGCCCCGAGACTAAAATGGACACTCTTACTACCTGGATTTAAAAGATTTGTTTTAATCCACCTCTTAAAAGTTGGAGATGAATATGATAAGCCAGGAAATGGATTTACCCTGGAAATATTGATAAACACCCTTAAAAAAAGCATGGGTGATATCGTCCCGGCCCAGACGGAACTAATTGTGGAGAGCCTTATAGCTGAAGGATATATCCATGCGACCTCAGCCGAGGATATTAGAATTTCAGATAAGGTATCCTATGAATTGAAAAGATTGGATGATATTATTTTTTCCAGGGGTGGGAGAAGATGAGGGGTCTCCAATCTTTTTACCGGTCATTTTATGGTGATTCTTTCTACCGGCACTTTAGAAGGCCATCTGAGTTTAACCATAAGCACTTCAGGATCCAGTATACCCTAAAATCCCCAAAAAATATTCATTTTTATGTAAATGTAAATAACGGCTACCACCCCTGCTTTATCCATGTCTATGACCATGGAGGGCTATCCAATTTAAAGGCAAAAAATCCAGAGAATATGGTGTTGGACCGGGCCTTTTTCGACTTTGATGTGAGCCACCCTGAGGCCCGAAAACTAAAAGAAAAGCTAAGTTCCTTAAGATCCCATGGAGCCGAGTACCAGAAAGAGCTGCAGCATGACTTCATGGAAAAACTGAGATTTAAGATCCAGGTCGGGAAAATAGCCAAGCCGGCAATTGACGAAGCAAAGGATTTTGCCGTGAAGTTTAAAGAAACTTTTGGTAGCTACCCGGCCCTATTTTTCAGTGGTGGGAAAGGTTGTCATGCCTATACCTTTTTTAGAGCATCCAGCTTCAAGAATATTAACTTGGCCATTTCCTGGTTTGCAGAGCACATAAAAGATAGCTATGGGTACCAAACCATGGATTTATCAGTAAATAAAGATGCCATGGCCCGATTATCAAGAATACCCTACAGCAAACACCAACTAACTGGTTTTAGTGTAGTCCCCTTCACCATCAACGATAGCTATGAAGATATAATCCGCAAATCATTAGATCCCCGGGTTAAAAAATTCCGAAGAGAAGATCATAGCTCTGATTTTAATAAGCATATGCAGAAAATAGATCTGGTGGAATCACATAATTCCCAGGTAAATAATTCTAACTTGAATAAAAGGCCTGTTTTTGCCTGGAAGAATAAAAAATCAAGCCAGTGGATAGACCACCGGGCCTTTTTCAGATCAATTCTGGGCAGGCCAGAAAGAGAGTACCCTGATAAGAAATATGTAATGTACCACTGCCCCTTTCCCGAACATGATGATAAGAATCCTTCTTTTATGGTCCATGAAAAGGGGTATTATTGTTATGGTTGTCAGAAGAAGGGGTATTATTGGAGTTTTTTAAGGGATTATAATTTCGGGTGTGATAAAGAGGTAAACCATGATATTTATATAAATGAAATTATGGTTAAAAAAGGAGGATGATAACATAAAATCAATAGCAGATATGGATGATAAAGAACTTATGGAATATTTTAGACAACTGGAGAAACAAGGAGAGGGAAAATCTGTATCAATCGAGGAATTAAAGGAAAATTATTACAAATGCCAGAGATTAGCAGTGCAAGCTGGAAGGATAGCAGAACAAGCTGTAAGACAAAGGGATTTATTATTTGAATTACTGCAATTAGCACGGGAGGAAATCATAGAACTAAAAAAAAAATAGATTAAAAGAATAAAGTATGAAGAAATAATAAAATATTCTTAGTAATGGGCCTGATGGTTTAAGAACAGATAAAATATCGTCATGTTTTACGTTATGTTATTCATTAGCTCTGCTAATGAGATTAGAGGGTCTATTGATATAATTCTTAGTTGTTAGAATCTATTTTCTGCTATTATTTTTCAACTTGATTAATAATTTCCATTAATTCAGGATTTTCTTTCAGCACTTCGAATAGTTTCTGTGTTTTTATCATATCTTGTTTCATTTTATCTTGAACTTTTTGTAAATACTTTAATTTTTTGATATCGTCAGATAGGACTTTGGTACCATCGATTGAAAGGTACTTTAAGGCCTTTATGTATCTTTTCTTCAAATCCTCAGGATCCATGTACCAGTAAGCCCGGTCCACATCAGAGATCTTATGACCTGCCAAAAAATCGGCCAGGACCTTATCCCCCATCTTATTCATAATAGTAGATATGAAATATTTACGCAGACCATGTGCCCTCCAGAAACTATAAGCACCTTTTTTCTTTTTAAAACCTGCTTCTAAACCAACCCTTCTAAAATTAGTTACTATGCAATCCCTATCAATAGGTTCTCCGTTTATTTTGACAAATATGGGAGATTCATAATCTTTAATTCTTATATTTTGGTTTCTACCATACATTCTCTCTTTAAGGTAAGAAATTACCTGCATGGTTGCTTCCGGAGGAATAAATGTGATATAGCGATAATTTACCTTTTTACGTACCAGGTGTATGGTTAATATATGTTCTTCCAATTTTTTTTCTTCTGCAAATAATTCTTCCATAGAATTAATTTCTTTATCTATAACTTCCCCCACTGCATCCATAAATTGTCTTATGGTTAATCTACGGGCTTCTGCCTGGGCCATCCCTGAAAGGGCCATGATATAGATTAATGCTCTCTCACGAGAAGCAGCAATATTTATTAGAGTTTGAAGTTCAAACTGTGATATCAGTTTACCATAGTTTTTTTCCAGAGATATATCACCTCGGGGAGTTTTAAAATTAGGGACCTGTATATCCAAACTGCTATAAAACGACTTTAAAGCATAGATATTTAATTTGATAGTTCCATTGGCTTTTCCATCGTTTTCCAGCTTTCTTTTAAATTTTAAAAAATAAAGATTAATTTTCCTATCCCTCAATTTAATACCCTTTTCCTCTTCAGCATCTGCTTCTAAGATAAGTTCATCCGGTGTTTTACCAATTAATTCACAAAAGTTTCTCAAGCAATTAAGATAGGACTTTAGAGTTGATTTTTCTAGATCTTTTCTTAGTACCCATAAGTCAATACGGTCCTGGGAGGCAACATCAAATTTCATACTAAAATCTCCTGAAAGTAATACTATCTTAGTGTATTACTAATATATACTTATTGTATTATATTTTGTATTTTTCCTTGCCCAGTGTTCGTAATATAATGGTTTACCGAAGAAAAATATTCATATGAATTAGTAATTTTAGCCACATGAGATATAGGTAAATAGAAAAATTGGATTAAAGAGTAAAAATCTGAAAACCATTTTCAAAAAAGCAAAGTTAAACCAAAAGTTATTAAACTTTATAATAAGATACTTACTTAAAGTTGAATTAATAAAATTTAATTAAAGATTATTATACTGAAGGGGGATGGATGAATTAAGAATAGAATGTTATCAGAAAAAGACTTGAAAGAGTGGTTTTCGGGTTTAACTAGAGAAAAAATCCTTATTGATAATCATGCAAGAAGAAGATCCAGGCTAAGAGTTTTTTCAGAAGAAAACATATATTCTTTACTAATTGAACACCCTTTTAAAAAAATTATTAAAAATAAAGAAGATACGAATGTGCCTAAATTTGAAGTGCATTAAACCATCCCCATAAAAAGGATGAGAATATTGTTATAATATTTATGCCGTATAATATTAACGAAAAAATTATAAAGATTGTAACAGTAATTATAGAATAAGATAGGTGAAAAAATTGATAAAAAGTAAAGATCTGACTAATCAATTTACTATGGATCAGGATTATGATTATGCAGCTGATTCTTTGTTGTTATATATTACTGAAGATTATGAATACCAAAAATCTTTGCGTTTAGATGATGATATTATACTTGATTTTGATAAAAATGATGTTCCTGTTGCTTTAGAGTTATTAAATGCATCAAAAACGCTTCGGGTTAATAAATCTTCCCTTTTGCAACCTATTGCTATAAATATGCAGGTATGTATTGGTAAGGAAAAAATAAGATTAGATGCATCATTTTCTGTTTTTGTTCATCAAAAACTAATACCTAAAGATTTGAATTGGCAAGTTAGTAATGATATTAATTTAACTGAGACTAAATCTCAATTTGCAACAGCATAACTATCTTTTAAAAAATATATTTTCAAGTCAACCTAATTATTTATTCTTTTTATTGCAAGTAGAATTTTCAATTATCCATAAAATCCTATTAGTTATAAAGACTATAGGTTAAACGAAATTAAATCCAGAATTAATTTTTTTGTAAGATAATTGCTTTAACCGAGCATAAGGCCTCTTATACCATTTTAATTCAGGATATTGCTGGCACTGTCAAAAACTTGGGGGTTTTTGATTTTATGTTTTTGATAAAAAATTTTTAAATTCTTCTAAAAACCCGTTATTTTATAAAATAGAAACCTAAAAACTTTTATAATAAATGGAGCATAGTATTTTGCATGCAAAAAACAAAAACACTTGCTCCAATTACTGATTTGTTTGATCCAAGTTATAAACTTTCCTATTTTTGCGAAGGTTTGTCAAAATATGTTGAAAATCAACTAAAATCCTGCAAAAAAGAATATAAAGTATCTAAAACATTAAAAACATGGCATAAAAAAGATATTTTTCATATTGAGATGTTGGAAGCCTTTTGTCCGGAATGTTTCACCAGATCCGTGATCAAAAATGGTGTTAAAGGAAGAAAACTCATATTTTATAATAAAAAAAAGATTAAAACCGAAATTCAAGCATATAAATGCAAAAAATGTAATAAAAAATTTAATACAGATATATCAGAACTTATTGAGAATAATAGTAATTTCACGCGTGATTTTAAGAGTAAATGTCTTGAATTAGTAGGTTTATTCTTTGGATCATTGCGTAACGTTGCTTATAAAGTTAAAAAAGACACAGGAATCCATATTTCACATCAAACAATTGAAAACTGGATCCTTGAATATAAAAATAAAAAAAAAGATTCTAAATATCGTTATTCGGGATATTACATTTTTGATGTAGAGTGGGTTAAAATTAAAGGTGTATGGAATTACCGATTCACTTTAATCGACAGTAAACAGGATATTATTGTTGCAGACAAAATATACTCTAAAGAGAATTCTAAGAACATCAAAGAGTTTTTAGATCAAAATACTCGAAATAAAAATAGAATTGCCATTACCACTGATTTAGATGAGAAATATAAACCAATTATCGAAGAATTAGGGTTTAAACACCAATGGTGTTTATTTCACACATTTAAAAACTTTAACAAAATCATAAAGAACTATATTAAACAAAATAAAGTATCAAAAGAAGAAATAAACAAAATAAAAGAAGAAAAAGAAGAAATATTCAATTTATTTCAAGTTGGATCATTAAAAAATGCTAGAAATAAATTTAACCAAGTTTTAGTTAAAATTAAAGAGTATTCGAAGATTATTCAATTTATTATCATTAATTCGTTGCGTCCTTACTTTAAAACTTTCTTCGCGTTCTTAGATGATAAAAATATCCAGCGAACATCTAACAAAATAGAAAACATCTTTCAAAAAACCTTTCCTAAAAGTGTTAAGAAGCTAATGAAGATTAAAAATGGTGTAATGTCACGAATAAACATCAGAAAAGAAATTCAGTATCAGAAAAAGGTTTTCGACAATTAACCCCCAAGTTTTTGACAGAGCCATATTGCTTAAATCCTATAAAGATAAATAACAGAAAAAATATATTTTTTTATGGTTATACCATGACAGGGAAAAGAGTTCTCCAGGCGGATGAAAAAAATAATACCAGTAAGAGATCATCTACCAAACAAAAGTTTAAATGGAAAGAAAAACATCTGAAGCGGAGTATGGAAATGGCCAAACTGGTTTACTGGGAATATGACATTAAAAAGGATCAATTCACCTTTGATGATGACTTTTACTCATTTTATGGTACCAGTTACCAAAAAGAGGGAAGTATTCACATGTCCCCTCAGGAGTATTCTAAACGCTTCATTCCTCCTGAGGAACGTGTTGTAGTGGGAATGGAAGTTGCCAAAGTTTTGGAAACCGATGACCCCTATTATTCCAGTATACTAAAACACAGTATAATCTGGGATGATGGGGAGAGAAGATCCATAATCGTGCGCACACAGGTTATAGCTGATGAAAATGGGCAAATTATTGGTACCAGGGGTGTGAATCAGGATATAACTGATCTTAAAAAAGCCGAAGATGCTTTGAGTGAGTCAGATAGACTTTTATCAAATATTATTGATTTTCTTCCTGATGCCACCTTTACTATTGATAGTGATGGTCGGGTTATTTCCTGGAACAGGGCTATGGAGGAGATGACCAGGGTGTGGTCAGAAGAAATCCTGGGAAAAGAAAACCATGAATATGCCCTGCCCTTTTATGGTATGCGTCGACCTATGTTAATTGATCTGGTAACTGCACCTGATGATGAAATTCTAAAATATTATCCGGATGTTAAAAGGAAAGGTCGAAGATTATCCATAGAAACTGATGTATCCCTAAAAGGGGATATTAGAACTGTTTGGGCTGCTGCCGTGCCCCTCTATGATAGTAAAGGTAACTTCATTGGGGCTATTGAATCTGTGCGGGATATTACTCAGATGAAAGAATCCCGGATAAGAATTAAAAAAGATTTAAAAGAAAAGGAAATGCTCTTAAAGGAGATACATCACCGGGTTAAGAATAATTTAATGGTGATATCCAGTTTATTGAATATTCAGGCCAGGTACATTAAGGATAAAGAATCCCATGATATTTTTATTGAGAGTAAGAACCGGGCACGTTCCATGGCCATTATCCATGAAAGGTTGTACAGGTCTACTGATCTTAAAAAAATTGATTTTAGAGATTATATCAGGTCGCTCTCCACCGAACTATTCCATAGCTATGTTTCCAATCCTCACGTTTTGAAGTTAAACCTTAATGTGGATGATATTTTTTTGGATATCAACACCGCCATCCCCCTGGGTTTAATTATCAATGAACTGATAACTAACAGTTTAAAACACGCCTTCTCCGAAGGTAAAAAAGGAGAAATTAATATTGATTTCCATAAAAAAGATGATAATTATGAATTTATATTAAAAGATGATGGAATCGGTTTTCCTGAGGATTTGGATTTTAAAAATACCGATTCATTGGGTCTACAATTAGTTAATAGTTTCACTGATCAAATAGATGGTAAAATCGAACTTAACTCCACCAATGGCACCGAATTTAAAATCACTTTTAAAGAAGGTGAAATTTAATATTATTTTATTTTTTAAGTTAAGGAGTATCCTATAGGGAAAACATATAATGCTTCCTCATCCTGCCCGGATTTAAGTAAATCTCTCATCAGGACCTGGTTGATGGCCCCTATAGAAACTGTTCCCAGTCCCAGTGCAGTTGATTGCAGGTAAATATTTTGACCAGCATGTCCTGCTTCCATATGCATATATTTACTACTTATATCTGGATCAAGATATCTATCCTGGGTTCTTTGTACCAGACCGGTTATAATAATACTCACCGGTGCATTTAGAACTGCTTCCTGATTATTGCAGGATTCATATAATTTTTGTCGAAGATCCCCTTCCACCAGTTTTTCCAGAGAATGACTCAAGGGGAGGTAGTGATATAAACCTGCCTCCAGTCCATCCACTCCATTTTCCCCAACCAGAATATACAGCTCCAGAGGGTAAGTTGCCCCGGCTGAAGGTGCTGCTCTTAAGTTATTTTCAAGATCAGTTATACCCTGAGCAGCCCATAGTACCTGGGAAACATCACTTAAGATCAGGCTTTCCCTTGTGAAATTTCTAACTGAACGCCTATTATTTATGGTTTCTTCTAAAGAGAGATTTCCCTCTAAAACAGGTTCAGGGAGATTCTGATTGCCCAGTATTATTCTACTAGTTGTATCATTATTAAAATACCATGATTGATAAGCTAAAATAGCAACACTTCCCAGGATTATTGCAAAAATTATTAGAATTATCTTTTTATTCATAAACCCCCACCTGAATTAGATAATTATATGTATCGTAATTAATATTGAAATTTATCTTTTATAATTCTAAATTGTGGTTAAGATTTAATAATTTGATGAAATATGCTAATTTCAAGGAACTGGTATATAGGGGACTGATGATTTAGTCTGTTTTTTAAAAAATATGATTTGTTTTTAAAAAGTTTAAATTTTTTTAGGGTGTTAAAAAAATCATTTCCCTCTAAAATAACTAAATGATATAATATAATCTATTTTATATCCCCCTATAATTCAAAAAAGTTATATATCCCCTGGAAAATAAACTATAGCCTGTGATATTTTTTACCGTAATTAAAATCAAAAATTAATTATTACAATTATTCTCTTTTGCCTATATAAATTTTGATTAGCAGGTTATGTTTTAAGTAAGGAGAATTAATAAAATGGATGATAAACCTGATTGTTTAATTATAGAACCTCATAAACCAGATTTAAAAGAAAAATTATTCTTTTTTATTTCCGGGATAATAGTAAGTGTTCCCCTGACCTTATTTTTTGGAACTTTTACCACTACACTGACCTCGGTGTTGCCCTTTTTCTATGCCCAAATTTTATCAGTGGTGATATTCGCCCCGATAATTGAAGAATTTGCCAAGGCCTATCCTCTTTTTTATCGCCATGGAGAGACTGAAAAGTCCATAGTTAAGTTAGGGTTTTTAGTAGGGCTGGGATTTGGTATTGCTGAATTTTTTGTTTATGTGTTTGGATTGGGTGTTCCCTTTTACATTAGACTTCCAGGAATACTCTTTCACGCCAGCAGCACCGCTATTGTGGCATATGGTATTGCCAAAAAAAGACCATTTTTCTTCTATCTAATAGCCGTGGGATTGCATCTTTTAATCAACTTCACCGCCATATTTGACAGATACCTCCTGGCCTATATAGCCCTGAATTCAGGTACCTATATTCTAGCCTGGATTCTCTATAGTAAAACCAGGGATAACTTTGTAAATGGAACAGAATGTAAATACCAGACCTGATTAATTTAAAAAAATAAAAGGGGAGAAATAAAAATATATTTTAATTGCGGATATTAACTTCACTTAAGATGGCCAGACCACCTATTATTAGCTCCTCTTTTACCGGTGACTCTTTTCTTTTATCCTGCACATCGGCTAAGATTTGTTGGGTATCTAAATTAACATTCCATTCTGCAGGAACTTTAATATTTACTTCTGCAAAAAGAGATACCACATTAATACGGGGAGTTTCAGATAGGGCAGCATCTCTTAAATCCAGGTTTATTTCCCCAAATACTGCAGTTATATCTCCTCCCTGAAAATTATTGGATTTAATATTCCTTTTTACTTCACCAAAAAAGGTGAAAATATCCAGCTTTTCCTGAATATCCTCTTCTTTTAAGGGTCCACGTAATCTACTTAGTATTATGCCCACTCCAATAATAATTAATATTAGTGGCCACCAGGATAGAATATTGCCCAGAGTAATTATATTTAGTATCCACAGCTGGATAACCGTAAATATGGTAATAAGTAATAAAGGTTCAGTTATATTTCTAAATCTGCTTTTAATAAGGGAATAAATTCCAATTAAAATAAATATGGAAGGTAAAAACCGGAATATATTGCCCATGTCTATAATTCCTGTGCTCCGGAGTAGTAAGAATATTCCCACTACAATTATTATGATACCTAAAAATATTTGGGATGAAACTTTTTTCATTAATAATCCTCCTTTACTTTAGATAAACTACCATATTATTTAAAAATGTGCAGATTCCAGTTATGAAATTAGCTAAAGATAAATAACCATTAGACTCCATATAAATATGGGAAATTTTAGATAGTTTTTAAAACAGGATATTCTAGTAAAACCTATTTAAAAATATGAAATTGATAAGCTAATGGAACTATTTTCATCTTTTTTAGATTTGATGTTTAAATTAAATCCGGTGATTTTAATGATAGTATTTGAAAGACCAGGGCCAGTTAATACCGATAAAATAATTGATATCTTAAAAAATTCAGCTTCACTATCCCCCTACATTGTGGTGGCTTCTGTTAGAGGCGATAGTGCAGTTAAAATAGCAAAAGCTATTCCTGATAAAAAAATAATATGTGTTACTTGCCCTCAGGGCATGTATTGGGAAGTTGAAAAGATGGATGCAGATCTATTTTCTCAAATCCCTGAATTAAAAGCTGCTCGTGATGAATGGGTAGAACAGGGACTTAAAAGAGTTCCTATGAATGTAACTGATGAAAACCAGATTAGATTAAAGGATTTGAATGTGGATATTGTAAGAGGAACCATTCCCCTTTTTGGACCCAGTTTTTCCATGAGGTTACATTTAGAAAGACCAACTTCTTTAGATATTATGGCAAAGACTCTAGAATTGATATCCCCGGGCACTTTAGTGGCTATGGAATCCGTATTAATGGTTACAGATGCAGGGATTATACCTGAAAATGAAATGGTTTTGGCCTGTGCAGGTACTGAAATGGGTCTTGATACTGCTTGGGTTTTAAAAAGTTGCGCATCTGCTAATTTATTTCATCCTGAAAAAGGATTTAGATTTGTTGAATTATTGGCAAAACCAGGAATTGCTGCAAATCCAGATATAAACATAAATTATCTAAGATAATTTTTATTAAGTCCTAATATTTTCATTAATTTCCCAGGGCCAGATAAAACTTGAAGAGGCAGATTAATCCATATCTTAGCACATATTACGCTTTTAGTAGATTTAATCCTTAAATGTGTTTACACTTTGATTAATGCTTTTTTGAAATATGTTGAAGATTAATTAAATACTTATATTGAGTATGGTCCAGGCTATGGTCAGGGTTATACCCACTCCTATTAAACAGCCACTCATTTTACCCATGGAAGAACTTAGTGGTGTTCGGGCTTCTTCAATGCCGTGTTTTCTTAATGTTGATGCAATTTTACCTTCTACCAAACCAGCAAACCCGTCCGTGATAGAGTCCCCTACTGCACCACCAACAATAGCTCCTAATACACCAGCAAAACTGGCCCCAATTAGAGCGGCCACCCCCAGAATCCCGGTATCAATAGCCCCAAAAACAATGTCTGCTCCGGCAGATTTAATGGTTCTACCTGAAAGTTTCAGGGGTATTAAAGGCAAAAGACCCAAAAGTATCAGTACCGGGCCAATCAGTCTTACCTGGTAGATTACAAAGGAAACCACACTTACCAGAATAAGAGAAACTATTATTAAACTGGTTAATGCTGGAATAAAGCCCTGATTTTTATTTTCAACCATTAATATCACCACAAAAAAAAGATTATTTTTAAGATTTTAAAAAGAAAAGAAAATGGAAGTTTAGCTTAGAATGCTCCACCTCCACCTCCACCAGAGCCGCCACCGACTCCTCCTACGCCACCGCCGCCTCCATTGCCGCCAGTGGCAGTGGACATTCCGGTGTCCAGACTGGAAGATAGTATCACATAACCTCCGTAGTAGTGGAAGAGGTAAATGTCACTACGTGATAGTTCATCTGCCGGTAAGCTCATTTCCATGGTTTTTCTAACCTTATCTGCAACTCCCAGTGCTGTGGCATAAACCAGATAGTGGTTCCATACTACCACCGATCCAGGAGGATAGTCCTTAATTAAGGAGAAATCCTGAATAAATTTTTTAAAGTTCTGCCATTTTGCATCATATTCCATACCATAAGGGGTCCAGCGACCTCCCACTTTTTGAGGCATCACCAGGGAAATGATGGCCACTACTCCCAGCACCACAGAAGCCCCAAGAGCAAATATTGCTGCAGGTAAGGGATCCATTAAGGTGAATATGAATACAATAAAGGCCACCACTATGGCTAATCCCCCATAAATTTTCAGGTAGGTGTTTCCTTTACTTATAAAGAATTTTTTAACCGTTTTATCATCTAAAAACTGGCTTTTTAAGTCATCCCTCCATAAGTCATATGATTTTTTGAAAGCCTTGGCCACTTTTTGATTTTTTAAATCCTTTTTTATTTTATCCAGCGGGATAACTCCTTCTTTTTCAAAAGTACTTAAGAAACTGATTACATCTTTTTCAAAGAAATGGAGTTTACTTAAATCTTTATTGGGATTTACTTCCAGGTAGATGGATTCTCCTTTTTTATCTTCATCTAAATTGGAAGGAATATCCCCCAGTTTTAAATAATTCCGGTCAATGAGATCCATTATGGTGGCCCGGAAACCATCCATATTTGGGTCTCCCACACTTTTCCCAAAACCACTTCCAGATATAGCATTAACCACCGCCGGTGGATCACTACTTGGTAGTTCACGTTCATATTCTGCCTGGTAATCAATTTTGGGTTCACGACCATATTTAAAGTAGATTAAAACAGGCAAAACTATGCTTAAAAGCATTAAAACGGACAAAATAGAATATAGCATGGTATAAAAATTTAATTCATCTTCGTATTCCTGCTGGATACGTTCCATTTCCAGAAGGCCGTCCATGTCTACTCTTCGGGCAAATACAGGATTATTGAATTGGTTTAAGGGAATAGCTGCCCTTACTTCAAAGAAGTTACCTGGAGAAATAGAAGTACTGGTCACATTTAAAATATTTCCCTGCCAGAGAGAACTCTTAGTAAAGTAAGGAGGATTTAACCAGTACTTAACACCTTCCTGAGATGGGAAATGGATTCTGGTATTTACCTCTCCCACATCCACCTCCCATTCATCTCCCCACATCTTATACTGGAGTTCGGCCACGTCATTATAGATGGTGACAACATTTATAAAATCATATTCAATAATGACTTCCACATCCCTGCTGGTAATAGGAGTGGTTTTTTGAGGATCAGAATAAAGAAAAATAGTTATAATCTGTAAATTTCCTCTTTGGCTTACTTCGTAGGAAGAATATGCTCCCCGGGTTATTATATTAAGATTTTCTATACTTTCATTGGTTTTAAGTGGAATTTCCCGGAAAACACCCCGGTAAGTACCATCAAATGAATAAAAAAGCGATTCTCTAACCCTTAAATTCCCATTATCCTGTATAAAAAGATCTATATTGGCTTTAGGAATGGAGTAACTTCTATCATCATCCTGGGCAAATACTATTCCGGGTATAAAAGAAACCATGAATAAGCTCAAAAAAAATAAGGAGATTAATTTTTTTTTATCCAATTAATCATCCTCCTTATTAGAATTCTACTTTTGGTACAGATCGCTCTGCTTCTGCTGTTTCAAAGAATTCTGATTCTGTGAAGTTGAATAAGCGGGCAATAATGTTACTGGGGAACATCTGGCACTTATTGTTGTACATCAGTACGGTGTCATTGTAAAATTGACGGGAATAGGCAATTTTATCTTCAGTTTGTGAAAGCTGCATCTGCAAATCCTGGAAATTTTGACTGGCCTTCAAATCTGGATAATTTTCTGCCACGGCAAAAAGAGTCTTTAAAGCACCAGTTAACTGATTATTAGCTTCCTGATTCTCTTTTACAGTTTCAGCATTTAATAAACTGGACCGGGCTTTGGTTACATTTTCAAATACGCCTCTTTCATGACTGGCATAACCCTTAACCGTTTCCACCAGGTTGGGTATTAAATCCGCCCTTCTTTTTAACTGAACATCAATTTGTGCCCAGGAGTTTTTAACCCGGTTTCTTAAGTTCACCAGGCTGTTGTATAAACCCACCAGCACCGCTAAAAACACTATTATGATTATTCCAATAATAATATACACTAACATTTTATGATCTCCTGATTTAATTACCTAAAATACACTTTAAGTTAGCTACCATAATTAAATCTTTATGAAATAGTTGATATGGCTATAATATAATGTTAATTTATTAATATAGTTGAATTATATCATTTGCGACCGGATTCACAGGAAAAACAAAGATCACTATCCCGGTTAGATTTGAAAACCTTGCCACATTTACTGCATCTGCGTTCTATGAGACTGGATTTTTTATCCACAATATCCAGAGAACAGGCACATTTCCAGCCCATTTTACCTTTTAATTCTGCTTCAAATGCTTTATCCTCATCAATCTTTTTGCTCATTTACATTCTCCTTTGCCTTTATTTTTATGGGAATTTGAAATTTCAGGGATGTTAACTATTTAATTATACTATCTCATAAATTTTCTCTAAAATCTGGAATATGTCCTCCTCAATAAGCAGGTTATCCCCTTCCTTTTCCAGGGGCACATTATTAATGAATATGGAGAAAATCAATTTTCTACCACTTTTAGTGACCATGTATCCGGCCATTGATTGACTTAGAAGTATCCCCCGGTTGTTTAATTTATCTTCAGCAATAGCAGTTCCAGTTTTGGCATATACATTACCATATATAGAACTATTATTAGATACCACTCCCTCCAAGGTACCATCATACCCCATCACCGGCAAGGATTCATAGTAAGCTGAGAAATAGGTTTTATCCTGCACCAGATTTAAAAGCTGGTTCATGGCTAGAGGACTTATTCTATCTGATTCTGAACCTCCCCTACCATCTGATAGTGCCAGAGAGTTTCTTTCAATCCCTGAATTTTCCAGAAAGTTTCCTTCAAGTTGCATGCCTTCTGAGAAAGTTTTCTGACCATTGTTAGCTGCCAGGAGTAAAACCAGAGTATCTGCCTGTATATTATGTGAAAGCTTTAAAATAACCTTTATATTCTCAGATAAGGGTAAGGAAGTAAATGAGGCTACCTGCTGGTTTTCAGCATAGGTTGTGTTATTGAGCAATTCTTGTGGGTTTTTACCTCCCTTAGATGCATTTATCTGGACTCCTTCTCTTTTCAAGGCCTCCATAAAAAGAGTACGGGCCCATGAGGAAGGGTCTTCTACAGTTATGGTCCGGATTATAGGAGGGGAATTTTCCAGTATCTGGCCCTCCACCTGAATAGTTTCTCCATCGAAATTTACAGTTATGTTATTCTCCCCTGAGGTAATGGTCTCTACCCGGGAGGATAGAGTATAAATACTGCTTTTGGGCCTCCAGTTGATGGTTGCATTTTCTCCATTCTTCCCCGGAACTATTTCCAGGTCTATAAGATTGTCATTAATCATTATAGGAGTGATTAAGTATTCTCCGGTAGGGGCCATGGTTTTTTCAAAAAGCCTATCATCTATAATCACATTACCCTGAATCTCATTTATCCCGGATGATTTAACCTGCCGGGCCAGATCATTTATCCCGGTTAAGGGGTCGGTGCTGGTTAAATTAGCATTCCCCAGAGTATTGGCATAGGAATGATCAATATGTTTAAAAGCCATTTTTCCATCAGGAGTATTTCTTCCCCCCATGGTCATATCACCACTGGCAACAAGTATTAAATCTCCATTTAATACTCCTTCTGAATCTATTTCACCATTATAATACACAGGGGTTTTGAATCTATAATCAGATCCAAAATTATCCAGTACAGCTGCAGTAATGAATAGTTTGGTGGTGGAGCCCGGGACAAATAAATCCTGTGAGTTTTTATCATAAATGATTTCTCCAGTTTCCTGATCCTGAACTAGAATACCCCAACTGGAATGCTTATAGGTAGTACTATTAATGGTTTCATTAATCTGACTGCTTAAATTAAAAGAAATATTATCAGAGTCATTGGAAGAGGTGTTATTAACTTCCTGGGAGACTGTGAAGTTTTCTGAAGCAGAAAGTATGATCATGATGGATACCATTAAAAATATAATGAGTTTATAAAATCGGGACATGATGATTTCTCCTTATAAACTAAACCCCGGGAATATTATCCTGTTTGTGCCTTTTCATTACTACTTAAAAACTGCATAAAACCAGCCACCAGTAACCACAGCCCTAATACCAGAGCCATAAACTCAGGATCAAAGGCAATATATGCCATGAATAGATATAATACTCCCGTAACAACTCCTATTAAGCCCACTATCTTATCAAAAGTATCTCCGGGATTAATTAACTGGAATATACCACTAAATATTAATAAGATACCCACCAGGTAGAATGCACCGTCCAGTAACATTTCAAAAAGGATTATGTTTCCTATAAAGCCTATCCCCAGCAGGATACATACTAAACTAATTACTAAAGCAGCCAGGCTACCTAAATTGTTATAACCCCAATTATCAAAACTCAAGGCCATTAACCATATACCTAAAAATATTAGGCCCAGACCAGCTAAAATACTGCCGGCCAGTTCACTGAATACTGGAAAAGAAATAACTATTATTCCTAAAATAATCCCTAAAATACCCAATATCTGATTTTTGCTTTCAAACATAATTCACCCCATTAATTATATTGGAAAATTATTTAATTAAATTTTTGGGGAGAATGAAATGTAATATAAAAAAATATGGTTCCATAAATATCATCTCGACTTTAAAGGCCAGGAATATGTAAAAAAAAAGTATAAAATACTAAAATTATAAAAAAGATTAACAGGACTTTTTACTGTCCTATCAACCTCAAACCGGTTATTGCCGCTATGTTGGTATCCAGTGCTCTCAGGTCATTTACTGAGAATTTTCGAATATCATCATGCCCTGCCAGTTGGGCCAGCATCTTGGTTTCTTCTGTCATGGATTTGATATAATTAGCCACTCTCATGGCCGATAGTTCCAGATCCATTCTTTCTCTTAGGGCGGGATCCTGAGTGGCTACTCCTACTGGACATTTTCCGGTGTAACACATTCTACAGGCCCGACATCCCAGAGCAATCATGGCCCCGGTACCAATATAGGCTGCATCCGCTCCCATGGCCATGGCTTTGGCCACATCAGCTCCGCTCCTGATACCCCCGGTGATGATGAGATCCACTTCATCCTTTAATCCAATTTCTTCTAAACCATTAACGGCCTGTACCAGAGAGGCCAGAGTGGGTACTCCGGTGTGTTCAATAACCACTTCTGGAGCAGCTCCAGTTCCACCTTCCATACCATCCACAGAGATGATATCTGCCCCTGCTTCTGCAGCTATTTTAACATCTTCGTCCACCCTTCCTGGGCCCAATTTAACCACTATAGGAATTTTCCAGTCTGTTACTTCCCTCAAGAGTTCTATGTGTTTGGCCAGATCTCCCTCCCGGGTTGCATCCAGGAAACGGGCCGGGCTCAGTGCATCAGTACCCAGAGGTATTCCTCTTATTTTAGCCACTTCCGGGCTTACTTTTTCTGCCAGGAGGTGTCCTCCCATCCCTGGTTTGGCACCCTGGCCTATTTTAACTTCAATGGCATCGGCCACATTTAAGTAATCAGCAGAAACCCCGAATCTTCCTGAGGAATACTGTACCATTAACTTGTCAGCCATTTCTCGCTCTTCCGGAAGCATACCTCCTTCACCGGTATTAGCACAGGAACCCACCAGAGCAGTACCTTTGGCCATGGCCAATTTACTTTCTTTACTTAAAGCACCAAATGACATTCCCGCAATAAGCACCGGGGTTTGTAAAACCAGCGGTTCTTCTGCAAATCTACCTCCCAGTACTACCTGGGTGTTGCATGCTTCCCTATATTTGTCAACGGGAGCTATTGATGCCTGGGCCGGTAAAATAATTATATCATCAAAGCTGGGTAGCCGCCTTTCAGTTCCAAAACCACGCAGTGCATATTTACCTGCCTTGGAAGTATACCTGATAACCGCAATAGTCCGTGGGTCCCATATACTACCTGCACCACTTGGAATTAACACTGGACATGCTGCTAAGCAGGACCCGCACATGATACAACGGTTTTTATCAATTACCGGGTTATTATCCACAATTTCTATGGCATCAGTGGGACATACTATGCTACAAGTACCGCAAAACACACACAACCCTTGAGTAGCCGCTGACAGATCACTGGAAGGAGATGCAGGATTAAGGGAATGTGAAGAATTACTATTTTTTAATTCAAAGCCTTTCTGCATTCCTGTGGCGAATTCTTTAACATCTACCGCTTCTAAACATCCGCTTTCACAGGCAGATACACAGTGAGGTATTTCTCCTGGAGCAGAGATACATTGCTGGTCACATTTAAGCATCCCTCCTTCGGTGTATGTTATGCTGCCAATAGGACACATTAACATGCACAATTTGCATCCAGAGCATGAATCCTGGTTTATTTTTACCACACCATTTTCCCGTTCAATGGCATCCCGGAAGCATCCCCGGGCACAGGCCGGATCCACACATTGTTGGCATACCACTGCCTGGTATCCTTTATTCATTTTGTGTAAAAATAAAGCACTTTCCTTATTTACTTTGGCACAGGCCTCGATACAGTCATTACATCCATCACAATTTTCCGGATCAGTTAATAATATTTGAACCATTTATAATCACCTTACCCATAAAAAGGCCGGGAATCCTTATGTTGAATTTTTTGGAATTTTTCTACATCCGCTGAAATACCATAGCTCTGGAATATGGCAGAAAGTTTCTCTTTATCTGTTTTATCCAGGGTGGTTATCTTAGCATTGGTTCCTGTTTGGAGGTCTCCACCTACATAAATAGTTCCCCCAATCATCCAGTCACCGGTATCTTCTCCAGCATTACCTGTTATAATTATATCACCACTGAGCATGTAAAGTCCAGCCAGCTTTCCAATATCCCCATCTATAATTATTAATCCGCCTTTATTGAGTTGTCCCACCGCGTCTCCTGCATTACCATGCACCACAATGGTTCCATTATACGTCCCAAAGCCCACCCCGTCATCAGTGGATCCCTGCACAATAATTTCACCAGCAGTCATATTATTGCCTACATAGCGTCCTGTGTTTCCCTGAATCTCTATTTTGGCCCCATCATTTAAGGCGCCAATAAAGTCTCCAAAATCTCCTTTAAGTTTTATATGTGATTCTTCTCGAATACCAACTACAATGGAGTCTAATTTTTGCGAGTTTTCAATCAAAAATGTGGTTTGATTTTGTTTTAAACCATTTTTTATTTCTTTATTTATGGTGCGAGTTGAAAGATCATCACCAGAAATCATTACTTCGTTTACAGGCATTTTTCTAATCCCCCTGTCTATTAATATGATGTAAGTTAAAAAGTAACTTAAACTTTACCTTTTTCAAGTTTTAAAAATAGACAAGTCTATATTATAGTGAGACTAAAAATATTACAGTAAAAAAAAAGCTGCTTTTTGATAAATGAATTATAAGGAGATATTCTATAATTAATTAAAGTGTGGAGGGGAGAAACATGAAAACTCTAATTAGCAATTTAAAAGGAAAGTGTTTATTTGAGGTATCTATGAAAACTCAAATTGACGGGCTTATTTGTATTCATACTGATCCATCAGATAATTCTTGTCTGGATAAATTTATCAAAGGAGGTTCAGTAAGAATTGAACCAGAAGATCCACTGGAAGTCTGCCAAAAAATAACCAGGGTTATAAGAGGGGCCAAAAAACATGGCGAAGTCTATGTAGGTTATGACGGGGGTCCTTTAGGATCTCTACTGGGATTTATTGCCAATAAAGAAGGAGTCGATGGTGTTTATGTCTGTTTAAATAATGAATCCATTCGTTTACCTGCTTTAAAGATGGATATTTCTGATACTCGTTTAAGAATTTTAGAAACCTTAGAAAAAGAAAATCTTACAGCCATTTCTATTGGAAAAAAAGTGGGTATTTCCCGGGCCATGGTTTATAAACACCTGGCCGGCCTCCTGGACTTGGGGCTGGTTAAACAGGCCCAGATGTTTGAAAAGTACTCTATTACTCAAGCCGGGAAAATAGTTATCATATAAATAATATAAAATTAATTTAAAATAAGTTTAATAATTTATTCCATAGGATATTCAACCCGTAATCTATAAGAGGCTTTTTCACTTAACAGTACCGTTCCCGGTACAAAAAAATCTTGATACTTTTCCACTTCACTTTTCATGCAGGGCTTCATATCCATTTTTTGAATATAAGAGGTACATTCATCAGTTTCAATTAGTCCTTTTTTCACCAGGGCGATGTAGCGCATCTTCAAGGTTTCTTCATCTAATAAATCCATACAATCACCATACTATGATATTTTCAAAATCATATATAAATATTTCCAATTAAATCGCTAAATGAATATCCATATCCACAAACATGTAAGTCAAACAACCAATTATTTGTAACATCGAACCATCGAAATTAAACAATGTTCAAAAGGATTAAGAAATAAGATATTTTTCACTATATTCAAAATTAATTGAGCATATTTACAGACATTTCAGTAAAACCTATAACTATTTATAGTATTAACTCCTTAAGTATAGACAATGTTCAGAAGAATTTTGCAGTAAAACTGCATGAGCATATTATAAAAAAAAAATAGAAAGGGAGAAAAATGAGAAAAAAAATCTTTGAAAATTCTGGATCTGCAGATAAAATACATGACGAATTAATAAGATCTGTGGTAACCCAATTAGAAGGTAAAGGATTCATGGTTAGGGCTAACCATATCCATCATCCCAATGGCACTCCCAGAACAGTTAAAGGTTATACTCCCGATATTCATGCTTTCAAAAACCTGAAAGAAATAATAATAGAAGTGGAAACCTGTAAAACCATCCATTCTGATAATTTATTAAAATGGAGAAGATTCAGTTTTAATAATGGAAGACGTTTCTGGTTAGTGGTTCCCCCCTGCTGCAAGGAAAGTGCTGAAATGAAAAAAGAAGTATTCAATTTACCCATGGAAGTATACTGCAGTAATTTAAATGGTAAATTGGATAAGGTTAATGTATAATCCAGATGCAGTTAGCCCCTTAAAAATATTGTTTTTTTTAATCAATTTTTTATAGATTTTAAGTTTAAGGATCTAAAACTATTTTATTCTAAAATAAATTTATTTTTGTAAAATCTATTTAAATATTCCTTAAAATTAAATTTAAAACTCCCAAGAAGGAGTTTTGAATAATCGCTATTCATTACAGGGATCCACATGAACTGTAACATCCTTTACTCCTTCAATGGAATTTTTAAGTGTTTCTTCTACTTTATGGGAAATATCATGCGCCTCATCCAGGGAAAGACAACCTTCCAGTTCAATGTGCAAATCCACATAAATACTTGATTTTGGGCCCCTGGTCCTTATTTTATGACAATCTTTAACTTCTTCTAATGCATTAACAATTTTTTTTATATCTTTAGACTCCAGGGGGGCTTTATCCAGGAGAACATCAGAACTACTTTTTATTATGCTTATTCCTGTCCGTGCTATTAATAATGCAATTAAAATAGCCACTATTGAATCAGCAATAACAAATCCCATTTTAATGGCAATAAAACCCAGTATAACTGCAACTGAACCATATACATCACTTCTAGTATGTAATGAATCTGCAACTAAAATACTGCTACCTAAACGTTTACCTTCCCGGTTTTCAAACCAGGAAATAACTATGTTTATGCAAATAGTAATCCCGATAATTATGAAACTAACCATGCTAATTTCCGGTACTGTGGGATCAAATAATCTCTCCACTGCTGATTTAAAAATTTCAAAGCAGGTGAAAAATAATATTATGGCTATTCCCAGGGAGGCTAAAGTCTCGAATTTAACATGTCCATAGGGATGTTCACTGTCTGGTGGTCGAGAGGCGATTATAATCCCTACAATTCCAATCACATTGGAAATACCATCAAATAAGGAATGGAAACCGTCTGAAACTATACTCAAAGAATTAGTATACCAACCATAACCCAGTTTAGTCAAGGATACCCCTAGATTGAGGAATAGAATAATTATAAGAATATTCCGTACCCGGCTGTAATAATTTTTTGAATTCATAGTAATTCCCTGTAGAATTTTTAAGGCCATATGCCTAGAATATATTACAATTATCCTCTTTTTGAAGAAATTGAAGTATCTTTATAATCAATATTAATCAGGGGCATGTATTTTAGATTATCATTTATCTAATCCACATCAAATAAAGTTAATTAAGAAATTTATA
This sequence comes from Methanobacterium alkalithermotolerans, assembly GCF_018141185.1. NCBI lineage: Archaea > Methanobacteriati > Methanobacteriota > Methanobacteria > Methanobacteriales > Methanobacteriaceae > Methanobacterium > Methanobacterium alkalithermotolerans. The sequence goes on along the minus strand of NZ_CP058560.1, from coordinate 2,100,472 downwards.
AAACTCATGTTTTAATGGAAATAATAAGATTTACCACTAAGTTTAAATAGTGTGCCTGGTACACATATCTATTAATAAAATCTATTTTACGATTAGGAACGAATTAGTAAATTAATAGTTTAAGTTGAAACTATACATCTAATAAGCGATAATATGTTAAAAATTCTAATTTTCTCATTATTAATAGTAGTACTGGCCCTGTCTTATATGGAGCCTGCCGCAGCCTGGGCTATTACTAATCACCGGGATATTGCTGCTGAAACTTATTATGCTATGCCTCCAGATATTCAGGAAAAATTGAGTCTAAAAGAAATGCAAAATGGATCAATTGCTCCTGATACTAAGTTTTTCGATTTTAAGTACCATATATATCCTTTAACCCAGGATAAGGCTTATTACTGGTTAGAAAAGGGTCGAGCTAATTACCAATTAGAAAACTATGAATATGCCAGTTACTGTTATGGGGTAGCCACCCACTATATAGCTGATGGGTTATGCCCTCCTCACAGTGAGAGTGGAAACTCACATTATTATCATAACCTTTATGAAGCCCGAGCCATGTTTTTAAGTCCCAGTATAAATTACTCCTACAGCAATCTGGATCTTTTCCTGGAGAGTGGAGCCATTGAATCCAAAAATAGCTGGTATGACTGGTTGGAAAATGGTGATGATGTTAATATACAACAGGACTTGAATCGTGCTGCTACGGGTTCTTTTCTGGCAGTTAAAACCTATATCCCACAAAATAAAATTTAATTATCACTTGAATGATAAATCCAGTGCTAATTAATTGAAATAAACCGTCTTTAATAGATCCCCCAAAAAAATTATATTGAATTCAAATTCAGGGATTTTTATCATTCTTATTTATAAATAAGTCAGATAATTTTCCCAGGACCCCGCTACCTTTATTAATGATTTCATCTTTTTCCAGTCTCTTTTTAAGGTCATTTATCTTTTCTTCCTGTTTTTTTGATTTTTCCTCCAGCTCAAAAAGCTCTCTTTCCAGTCTTTTTAGCTTCAATAACTTAATATCAACTTCCAGGTCATTATAATATTTTAATTTAGTTTTAAGGATGTTCAATTCCTGTTCTAAAGAAATTATACGTTGTAATTGTTCCTCATAATCACTTCTTCTTTGATTAAGCAGGTTATTCATCCGGAAAAAATCTTCGCTTTTGAGGATAGAAACCTCTTCCTCACAGCTAAAAGGCTGATCATTTTTTAAGGGAATGATAAACTGTTTAGAACTATAACTGTGTGTTTCACCGGACTTTATCTTTTTTTTAGTTTTTCGGGTGTAACACTTTACTTTAGAATGAATGGTTTTAATTAAAGGCTCATAAGGAAGCATAAATTGTCCTCAATTATTCTGATAATTAAATTATCCAAATAAATAAAAATTTATTAAAAAATCTGCAGGATAGTTTTAAGTAAAACTACCTTTTTTATGAAGATTTAAGCATAAGGTCCATGATACTTGCCTTTTTTGATTTTGGTTTGGAGCCCCCAAAAAGAGGTATAGACGATGATAAGAATTCTTTGTTAGCCCTATTACTTATTTCACTAAATATTATTTTGTAGGCCTCGCACTGGTGATCAACCCCATCTATTTTCATTTTCCGGGTCTTTTTATCCAGGGTTAAGGCATTGTAGGGGCAGCCTCCCCTGCAGAATTTGATATATTTACATTCAGCACATTCTTCATCCACCAGATCCATCCATTGATGCAGGCTTTTCCAGGCTGGTGATTGGGATAATTCCTCCATGGTGGGATTATTACTTACATGGCCCATTACATATTCTTCCATCCCTACAAATCGATAACAGGGATATATATTACCATCAGGCCCTATGGCAAAGGTATCTCCCACACAATCCGCATAGGTACACACCACTCCCCGGCGCATGAAAACTCCTTTGCAGAGATGATCGATATTTTTTATTTCTATATCATCTATGTGTTCTAGATACTCATCCAGAAGATAAACCAACAATTCACCATACTCTTCTGGAGATATAGACCATTTATCCGGATTTTCACTCCTCAGGGAGGGTAGTGCCGGGTGTAGTTTAAGATCTAAATTGTTATCCAGGAAGAATTTAAATATTTCTTCTTTGAGTTTAATGGAATGGGAGGTGAAAGTGCTGATGAAACTCACTCTCAGGCCTTTTTCCCGGGCAATTTTATATCCTTGCATTGTTTTTTCATAGTAACCCTTTCCTCGCTGGAAATCATTAATATCCTGGGGTCCATCCAGACTTGATCCAATGGGAATGTTATATTCTGCAAAAAGCTGGGCTAGTTCCTCATTCATTAGCCATAAATTAGTTTGAATAGCAAAAGCTGGTTTTAAATGACTCAGCTGCTGACTAAGAAGAGGTAGTGATTTTTTGTAAAAATCATATCCGGCTAAAAGAGGTTCTCCCCCATGAAAAGTGAAAGTCACCGGTCCTTTTCTAAAGTTTTTTAGCCATTTAACCACTTCTTCAATTGTTTCCAGACTCATCAAATCTGATTCTTTATCCACACCCCAGCAGTAGCTGCAATTAGAAGGGCAATCCATAGAAGGAATTATCATTACATGAAAGGCCATTTAAAACACCACGAAATTGTATAAATTAAATATGAACCGTGAATTTTTTTTATAAAATATGTATCGCCAGGTTTATATTTATAAGTACTGTTAAAAATTTACGATTTTATTAAAATTTAAAAATAATAATATAAATATTAGTTAAGTTAAAAATCTAATCATTTAAAAAGTACTTACCCTGGCACTTTTTATATCTTTAAAATAGTAAAGGTTAAAGTTGAGGACCCCTTTATTTATTAGTGATTTTTAGGAATGATGTTAGGTGGAAAATATTACTCCCATCACTAAAGGGTCCTCTATAACCAGTTAAGTGGTTACTGTAAATTATTTAACAAATTTTCACATTAATATAAATTATGAAGAAGCCCGGATTATTTTTTCCGGCATGGAGGTGATGGAACAATAAGGGGCTCTTCATAATTTTAAATTAAGATTTTTAAGTTTTGAGTTAAATAAATTCAATTCATAGTATTTATAATATCTTAAAAGTAATTATTCCCAGATTCTGCACAAATTAGGCACAAATTATACAAAAATCTGCTAAACTTTCAATTTCTTTAGTTAATTTCGTGATTATTATAAAATATAATATAACTTAAAAAAAATGAATATTTTAAATAAATAAGTAGTAACCCGAATCATTTTCGGGTTATTTTAAATAGAATGGATAAAGCAATCAATTGCACAATGTTAATAAAACTCAAAGGCATTCTAGGATGATAAAACTCTTGAATTTGCATATTTTCCGGGGCAAACAGTTGAATAGCCAGAAAAGCGGTTGATATAAAATTCTGAAGAAGTAGAAGGAAGGCAAAAACCAGCAATCCTAAAGTAAATTCTGATCTTACTTCACTATAGGTATTCTTATAAACATAAACTAAAGCCAGTAGTAGTGAAATATTCAAAACCCCAATACCCAGTGCCACTGCATTTAATATATAATAATGTTCTGATCCCATTAGTGCCATGATTACCCCCTCTCTTTTATATCTATTTCCTTCCAAATTGCATTAAAATCATCATAATTTTCCATCATCCGGTCTGAGAGAAAATATAGTTCCCCATATTTTTTACCTTCAGTAGTAACTATTTTATTTTCTTCTAAAACTTTAAGGTGGTGTCTTACTGTTTTATAATTTAAATTTAATTTTTCTGAAAGCTGATGAGCATTATTAGGACGTTTGTATAACTCCATAATTATCCTACCTCTATTAGGTCCTCCACCCGAGCCGGCAATCAGCCACCAAAGTAGTTTTTTCATATTTTCCCCCAATTAATGAATATTTAATGAAATTATGCGCTCTAAAGAAGATCTTATTATTTACACTTAACTATTATAATCCTACCTCCTCCCGGCTACATAATCCCATTTGAACCAGTATTTTAATTATAATTAAAATTAATCCTCTTTTTCCTCTGATTGGAATTCATAGCCGCACTCTTCACATAAAATACTCTTCATAGTGGCATGAGCACGATGTTCATCCTGAATTTTCCTCAGGATTTTTTTGTCCTTGCAACCGCATTTTGGACACTTTTTCATTAGTTCTTCCATTTTCATATTAAACATTTAAGTGTTGAGTACAATTTAAATTTTTGGTAGATAAAATTCGTATAAGGAGTTAACTGGATAGTTATAAAAAAAATAAAAAAGAGAAGTTTTAAAATGGAGCAAATATTCCAATAAATACCAGCCAGGCCAGGGCAGTTTTTGCAATTAAGCTGAGTATAATGTATACCCTTTCACCATAGAGATAGTCCTTCCACTTGCTAATTCCCTTGTACTGCAGTATCATGTTTATGGAAAAAGTGTTGAACATTATAAAGTAGATAAGCAGTATCAGGTACACAAAAGTAGGAGGCTCTGTTTCTCCAGACCCCAGGGCAGCTACAAAGTAAGCAGCCATAACAATCCAGGGGGTAAACCCAGAAATACACCCCAGTAAATAAGGAGACCAGTCTGTTTTTTTAGGATACTGATTTATTTTCTCCATGAGATAACCAAACATTATCATGGTGGCATTTAATACAAATATCATCACCAGAGACCATAAATCCCAAATCCCCAAAAACTGGGCAATGAGGACTATCATTATCGAGCTGGAAAAGGCATATTCGTACCAGCGGTAAGGATTCATTCCTTTTTTCAGATTTTCATTGTAATTCTTGTTTCTAATAAAAGCAATTACAAAATGGGCCACTGCGGAAATCAAGAGGAAAGATGCCAGAATCACCCCTAAATTTTCCACTGTAAAAATTACCTGGGGATCAGGTAGTACCTGGAAAACTAAAGGATTAACTGATACCACTTCAAAATTCAAATAAAAAGTGTAAATTTCTCTACTCCACTCCAACCATATACCCAGACCTACCAGTAAAAGGCCCTGTATCAGGTGTAAAACCCCTGCCCCAATATTTAGTTTCCTTAAACCTTTAAAGGTAATAGGGGACTTTTCAATTAATTCCCTTCTTAACTCATTGTCCAATTAATCCACCTCCCTTAGGTATTAATATTTTTTATTTTAATTAATATTATATTTTTTGGTTTTAAGAAGCTTTTACTTTTAATTAAATCTTTAAAATACCACTCTTATAAATTAGGGGGCTAATTTTTTTAATGAAAGATATTAAGCTATTAAAATTTGAAAAAAAGCCCCCAAAGATAGAGTGTAATTTATAAAAAATTATTTAATCCTTCTCCACCATAATATATAATTAGAGGTATACCCATGACTGAAAGCCCTGCATATCAAGTTGAGGAGAAAGAAGGAAAGTTTGAAATCAGATTATATCCGGGTTATATTCTGGCCCAGGTGGATGTAGAGGCGGATTTTGATAGTGCATTGGGAAAGGGTTTTTCCATACTGGCCGGTTATATATTTGGGGCCAATAAAAAAAAGTCAGATATTGATATGACGGTGCCTGTTTCTGAAGAAACTTTAGAACCATCTGAAAGTATAGCCATGACTAAACCGGTAACTCAGGAGATAAAGTCCGAAAAAATAGCCATGACCATCCCGGTTACTGAAGAGAAAACCAGGGGTAATGTGCATCGTATATCATTTACCATGCCCTCTAAATATACTCTGAGTACACTCCCCCAGCCAGAGGATAAAAGGATAAATTTTAAAGAATATAAAAATCAAAAAATGGCTGTTTTGCAGTTTTCAGGCCGGGTTAAGTCCCAGTTAGCCCGTGAAAAAATTAATGAAATGAGTAAATGGCTTTCCCAGAAAGGTATTGAACCTGAATCAAATTTTATAGTAGCCCAGTACAATCATCCGGCCATTCCGGGTTTTCTCCGGAAAAATGAGATAATGGTTAAAATTTAAGGCTTTAAAATCAACCAAATCTTTTTTTGAGTTTATGTATGGCTAAAACCATATCTTCTCTGGTCATAACTGCCAGAACATCTTCCAGATCATCCCAGGTCATACCTTTAAAGTTATCCACAAAGTCCTGAATATCCTTTTCATCCATATAATTCACCCCTTGATAATTATATGTTCTTATTGATACATAAATTATACCATTATATCTTAATTTTTATTAATAATTACTTTTCATCTGCTCTTTTACCTAATCCACAATAACACTTTAGTATATAATTTAATTTCCAGGAGGGATGAGTATTAAACTCAGTATAATAGAACTTGGAAAAGATGAAACAGTATTTTATAATCTGGGAGTTTTTTTAGAAGGTGAAAAATTATTAATTTTCCCTTACGAAGAATTTAAAAAATTTTACGAAGATTTAAGCTTTAATTTAGAATGTTTAGAGGGTGTTATTGACGAAGGATTGGAAGAAAACGATATATCTACCGAAAGATCTCTGGAGATGGTGAAGTACTACCTGGATGAAATAAAGGATAGATTAGATAACTTGCTCCATTATGATATTCAAACCACCATGGAAGGATATCAGGGAGTTGTTTCTCCCACCAGGCAGAGAGTTAAATACCGAAAAGAAAGACCTCAGTGCCTTTTAGGATTATGATTTAGTAAAATAGAGGGTTTTGATTGAATAAGAGTAATTTAAAGACATATAAATCCTATTTAAGAAATTTTATTATAAATTGAGTCCCCTTTTCTCTTTTTATTTCCAATTCTCCATCAATTTGTTTTATTAATGATTTTACCAGATCCATACCCAGGGTATTTAAATTTTCAAAATCAAAATCCCGGGAAAGTCCCACTCCATTATCTTTAATACTCAGGCAATACTCGTTTCCTTTTTTATCCATGAAAATATTTATTTTTCCTTTTTCTTTATCCTTAAAAGCATGTTTCAGGGAATTAGATACCAGTTCATTTATTATAAGGCCGCAGGGAATGGCCAGGTCAATATCTAAAAATATGTCCCTTACCTCCATTTCAATTTCAATTTTATTCTGATTAACACTGTAGGTAGCAGAAATTTCAGATATCAAGCTTTTTATATAATCCTCAAAATCAATTCTAGAGAGTTGGTGGGATTGATAGAGCTTTTCATGGATCATGGCCATGGATTTAATCCTGATCTGGCTGGCCTTAATAATATCGGAGATACTATGATGGGAATAATAAATCTTTTGCAGGTTTAGCAGACTGGATATAATCTGCATATTGTTTTTCACCCGGTGATGGATTTCTTTTATAAGTACTTCCTTTTCTTCCAGAGAAAGTCTTAGATCATCTTCAATTTTTTTCCTGTAGGTTATATCCTCCAGGGTGGTATACACCTGAACTGGTTTTTGTTCTCCAGGTTTAAACTGAGGAACGGCATTAATATTTATCCACCGGTAATTATTTTCAGATGGGTTGAAAACTCCCATAATAATATTATTGACTGGCTTTCCTGTCTTTAAAGATATCATAGAAGGGTGATCCTCTCCAGGAAAATCTGAACCATCTTCATGGATTGATTTCCAATTAGGGTCCATTGAAGTTCTATCTTTTAATTGATCCATATTCAAACCTAGAATCTTTAAAGCAGCAGGATTAGCCGAAATAATATTACCCTGGGCATCCTGATAAACCACTCCTTGAAACATGGTATGGAAAAGATTTTTAAACTTTTCTTCACTGGCTCTTAAAGACTTTTCTGCTTTTTTTCTATTTTCAATCTCTGATTTTAATTTTTTATTAGTTTCTTGCAACTCTTCCAGTTTATTTTCTAATTTTTCTATTAAACGGACATTGTAAAGCTTTAAAAAAGTATCTTCGCTTTCTAAAGTACTTTGTGAAATTTCAAAATTATTAATATTTGCCTTTTCTATGACCTCTTCTATAATTTTAATGAATTCCCCGGTTTCGGTGGGCTTAACAATGAATTTATCTGCACCTAATTTAAGTGCAAATTCTTTATCTTCTTTAGAAGTATATGTTCCTGAATAAAAAATAAAAGGAATTTTCTTAAATTCCGGGTTCTTTTTGCACTCTCTAAGAAATTGATAACCATCCATTTTAGGCATTAATATATCAGAGATTATAAGGTCAAAGTGATATTTATTCAATATTTGGAGGGCTTCTACTCCATTTTTGGCAGATTTAACCTCATAATTATTACCTTTTAAAATGGATTCCAGTAAATATCGGTTGTTGGATAAGTCATCCACAATGAGAACCTTCATATTTGTCCCTCTCAAAAAAATTTCTCTATTTCATCCATGATAGTATCAATATTAATTGGTTTTTCAACATATCCTGTGAAACCTGATTTTAAAGCCTTTTCCTTATCACCTACCATGGCATAAGAAGTCAAAGCAATAATAGGTATACTATTATTTGATTTTCTGATTCTTTTAGTTACTTCAAATCCATCAAAATCAGGTAGCTGAATATCCATTAATATAAGATCAGGGGATGTGTTTAAGGCTTTTTCAACTCCTTCAGCGCCATTTAAAGCTTTTATAACAGAATAACCCTGATTTTCAAGGATATATGTAATTAGATACATGTTATTTTCATTATCTTCAACAACCAGTATCTTTTTCATCCACACTCCTCCTTTCAACAGGAAGGGTAAATTTAAAAGTGCTGCCTTTTCCATATTCACTTCTTACCATTAAATCCCCACCTAAGTTTTTAGAAAGTTTTTTGGATAGATATAGTCCCAATCCGGTTCCTTCAGTAGAAGGCATTTCTTCCACATTAATGCGGCTGAAAGGCTGGAAAAGTTTAGAAAGGTCTTCTTGTTTGATACCTATTCCTGTATCTTTAATACAAAATATTATTTTTTCACATTTTTTGCTTAAATAAATGTCAATTTTTCCTTCTTCAGTAAATTTAACAGCGTTACTTGCCATGTTCATTAAAATTTGCCTGACTCTTTGTTCATCGCTTTTTAAGAAGAGTGTGGAAGGAAGGTCCAGTGATAATCTGATATTTTTAGAATTAATTTCATTTTCAAAAGAAGTTATTACTTCTTTAACCAGTGTTACATAATCAAATTCATTTATATAAAAATCTACTTTTCCTGCTTCGATTTTACTAAGATCGATAATGTCATTAATCATAGAAAGAAGGTGATTAGCACTATATTTTACTATATTGAGTTGTTTTTCCTGTTCAGGGTTTATATCGCCGGTCATGCCCTGCAGTATTACACTGGTGAATCCTATAATTGAATTTAGAGGAGTTCGTAGCTCATGACTCATAGAAGCTATAAATAGAGACTTCAATTTATCAAGTTCTTTTAGCTTTTCATTAGCTTCCAGTAATTCTTTAGTTCGGTCTTCTACTTTTATTTCTAATTCATGGCTTAATTTTTCAATCTTATGCAAATAAAATACCTGTTTACTTATATCTGCTGCAATTGACATTATACCATTAACTTTCCCCCGGGAATCATGCAGTGGTGCAGCTGAAAAACTTAAATAAGTTTCTTTACCCTCTTTGGTGAAAGTTTGCAATCTTAAATCGGTGAATGGTTCATCATCCATAATTTTCTGCTTTAATTTCATAAAATCAGGGGTATTATCCTTAGTTATAATGGGTAAAGTTTTGTTTATTACCTCCTCTTTTTTCCATCCAAAAATGTTTTCTGCTGCAGGATTCCAGATAGACTTAATTTTTCCCTCCAGATCCAGATCATAAATGGCCAGGGGTGAAGAATCTATAATTGCAGCTAGATAGTCATTATTAGCCCTTATATTCTCTTCAAAATTTTTTAAATCAGTTAAATCACGAATAACATTAGAGTACCCACTTATGATCCCTTTTTTATCATACAAGGTGGTTATGACACTGCTTGCCCAAAATTTAAGTCCTTTTTTATTTATGCGCCAACCTTCAAAATATTTATTTCCTTTAAGGGAAGCAATTTCAAGTTCTTTTTGAGGCAGCCCCTTTTGAACAGATTCTGGAGGGAAAAAAATGGAAAAATTTTTCCCCATGACCTCTGGGGAATTGTAACCATAAATTAGTTCAGCTCCAGCATTCCAGCTTACAATTTTTCCAGAGGGATCTATCATAAAAATAGCATAGTCTTTAACCCCCTTAACCAGGAGTTCAAATTTTTCTTTAGTTTTTATAAATGATTTTTCCGCCTTTTTAATAGCAATAAAATCCCTGTAAATTAAAATATAAATTAGTATGCTGGTTAAAATTATAAATACTGTCCCTTTAACTGTTTGTAATTGGGTAACCATGTCTGGAGAAAAATATAACTCCAGCAGACTATCAGAAACTATTATCCATATAATGCTGGCTGTAAAATAAATTAAAGAAATTTTAAGTGCATTCCAACGAGGATTGAAATTATATAAAGAAGATCCTGGCAATTAAACCCCTGGATATATATTTGGCCCTATCTATTAATAAGTTAATGGGAAATAGATAGGTTTAGTCTTATATTGTATATCTACAAAATCCCGGGGATAAACCATGAAAAAAGGATTATAAACTAATTATAAAATAATTAATTATTTGCTATTTAGAGCAATTCTACTGGTAATAACAGTTTTTGCCCTTAAAATAGTCTGGTTTTTTTGATCTTTTTCCAGTTCAGATTCTATTTTAAATAGCAGTGATTTTAGATCAGATGATTTACAATTATATGCCTGATTTAATAATTTTTCAACACTTTCATTATTCTTATGCAAAAAATTCACCTCGTAATTCTAAGTAGGATTCATAGCTAATGTCAAGAAAATATCTGAAAATAGACTTTCGTAATTAATAAGAACAGCATAACATCAGATGATAATGATTAAAAAAGATTTCTATTATTTTTATAAAATGAAAAGTCAAAAAGAAAAAGGTATTTTTAATTTTAATTAAAAAAGTAAGTATTGATATTCGTTTATTTCTTATTAAAATATATTGAAAAGGTTTTTTTTAGTTTTAGAAATAGGAAATCAAAATTATTAGATATTTATAATAGTAAACTAGAGATAAAATACTTTTATGGAAGGATTAATTTTTGAAATAAGGTTTAGATAAGCTACTTTATTTAAAAGAGAATTAGATAAGGAGTATTGGTTTTTTATTAAATGTAAAGTTAATTAAAGGGCTTTAATTGAAAAAAAGAGCGTTTTAATAGAAAATTTTAGCAATTAGAATCAAAGTATTTATATATCATTGAAGAGTGAATATATGGTATTAAATATTTATGTCCATATTTTATAGGACGGGAGGAGGTATAATTAGAAGAAAATTAATATTAACGATCTTATTATTTAGTTTAATAGCAATACTGAGTGTAAATGGTATTTATGCCGTAGTAGATAATGGTTCAGAAAATATAACTGATACTGCTAATGTTGAAATGCAAACTGCATCTAATAATAACGAATTGACTTCTACTGGTAATTCTTATTCTGTGGCTCAAATAGAAGACGCTGCAACCCGGGTAAGAAACTTCATACAAGTTAACCGAGTACTGCCCAACTTTGTAACCATTAACAAAAACCAGGTAAGCATGCCTGACTTCCTGCACATACTATCAACCACCACCATCAACCTGGGCCAATCAAAAAACACACCCCTCACCCAGTACACCGTAACCCCGCCCACACACAGCCCCGAACAAATAAACTCCGGTAATATACAAAAAGCAGAATATTTACAACTAGCACAAACCATCAAAAACCACATAGAAACCACCACCAAGGCACCACCATCCATAACAAGTAGCAGAGGAACAATAAGCTACGAATCAACCATATACATGTACTCCCGAATAATCGCCTTCCACGGAACACAAAAAACACTACCCAACTTCGCCACCATAAACAACTGGAACGGACAAAAACTACCACAAAACCCAACCAACCAACCTAACCCCACACCAGAACCACAACCACCAGCCCAACCTAACCCCACACCAGAACCACAACCACCTGTTCAACCTAACCCCACACCAGAACCACAACCACCTGTTCAAGGCCAGCTAACATCAACCGGTAACTCTTATACAGTTGCACAAATAGAAGATGCAGCATTAAGAGTAAGAAACTTCATCCAGAATAATAGAGTACTGCCCAACTTTGTAACCATAAATAGAAAGCAAGTAAGTATGCCGGACTTCCTGCACATACTAACCACTGCCACCCTCAATCTAAACCAGAGAATAAATAGTCCTTTAACCCAGTACACTGTAACCGCACCCACCTACAGCCCTGAACAAATCAATTCAGGTAATATATTAAGAACAGAATACTTACAACTAGCACAAACCATCAAAAACCATATAGAAACCACCACCAAGGCACCACCATCCATAACAAGTAGTAGAGGAACAATAAGCTACGAATCAGCCATATTCATGTTCTCGCGTATAATTGCCTTCCATGGAACACAAAAAACACTACCCAACTTCGCCACCATAAACAACTGGAACGGACAAAAACTACCTAACAATCCGCCAGTAACGCAGCCAGAACCTGAAGTACCTACCCCTGATCCAGAAGGAGAGCAGCCATCTCCAGATAAGATAATAAAAACGAGTTATTCGTATTCTGTGACACAAATAGAAAATGCTGCCACATGGGTAAGAAATTTCATCCAGAACAATAATAAATTGCCTGAGTTTGTGACCATTAACAACCGGCAGGTTAAAATGTCTGACTTTTTGCATATTTTATTGCAAAGTACTATCAATTTAAACCAGAAAATAACCACTGCCGTAACTCAATACCATGTGCCTGAACCCACTCACAGTACACAACAAGTCAATGCAGGCAATATTTATAGCCTGGAATACATTTTCCTGGCAAAAAATATGCTTAAATACATGGAAACCAATAATCAGGCCCCATTTGCTATACAATCTACCCGAGGGACCCTAAGCTACGAATCAATAATATACATGTATTCTCGAATCATTGCCTTCCATGGAACACAAAAAACACTACCCAACTTCGCCACCATAAACAACTGGAACGGACAAAAACTGCCTAATTCACCTGTTGGAGCAGCCCCTATGAGTTTGTTTGAAAGTCATACGTCTCCGCCTCATCTAAATGGTGCATATAATGTGGAGATAACTCCCGAAGTCGTTAAAGTTACGGCTAAGTGTACCTGTGGAATATCTGGCTATACTTACAGTACTTCTTCCTTTGTTAACTACTGTGTGCGATGTAAAAATCATGGTACACTTCTATGGAATCCTAAAGGAGTAGTAGATGGAGAATGGAGCTGCGGTAGATGTGGTGCAGACTATTGTGGAGCTAGTGGTAAGGAAAAAATGCCAAACAGCAATTATTATTTAATATCCGCTTAAAACCTGTATAAAACAGGTTTTTTATTTATTTTTTTGAAATTAGCAAATTATTTAATATTCTTCTGCTTTTTTAAAATTTAAGCGTTAATTTTTGTCCAAATTCTCTTATTAAGTTAAAATTATCTTTTTTTAAAATTATTCCAGAAATAAAAGTCCTGATGAATCCCTGTTTTTAAATCTGATAATTTAAAGCCGTATAACTGGCTTAAAATGTTATTAAGATACTTGAAACAAGTTATATATCCTTGGAAATTAAAATAATTATTAATTAAAAATTACCTTTTTTTTATGAGGTAGGAGGAGGTATTATTAGAAAAGAATGTATAATACTAATGGGAATTTTCATAATTATAGGATTTCTCAGTATTGGAGAAATAAGTGCGGTTGAAATAGTTGATCCTGATTTAGAAACCATAAATGTTAATAATATAGAAAACAGTCAGGTTAATGAGCCTTTAGTTTCAACTGGTAATTCTTATTCTGTGGCTCAAATAGAAGACGCTGCAACCCGGGTAAGAAACTTCATACAAGTCAATAAAGTACTACCCAACTACGTCACCATCAACAAAAAACAGGTAAGCATGCCTGACTTCCTGCACATACTATCAACCACCACCATAAACCTGGGCCAATCAAAAAACACACCCCTCACCCAGTACACCGTAACCGCACCCACCTACAGCCCTGAACAAATCAATTCAGGCAATATACAAAAAGCAGAATATTTACAGCTAGCACAAACCATCAAAAACCACATAGAAACCACCACCAAGGCACCACCATCCATAACAAGTAGTAGAGGAACAATAAGCTACGAATCAACCATATACATGTTCTCCCGTATAATTGCCTTCCACGGAACACAAAAAACACTACCCAACTTCGCCACCATAAACAACTGGAACGGACAAAAACTACCACAAAACCCACCAGCCCAACCAAACCCCACACCAGAACCACAACCACCTGTTCAACCTAACCCCACACCAGAACCACAACCACCTGTTCAAGGCCATTTAACACCAACCGGTAGCTCTTATACAGTTGCACAAATAGAAAACGCCGCATTAAGAGTAAGAAACTTCATACAGAACAATAGAGTACTGCCCAACTTTGTAACCATTAACAACAGACAGGTTAAAATGCCGGACTTCCTGCACATGCTAACCACTGCCACTCTCAATCTAAACCAGAGAATAAATAGTCCTTTAACCCAGTACACTGTAACCGCACCCACCTACAGCCCGGAACAAATAAACTCCGGCAATATACAAAAAGCAGAATACCTGCAACTAGCACAAACCATCAAAAACCACATAGAAACCACCACCAAGGCACCACCATCCATAACAAGTAGCAGAGGAACAATAAGCTACGAATCAACCATATACATGTACTCCCGAATAATCGCCTTCCATGGAACACAAAAAACACTACCTAACTTCGCCACCATAAACAACTGGATTGGACAAAAGCTACCTGCGAGTCCTCCTGGTGTACCGGTAGAAACTAACTATGCCATTGAAATCATAAACTATGCTACTGGAGGAGATATTACCAGAAATAGTTATTTTAATCAGTACATGCCAAAAAGTGACCTGACTACAGCAGTAATTAATGCAGCTAAAAAAGGCACTCCAATGATTACTTTTGGTGATGGTAGTGGTCCTAAAGTAATGATAACAGCAGGAGTGCATGGAGATGAATTACCAGCCCCTATAGCTGCCATGAAGCTGATAAATTATCTGGATGGTAAGGTATTGAAAGGGACAGTATATATAGTGCCTTTTGTGATACCGGTTAACTCGGCAAATTCTTACAGGTACTGGAATGGTAAAAGTCCTAATAAGATTGCAAATGTAGCAGGAAGCCCTACCAATGTGATCTTGAAAAAAGCTCAAAGTTTAAGTGTTATAGCTCTGGGGGATTATCACTCTACCCGGCCAGGTGGTGATCCTGGTGAAGATGCAGTGGTATGTAGTAAATCACCTAACTACGAAAGTTTTGTTCTGGCATCTTATATTGCTCAGAAAACGGGATGCGCAGTATATGCCTATAACCAGGCAGGTGTAGAATATCCTGGAGCATTGGAAGATGTGGCCAATTTAGCAGGAATAGTGTCAGTAACTCCTGAAGTAACTATCGCTCATGGTTATGCCAGTACTAAAACAGTGAATGACTCCTATGCTATGATGTTAGCTTTCCTGGATTACTATAAAATAATTTAATTTTTATTTTTTTTTTTTTTTTGAATTGGATTTTAACTAAAAAATAGCTTGTTTTATATTTCAAAAAAAGAAAAGATTTTCTGGCTTTAAAAAACCAGAGTATCTACCTGTTTTACAAAAACATCGGCATGGGATCTTGTAAGGGAGTAAGGTTCATATAGATAGGTTTCATAGATTACTGCCGGGATACCTGCATTGTCAAGGGGTATGGTTACATATTCCGGGCTGGTTTGTGAAAAAGGAAAATAGTATACCATCCAGGGGATTTTATTTTTAATATCTCTGGCAATTTTTTCAGCAGCACCACCCTCTACCGGGGCAAATATGAATCTTTCCTCCTCATAGGCACCCTGATGAGAATGAATATCAATTGCTAATTTAAAATCAGTTTTTTTTATATCAGTTACCACGAATTCCTGAGCCAGTAACTGACCATTCATTCTTCCTTTGCTATAATCAGCAGCATCTTTAGTTACCTGTACCTGATAAACATAGTAGCAGTGTTTGAGATTATTTTGATTACTTTTAATTGCTTCTAATATTGCCTGATGGGAATTATGCTCATTGGGATGTACCCCTATAATATAAGCAATTTTGGTGGGGGATGAAGAATCTCCAAAAGGTCCTTCTCTTTTAACATTGCCATAGTCTCTTTTGCCTAAAAGAACAGTTTTAGATTCAATTATATCCTGATTTTCAGTGTTTTCTGGTTGAAAGATATTTTCCTCTCCATTAAAAGGATTCAATTCAGGGGAGGGGGAGAGGAGGAAGGTTGATGTAACAGTTGTAATTAAGAATATTGAAAATAAAATGATAATTACCATTATTTTTTTCTGTTTTTCCATGATTAAGCCTCATTAACTGACAAATACTGTAGCGGGAAGTTTTCCCGTATTTTTATATTGGGTTAATACTTTCATGAATAGTTTAAAGGTTAAATCAGAAGACAGGTCCGGGGATCCAGGAGTATAAATTCCAGTATAATTAGGGGCTTGCCCATTGTTATCCATCCAGATATATGTCCGGGAGGCCATATCCACATAATTAACTCGAGCTACATTAGCAGAGGATAGTACTCCATAGGGGTTAGCTGGGCCGGCATAGTTACGGATAGGTATATTAATTTTTTCTCCTTGATCTATCAGGGTTATTGATCGGGCCATTAAGTACAGGCACTGATTTTTATCCAGGTTCAGTCCTTTATATTGAATGTTACTTATTTTACCATCATATCTTGAAATTTCAGATGCTAAAGCAGGTGCTTCAGTTACGGGAAAACCTGAACTTTCTGATAATTGAGTACTGGATTCATTTTCAGCAGTATCCTCCATAAAATTTAAATTTAATAAGTAACCTGCTGCTAAGCCTAAAACAACCACCAATCCCACTAATGCCACCAGAATAAGAGCATTATCATTATTTTTAGGTGGGGAGGGGGATTTTTTTTCCGTGAATGTATTTTTTGATTTCTGAGGAGAAGCAAGATTACTCAGTGATGTTCCGCATTTTTCACAAAATTTTGAATCAGGTTCATTCTCATGACCACATTTCGGGCAAAATATAGTTAATTCCTCCTATTAGATTTAATTAAGGTTAAGATTAATTTATTATTTATTTATCCTGAATTTATAGGGGATCATTTCTTCATATGTACCGTACGTATAGGGAAAGGAATTTCAATACCTTCTTTTTGGTATCTTTTATGCAATCTCTTAATAAATTCGTGTTTTAAGGGGTATTGTTCTACGAATTCCTTAGCACTTAAAAATACATTGAATTTGATACTGGAATTATCAAAATCAGAAAATCGTAGATATGGTTCGAAATTACCATCTGCAAATTTAAGATCATGTAAAACTTCCCTGGCAACTTCCAGAGTAATTCTTTCCACCATTTCCAGGTCACTGTCATAAGATACTCCTACCCGTACGTTTAGTAGTAGCTCCTTCTGGTCCTTGTGGTAGTTGGTTATTATGGAAGAGGCCATTTTATTGTTGGGCACAATAATCTTATTGTTGGATAGTGGCTTGATGGTAGTGTTTCGCCAGGTTATATCCTCAACATACCCTTCTTCACCAGAATCTAACATTATATAGTCTCCTATTTTTAATTCACGTGAAGATATAACATTTATTCCAGAAAACATATTAGAAAGAGTATCTTCCAGAGCTAAAGCTACTGCTATACCTCCAATACCAAAAGCAGTCAGCATGGGAGTTATTGAAATTCCTAAAAACTGTATTATAACCAGCAGTCCTAAAATGAAAACTATTATTCTGGTAATGTTCCCAAAAAGAGATGATGCCGGTAGAACACCCTCGGTGTCCTGAGTATATAAGTTTACAAAACCAGCCAGCAAACGAGCCACCCACCAGGTGAAAACTAAAATAAGGGCAATGGTTAAAATCTGTTCTGTGATTATTAGAATATCAATAGGCAGGTTCATACGATTTATAGAGATATATAAAGCAGTGAGACTAAAACAGAATATGAATAAACCTCTGAAAGAATTTATTATGATTTTAAATAGGTTATTATTGGTACTAACCGCTAGTTTTTTGATTTTTTGGTATACTACTAACTCTAATACCGTTCCGATAACAATTCCTGTCAATATAATAATCAGAGGTAAAATCATCTCATTGGCATTCATATAATTTACACAACCATTTATTTACTGATATTCTATGGGCAGACATTCATGTCGCATGCTTAAATATTTGTTTTGAGTCCCAGCTTTATATGTATTTACTATTATTTCTATGAAAATCTTTAAGTAAATTAGAATAAGAAAAGGGTTCTATTTTCTTAAGCTGGATAAATATTCTATAACTTAAGGAACATAATCATATATATGGAACTTATTAAAGGGATTGGTAGCAGTTCTTA
Source organism: Methanobacterium alkalithermotolerans (assembly GCF_018141185.1). NCBI lineage: Archaea > Methanobacteriati > Methanobacteriota > Methanobacteria > Methanobacteriales > Methanobacteriaceae > Methanobacterium > Methanobacterium alkalithermotolerans. The sequence continues at coordinate 2,082,053 of NZ_CP058560.1, read as the reverse complement.
TATTGGTGTGGGTAAGGTACGTAAGGTCAGTAGTTTTAAGGATACTCTGAAAATAAAAGCAGGCGAAATAGTAGTAATTAGCCGGGCTTCCCGGGACATGATTTCCTCTCTCCAAAAAGCAGGTGGGGTTATAACAGATTATGGTGGAATTACCAGCCACATTGCCATTACCTTAAGAGAGCTTCGAATTCCCTGTATTGTGGGATGTGAAAACGCCACAGAAATACTGGAGGATGGATTACTTATTACAGTTGATGGCTTTAGTGGTAAGGTTTATGAGGGATTTATCGAAATTCATGACTCTGGAGAATTAATGGAATTTCATAACCCGGCTACCAGTATAAAAGTTAATATTAATATTCCCGAACTGGCCTCCCAATCTGCTCCTCTGGCAGATGGTGTAGGTTCTATTCGTACCGAGATAATAATAAACCGCACCCGGAAACATCCTTCTCTTCTTTTAAAAGAGGGTCGGTTAAGTGAAGTTTTATCCAAGGGAGTAAGGAGTATTGTGGATGCATTTTATCCTAAACCGGTTTGGTTTAGAACCTTTGATATTACAAGTGATGAAATGAGGAACCTGGAAGGAGGGGAAGTTGAACCAAAAGAAGCAAATCCTCTTTTAGGTTTAAGGGGAATTTACAAAGATCTTAAAAATGTTCAATTATTAAAGGCTCAATTTGACGCCATTAAAATCTTATTAGAAGAGGGTTATGATAATATTGGGCTTAAAATTCCTTTTTTAAGAGATTTTAGCGAATATGAATCCACAAAGAGGATACTAAAACAATCCGGCCTTAATCCCCACCAGGATTTACCGGTGGGAATAAGTGTGGAGACTCCTTCTGTTGTTTTTACCCTGGATGATTTTATAAAAAAAGGCATAGATTTTGTATCCATTGGAATGAGTGATTTGACCATGTGTACTCTCGCACTGGATCGGCGAGGATTAAAGGTGGCCCGACATTTTGATTTAATGCATCCGGCGGTATTAAAAATGGTGGAAATGACCATTGGAAAGTGCAATAAAAAAGGGATAGAGTGTGCTATTTGTGGGCATGCCGCCACAGATGAAGGCATCATCACTAAAATGGTAGAATATGGTATCAGCACTATCTCTACCAATCCTGATCAGATTTTAAAAGTACGTAAAAAGGTGCATAATCTGGAAAATAAAATAAAGTATAACCAATTTAAATCAATTAATCTCCATTAAATCCCTATAATAATTCAATTAAAATCTGATTCACTCTAAAATAGGGCCATTTGAATTTTATTCAGAATTTGTACATAAAGATGATATAAACATAATTCCAGTTTTAATGTGTTAATTCTTTCTAAATTTATCCAGGGAATCTTTCAATGAATTTAACCAGGGTTCGAGTGATTTAGAAGATGGATTATCATTATTATCTGCTTGTTCCTGTTTTATTAGTTGCATTTGTTGATTTACAAAATATTGCAGCCAGTCCGCCAGGGGATACTCTGGCAAATTTTCAAAGTATACCCAGGCATATCCTTCATGTTCCTTACTTAGAGTAAGTTCTCCATCCATTACCTTTCCAGACATGATAATGTGAACAGCCCGGATAAGGTGCAGGTTCTGTTCTGAAACTCCCACTACATGTTCCAGATATATTTTAAGTTTAGTTTCTTCAAAAACCTCTCTTATTAAAGCCTGATCAAATGATTCCCCCTGGTCTACTTTACCTCCGGGAAGTTCCCATTTTCCAGGATTAGTTTTAGAATGGGTGGATCTTTTGAGTATGAGTATTTTACCTTCTTCATCACTAAGCAGTACCCTTACTGCCAGTCCAAAAACATTGTTTATCATTAAATCTCCTGTTATTTTCCTATGTGATTTATTATAAATAGTATGATTTTGCTGCTTAAAAAGTTTTGAAACCATAAATTTGAAATGAAAAAAGATATATTAATTTATAAGTGCTAATAGGAGTTATAAAAAATGAATAAAATGAGAAAAAACTGGCCTCTGGGATTTTTAGGATTATTAGGAATAAGAGGAATTATAGGGATAATAAATGGAGATTTATTAGAAAGTATATGGATAGCCTGGTTTGCCTGGTTTGTATTTTTCATACCCCCAAAATAAACACCCTTACCTTTATAAAAAATATTAAATTTATAATTATTTTAAAAACTATTTTTAGATTTTCTGAAAATATTTTTGAGATCTATTTTGGAATCTTTGAGTCGGATTATAATATCCGTTTAAGGAAAACTGTAAAAATAGACTCCAGAAATTTAGTTAAATCGATAAGACTATTTTTTTAAAAACCCTGCCATAATTTTATTATTAAAAAAAAAACTAAGCAGGCTATTTACGAAAATTAAAAGCTATTATATTTTATATGATAATAAGAATAAAATAAATAAAAATAATTATAATTATTATTCACAATAAATATACTAAATCAGGTGAAGTATATGCTCACATCCGTTCAAAAAGAGATCTTGCAAAGTTTGATTAACCTCTATCGTAATTCAAAGGGTAAGTCCATTAAAGGTGAAGAAATTGCCGAAATGATGAACCGCAACCCGGGGACCATCAGAAACCAGATGCAGTCCTTGCGAAGTTTGGGATTAGTCAAAGGTGTTCCTGGTCCTCGAGGAGGATATAAACCAACCATTGAAGCTTATCATACCCTGAATATTTCTGCAACAGATAATGAAGCCCAGGTACCAATATATATGAAAGGAGAAAAGCTGGAAGATATTTCAGTTGCTAAAATTGAATTTACCAGCATACCTCATCCCGGAGAATGTGAAGCAGCTATTAAAGCCCTGGGTAATATTAAACAGCTTGATTTAGGAGATAGAATTAGAATAGGCCCCACACCAGTGAATAAACTGGTAGTTAATGGAGTAGTGGTGGGAAGGGATGATATGGATAATATTCTCCTTCTGGATACCACCAGCATACGCAGCATACCCAAAAAAACTGTCCTGGATGTGGCCTCCCATAATTTAATTACCCTTGATGTGGATAACGATATTAAACATGCTGCAGAAATTTTATCAACCAGAGACATTGAAGGTGCCCCGGTGCTGGATAATGAAAAAAGAGTGGTAGGCATATTAACCTTAAGTGATATTACCCGGGCCATTGCCCAGGATAAAACCAGGGATAAGGTAAAAAATATCATGTCCCGAAAAATTATTACAGTGCAGGGAAACGTGATGATTGCCGAAGCCATAGAAATAATGACTAAAAAGAAAATTGGGCGGTTAATAGTAACTGATGCTGATAGAAAACCTGTAGGAATCGTTACCAGAACAGATCTGCTGGATAAAATTGCTGGCTTGAAGTAACTTTTTTATTTTAATTATAAATTCATAAAATTAATTCTACTATTTATGGATGTGCCATTTTGAGAGTTAATCCTATAAAAATTACAGAAGACATGAAAGTATCGGATTTAATAAAAGAAATGGGAAATTCAGGTGTCTTAGGTGCAGGTAGAACATACCGGGCAACCGAATTACTCTCAAAAATGTTAAAAGATCCCGATATGAAAATATTTTTTAGTATAGCAGGACCACTTGTTCCAGGAGGTATGAGGGATATTGTGGTTGATTTAATAAAAAAGGGGCATATCGATGTACTTATAACCAGTGGAGCGAATTTAACTCATGATCTTTTAGAATCCTTTGGAGGTAATCATTACCGGGATTATGGATTTGATGATGAAAAACTTCATGAATCTGGAATGGGGCGCATAGGAGATATTTATACTCGTTCAGAAGATTTTGAAATTTTTGAAAAAGAAATCACGCTTATTTTAGATGAAATAGCACATAAAAAAAATGTTTCATCTATCCAGGGATTAATATATGAAATAGGGGCCCGAATTCAGGACGAAGACTCCATTATTAGAAATGCCCATTTAAAAGGAGTGCCAATTTATGCTCCCGGTATAGTTGACAGCATGCTGGGGCTTCAGTTATGGATGTTTACCCAGAATAGCGAATTTATACTGGATGCAGTAGCCGATATGAGCCATCTCTCCGACATTGTTTTTCAATCTGAAAAAGTAGGTGCGGTGATTTTAGGAGGAGGGTTGCCTAAACATTACACTCTTGCTTCTAATTTATTAAAAGGAGGAGTAGACGCCGCCATACAAATTACAATGGATCGCAGTGAAGGAGGAAGTTTAAGTGGAGCTCCCTTAGAAGAAGCCAAGTCCTGGGCTAAAGCCCGGGCTGGTTCTAATCTGGTCAGTGTAATAGGAGATGCTACAATCATCTTCCCCCTGATACTGGCCGGTGCCCTGGATCTTTCTATTGAAAAATAAATAAAAGGAGGTTAATCATTGGAATATTATATACTGGCTTTATTCTACTCATTATCTGGATTTTTGATGAAGTTTTCTGATGATGCCTTTGATGAGCGTTTAGATAAAAAGTTGGCAATAATTACTGGAATACTTTGCGGTGTTTTAATTGGTATTTTAGCTGTTAGTAACCTTGATGCAGCCTATATCTTTTTTGCCATACTTATAGGTACATTATTATCTAAAAAAATAGATGGTGTGCACCATATCCTGACCCTGCTGGCCTTTGTATCCATTACCCTGATTTTTGGCCTGCCTTTTTTAAGTATTCCCACCCTGCTGATTTGTTCTCTGGGTGCCTATCTGGATGAAATTGGTAATGATAATCCTGATTTAGAAAAATACCGTTTCTGGAATTTTTTCTTTAAATACCGGTTTACTTTAAAGGTAGTTATAGTTTTACTGGGATTAGGAGGATATATACAAAGTTTAACTGGTTTATCTCTGCCATATATTGATTTTTTAAGTATTTCAACCATTTTTTACTTCATATTATTTGAAGTATCCTATGAATTAAGCGGATACTCTTTTAGTAGGATTTATCAGGGGATATACAACCTTAAACCTAATTAATTCCCTACAGGAAAATATAATACTCAAATCATATTACATCTTAAGTAGATTTTGATAAAAAAAGGATGAAATAGGTTGTTTAAGGAATATTCTGGATCTTTAAGTAAAAAGAAACTTTATAGTTATTTTATGCCATCTAAAATTTCCATTACTGCGTTTTCTGGTTCTTTGGCATTGTAAATGGATCTTCCTACAATAATAGCATCGGCGTATTTTAAGGTTTCTTTAGGGTCTCCCCCCTGGGTCCCTACTCCAGGTGAAATAATAAACGAGTCATCTCCCACCAGCTTTCTTATTTTTTCCAACCGGTCTAACCGGGTAGAAGGTGCCACATAGTTTGTTATCCCTAATTCCACACCCATACGAGCTATATCCTCTGATAATGGTTTTATAAACTTTTCAGCCCCAGGATGGGACATTTCAGTTAGCAAAATTATTTCTTTGCCTCTATTTTCTGCTACTTCCTGACAGGCCCGGGCACTATCATCCCCTACCATACCATGCACAATAATAGCATCTGCCCCGGCATCCAGGGTAACCCTGGTGATTTTTTCATTGGTGGGAGGTATATCTGCTACCTTAAAATCAGCTATAATATTAAATGAAAAATTTTCCTTAAATTTAGAAAAACATGATAAGCCCTGGGAGAGTGCCAGAGGATATCCTATCTTGATAGTATCAATATAATCAGATACCTGTTCAGTTACACTAATAGCCTGATCCAAATCCATTAAATCCATGGCCAGTATGATCCTGTTTTTCACATTCATATTAAAAAATTAGGTTTTAAGGGTTATATTAGTTATGCCCCTATAACAGTTAAACGCCCCAAAAGGTAGGATTAATTTTTTTTATTAATTTTTAAATGAGAATTATATTAGCTTAAATCAAGTTAAGTTTAATAAAAATTAAATAGCCTTTAAAAAAATAAAAACATATATAAGGTATTTTATTCAAGTTTAATTTAACGATAATCAGATAAACTTAAAAAAAAAGATGTGAGAGGATAAATTATGCATATTATGGAAGGATTTCTGCCACCAGAATGGAGCATTTTATGGTATTTATTATCAATTCCCGTGGTAATATATGGAATATTCAGGATTAAAAAAATCACACAGGAATTCCCTGAATCTAAACCATTGTTAGCTGTTAGTGGAGCATTTATGTTTGTATTATCTGCTTTAAAACTTCCTTCAGTTACTGGTAGCTGTTCCCATCCTACCGGGAATGGTCTGGCAGCCATATTATTTGGTCCAGCAGTAGCTTCAGTTTTAGCAACTTTAGTATTGATATTTCAGGCACTTTTACTGGCACACGGAGGAATCAGTACCCTGGGTGCCAATATTTTTTCTATGGGAATTATAGGGCCACTTTTTGCATGGTTAATATACCGTGGTTCTCAAAACGCAGGACTCCCCCTTTCCATTAGTGTATTTCTAGCTGCCTTTTTTGGAAATTTAATGACCTATGTTACCACTGCCCTGCAATTATCACTGGCATTTCCCCTGCCCAGCTTTGGAGCAGCAATAAGCAATTTCATGCTAATATTTGCCGTAACCCAGATTCCATTAGCCATAGCAGAAGGCCTTTTAACTGTAGTAATAATCGAAAAAATCATACAAATCAGACCGGATATCTTTGAAAGGCTCAACATATTCAAAATTAAATCAGTTGAAGATCCAATAATTGAAGCCAGTAAGTAAGGAGATTTTGATATGGAAAATAGACATATAATCATGTTAATAACAGTTGCCATAATAGCCATAATCCCTTTAGCCCTTTATGGAGGTTTAGGAGAAGATGATGGTTATTTTGGTGGTGCAGATGGTGCAGCAGCTGAAGCAGTAGAAGAAACAGGTTACGAACCATGGTTTGAACCATTATGGGAGCCCCCTAGTGGCGAAATAGAAAGTTTATTTTTTTCTCTGCAAGCAGCAATTGGAGCCCTTATAATTGGATATTTCTTCGGATACTACAGGGGAAAAGGTAAAAAAAAGACCCCATAAATAATTTGAATCTAAAAACTGGTGATTTTGAGTGAATATTTCCATAGATTATCATGCCCATAATAATAAGTTGAGTGATTATAATCCTCAATTTAAAATATTATTGGGAATTTTAACCCTGATAATCTGCTTAATATCTCAAAAACCATTTATTCCTTTTTTAATAGCATTAATAATGTCTTCAATTATAATTTTCAAGGCACATATACCCTGGCGTTTCTATTTGAAATTTATAGGAGTGCCTCTGGGATTTGGAGCTTTAACCTTGCTTTTTATGGCCTTCTTTTTTGGAACTCAACCTCTTTTTGCCACAGGAATTGGAGGTTTGACCATCTATCAGGATGGTTTAAATTTAGGTTTCCTGGTTTTTAGTCGTATGGTGGGAAGCTTTGCCTGTCTGGGATTTTTAACCCTTACCACACCCCTAAATGATATATTCTCCCAGTTGCATAAATTGAAAATCCCGGATATATTTATTGAACTGGCCCTTTTGATGTATCGTAGTATTTTTATCTTTATTGATGAATCAGATAGAATGTACCATGCCCAGCAAACCCGATTAGGGTATAATGGTCTGAAAAATTCTTACCATTCCCTGGGTCTTTTAGCCAGTAATTTATTTATTAAATCCTGGTTTAAAGGAGAAAAAGTGCATCTGGCCATGGAATCGCGCTGTTATCAGGGTGAACTACGAAGCCTGAATAAATACTCTTCTTTAACCTTAAAACATATTTTAATGTTAATATTTTTTGAATTAAGTCTTATTTTGGGATTATATTTAACCAGCGGATTAAAATTAATTTAATTAAAGGGTTAAATCAAGATCCACTTTACAGATTAAAATTAATTTAATTAAGGGGTTAAAGATATTATTAATAAAACCCAATTAAGATTTAATTATATTAAAATATTGAATTATCATTCTAATTTTCTGGTGAGGCCATGAATATTATCCAAGCAATAGATATCAATTATAACTATCCTGACGGCACCCAAGCCCTGAAAAATGTGAATTTTAAGGTAAAAAAAGGTAAAATAGTAGCACTACTAGGGCCCAATGGTGCCGGCAAATCCACTCTATTTTTACACTTCAATGGAATTTTGCGCCCATCATCAGGAGAGATTAAAGTTGAAAACCAGACTCTGGACTATAAAAAGGATGGTTTAATGAGAGTGCGTCAAAAAGTGGGCATAGTTTTCCAGAATCCTGATGATCAGCTTTTTGCCCCTACAGTGGTAGAAGACGTGGCTTTTGGCCCTTTAAATCTTGGTTTAGATTCAGAAGAAGTGGATAAAAGGGTTTCCAGTGCATTAGAAAAAGTAGGTATGGTGGGATATGAAAATAAACCCCCTCATCATTTGAGTGGTGGTCAAAAAAAGAGAGTGGCCATTGCCGGGATACTGGCCATGCACCCGGATATAATGGTCCTGGATGAACCTACCAGTGGTCTGGACCCTAAAGGGGCTTCTCAAATACTAAAATTATTATACCATCTTAACCAAGAGGGAATGACCATAATCATTTCCACCCATGACGTGGATCTGGTTCCACTTTATGCCGAGGAGATATTTATCATAAGTGGTGGAAAAATAATCAAACAGGGAACTGCTCACCAGGTATTTGAAGACGTGGAGACCATAAGGGGTGCCAATTTAAGACTTCCCCGAATTGCTCATCTCATGGAGATACTCAAAAAAGAGGACCAGTTACCCTTTTCAGAACCATATCCCCTGACCATTGGTGAAGCCCGAAACCGTTTAGTAAATTATCTGGAAGAGAAAAAATAATCAACAATTCCATATTCTCTGAAAAAAAGATTTATCAGGTGATAAAATGAAAATAATAGGTGTTTGTGATACCACTTTTGCTCGTTTTGATATGGGAGCTGCTTCAATTGATGAAATGAAGATGCACATGGGGAATTTAAAAATTAAGCGAAGAACAGTCCCGGGAATAAAAGATCTACCTGTAGCCTGCAAAAAATTAATTGAAGAAGAAAACTGTGAAATAGTTTTAGCACTGGGAATGCCAGGTCCAGAAGAAAAAGATAAAATGTGTGCCCATGAAGCATCCACCGGATTAATACAGGCCCAGCTTATGACCAGTACCCATATACTGGAAGTTTTTGTACACGAAGACGAGGAAGCTGACCCCCGGGAGTTAAAGATACTGGCAGAAAACCGGGCCAGAGAACATGCTCAAAACCTGATAAAAATGATATTCAAACCGGATAAACTCCAAAAAGAAGCGGGTATGGGTATGAGAGAGGGTAAACCTGATGTAGGGCCTCTTTAATAATTTGATGGAATATTATGATTAAGGAGGAATTTAAATGGTGAAAATAACCGGAATTGTAGGCAGCCCCCGAAAAGGCAATACTTCCTTTTTAGTTGAAAAGGCCTTGGAAGCTGCAGAAAAAGAAGGAGCTGAAACTGAAATTATATTTCTAGGTAAATCCAATATAAATCCCTGCATTGCCTGCGAGATTTGTAAAAAAACTGGAAAGTGTTCCATTGAAGATGATATGGAAGATATACTCCAAAAAATTTCCACTTCCCAGGGGATAATTATAGGTAGCCCGGTTTATTTTGGAACCATAACTGCCCAGACCAAAATGTTAATGGATCGCTCCCGACCTCTTAGAAGAAATTTTCAGCTAAAAGATAAGGTTTGTGGTGCTATTGCAGTGGGTGCAGCAAGAAACGGAGGTCAGGAAACAACCTGTTCTGCTATTCATGATTTTTTCCTGATTCATGACGGGATAGTGGTAGGTGATGGTAACCCTACTGCCCATTACGGCGGAACAGGTGTGGGTGGGGAAAAAACAGCCTGCCAGGAAGATGAGGTAGGTATGGAAACTTCCAGGAATTTAGGAAAAAGAGTGGCCATTCTAGCCCGGGATTTATATCATTCCCGGTAAGTATTCCCTCACCATAATACTCACCTCCAGCACAGATAATTAATAAGATTTTTTATATTTCGTTGAGGATAACATGGGTAACTCTAATATTATAGCAGGAGATAGAAAAGTGGTTCAATCCAAGGGGAAACATATAGGTCCCTCATGGAAATTTTCTTATAAAACCTTCATTGTGGTACCAGCTTATAATGAAGAAAAAACCGTGGGGAGGGTATTGAACCATTTGATTAAAAGGGGTTACCGGGTAGTGGTGGTTGATGATGGATCAAGTGATAATACTCATTCTATAATTTCTAAAGCTAGAAAAGATTTCCCTGAACAGATTTTTGTGTGCCAGCATTTAATTAACCAGGGTTTAGGGGCAGCTTTAAAAACCGGGATGGATTGTGCCCTGAATCATGGGGCAGAATACATGGTAACTTTTGATGCCGACTGCCAGCATGACCCGGAGGATATAAAAAACATATTAATACCCCTTAAAAAGAATCAGGCCGATGTGGTTTTAGGTGTGAGGGATTTTGATCATATGCCTCTATTTAAAAAAATGGGAAACCAGATAATGAATACTCTGACCTTTATATTTTACCGGGAAAAGGTCAGTGATTCCCAATCAGGTCTAAGGGCCCTGAATAAAAAATCAGCACGTTTATTACGTCTCCATTACCGGGGTTATGGTGTTTCCTCAGAAATAATAAGGGAAATTAAAAATCACAGATTAAAAATGGTGGAAATACCTATAAAGACCATATACACTGATTACTCCCTTTCAAAAGGTACAAATACCTCTATTGGTCTGGAAATATTATTCAAAATGATACTGGATGTATTTAAAAAATTTTAATAATTTTAAAAATTATAAATGGAATTAATCTGATAGAAAAAAGGTGTTTTAAATGATATATCCCTACATAGCAGGATTAATTGCCCTCATAGGTATAATATTAAGCATTATCCGTTTTAGAGAAGGAAGGACTTCACCCCGAATGTTATTATTCTGGATTATTATTTGGATAATGGTAATCTTGATTTCTTTTTTCCCCCAGGAAACAACTATTTTTGCTAATATCTTTGGTATAGGCAGGGGACTTGATTTTATTATAATATTAGGATTAATTGGATGTTATTATCTTATATTCAAGATTTACACCATGATAGAACGTTTAGAATCAGATATATCTCAATTAGTAAGGGAAATAGCCATAAAAAACGAAAAAATAGAATCAATAATAGAAAAAATAGAAATATCCTCCTCTAAAAAAGAATAAACTAACTAATAATCATGAATAGTTTTTTATTAAAATCATTCAGGCCACATATATGATAAAGCGGCGAATAATGGGATAAAAATATGAAAATCTGTTTTGTCACTGAATATTTTCCTAAAACTGAAAGTCTGGAAGTTAAAGGTGGTGCAGAAGCCACCGCCTTTAATGAAGCTTTACAGCTTTCAAAAAATCACGAAATGATAGTTTTAACTTCACTAACAGATGGAATGTCATCTGAATATGAAATTAAAGGTATAAAAGTAAAGGGTTGTGGTAGAAAGAGATCCTATGGGCAATCCGGTTTATTTAGAGACAGATTATCTTTTATGTATGCCGCATACCAGGAGGGTATCAAAATGGAAGTTGACCTGGTGGTGGGTTATAATTTCATAACCCATCCTGTGGCATGGAAAATTGGAAAAAAGTTAAATATTCCTTCAGTAGCCAGATATCATGATGTATGGATTGGTGAATGGATAAAAAATGTAGGTTTAGCAGGTATTACTGGAGAGATTCTGGAGAGGTATACCTTATCCCGCAAATTTGATCTTATTGTGGCCGTTTCTTTTTTCACCCGGAGAAAACTGGAAAAACATTTCTCTGGTGAAAAAATAGCAGTTGTCCCCAATATAGTTGAATTTCCCCCATTTGAAGTAGAAAAATATCCGGAAATAACCATATCCTGTGTTTCTCGCCTGGTTGAATATAAACGAGTGGAAGACTTGATTTATGCTCTCCATATTCTAAATAAAGACTATCCCTCCTTAAGGTGCAATATAGTGGGAACCGGGCCTCAGGAGAGTCATCTCCAAAAATTGGTGGAAAAATTCGATTTGCAAAAAAAGATTAAATTTTGTGGTTTTATAGAAAAACACGAAGATGTATTACGTATTATAAAATCTTCCCACTTGTTCTGCCTTCCCAGCAAAGTAGAAGGATTTGGGCTGGTTATTGTAGAAGCTATGGGTTGTGGAGTCCCTTTTGTAGCATCAAACATAGAACCAATTATGGAAGCCAGTGATAATAAGGGAGGATTATTTTTTAATGTCCAGGACCCTCAAGACCTGGCAGATAAAATAAAAGTTCTATTGGAAAATAAAGAAATCTACATCCGTCTAAAAGAAGAAGGCCAGAAACAATATCAGGAATATAAAGGGGAAAGTGTAGGGGAAAAACTGGAATATCACTACACTAACTTGTATGAAGAATATAATAAGAAGGGATAATTTATAGCTAAATAATAAAATTAATTCCCGGGATTTTATTTAGCATACCCTTTAAATTAGAATAAGGTGCAATTATTATGATATATTTTAGAGGCTGTGTAGCTCGTTTAAAAGTTAAAGAAATTGGTGATGCCACCGAAACTATCTTAAATAATGCAGGAGTTGATTTTGAGTATTTAGATGAGGAAGAATGCTGTGGTTCAGTGCTCCTGCGCACCGGGTATGGTGAGGATGCTCAAAAATTGATGGAAAAAAATATAAAAAAATTTAAAAATCAGACCATACTGGCATCCTGTGGAGGATGCTACCGCAGCCTTAAAATGGATTATAAAGAAATTTTAGGAGTGGAATTGGATGTCATACACACCAGTCAGTTATTCCATGAACTGATAAGTCAAAAAAAGATAAAACTCAAAAAATCCCAGGATAAAATTACTTATCACGACCCCTGCCATCTGGGAAGACATTTAGGTGAATTTGAAGCTCCCCGTAACATTATTAGAAATGTGGGGGAACTGGTGGAAATGGAACATCACCATGAAAAATCCAGATGTTGTGGATCAGGAGGAGGGGTTAAATCTGCTTATTCTGATTTATCTGACAAAATAGCCCGGGAAAAAATAAAAGAAATCGAAAAAACAGGATCGGATTTGATAACAACTTCCTGTCCTTTTTGTAAATTGAACTTGAGTAATCAAGGCCAGGAAGTATGGGATCTATCTGAATTCATATTATTGTTTTTAGAGGGGGTAAACCATGAAAGAAAATGAACTAAAAACTATGCGAAGTTCATTTAAGTTAATGGAGGAACGTAGAATAGATTTAATGCAGGACCCCCGCATAATTAAACTCCAGGAAAGAGTTAAAAATATTAGAAAAGAATCTGTAAAGAAAATCCCCGCCATGGTGGAAACTGCCCGGGAAAATTTCAAAAATAATGGTATGGAATTTTTATATGCTGAAGACTCACATCAAGCTTTAGATTTAATTTATGATTTGATTAAAAATGAGAAGATAGTGGCTAAATCAAAATCAAATACTCTGAATGAATTAGGTCTTTCTGATTATTTAAAAAAGAAAAAAATCCATCTGGTGGAAACCGATTTAGGAGATAGGATAATCCAGTTAAAAGTAGATGATAATAAACCATCACACCCCATAGGTCCGGCATTGCACCTTAAGGTGGATAAAATTGCAGAAATAATTTCCGAATCATTAAAGGTAAAGGTAAAAGCAGATCCCCGGGCTATAATGGAACTGGTTAGAAGTAATGTATTAGAAGAGTTAAAAAGTTGTAAAATTGGCATAACCGGTGCAAATTCAGTAGCAGCAGAAGATGGATCCCTGATAATGGTACATAACGAGGGAAACATATCCTTATTATCTTTAATGGATACCCACATCGTAGTGGTGGGGGTGGATAAACTGGTGGAAACTATTGAAGATGCTATATCTGTGGTGAAGCTGGAGACAGCCTATGCCACCGGTACAGCTCTGCCTTCCTACATTAATGTTATATCCGGACCATCCAAAACTGCAGATATTGAAAAAAAGCTCCTGGAAGATATGTATGGAGCACGAAAAGTAGTGGTTATCATGCTGGATAACGGTCGTCAGGAGGCCCTGGAAGAATGTCTGTGGTGTATTGGTTGTGGTAGTTGCATTGTATCCTGCCCGGTTTACAATGTTTTAGGTAATGAATTTGGTTATCGTGGTTATTTAGGAGGTCGAGGAGTAGCTATGAGTCGTTTTTTGCAGGATGAAGAAACCAGCATTAGTTCCGGGCTTTATATGTGTACTTTATGTGGTTTGTGTACTTTGGAGTGTCCGGTAAAAACTCCTACCAATGAAATTATGGAGAAAATACGCAAAGAAAGTAAAAATACTGGTTTTTCACCAAAAGAACATCTTAAAATCTTTAAATCTATTAAGAAGAAAGGATCTCCTTTTTAAAAATATAATAGGTTAATGGGTATAACCGCATATAATTAATTTAAGTTTCAAAATTGTGTTTTTTTAGGAAATTAGAATGAGTAAATTAAATATCTAAAAGTTTTTATAATCCCAGAGGCATATACTAAAAAAAATATTAATTTAAAATTAGTAAAAATAAAGAAGGTATATTTTAAGATTTTAAAGCATCATTTTGATTATAATATTTAGTATGGTAAAACTGTTTACTAAATTAATAATACAAATGGTTTTTTTCTATAAAAGAGGAGGAATATGAATTGCTTCTACTGATAAGTCCCATTAATACCCAAGAAGCACTGGAAGCCATTGAAGGCGGTGCAGATATAATTGACGTTAAAAATCCAAAGGAAGGATCATTAGGTGCTAATTTCCCCTGGATAATTCAAGAAGTTAGAGAAATGACCCCCGAAGATATGATGGTTAGTGCCACTCTGGGAGATGTTCCCTATAAGCCAGGCACTGTTTCATTAGCTGCCATGGGGGCTCTCGTTTCAGGAGCAGATTACATTAAAGTAGGTCTTTATGGTACCTCCAACTATGATGAAGCACTGGAAGTAATGGAGAATGTGGTAAAGACCATAAGAAAAAATAGTCCCCAAGCAGTGGTGGTGGCTTCTGGTTATGCCGATGCCCATAGGGTGGGTGCAGTGGATCCTATGGAAATTCCTAAAGTCGCAGCAGATTCAGGAGCAGATTTGGCCATGGTGGATACTGCGGTAAAGGACGGTAAAACACTCCTTGATTTTATGGATATGGACCAGTTGCAGAAATTTGTAAGTGAAATTCACGATTACGGTTTAAAGTCCGCACTGGCCGGTTCTGTAAAAAAAGAGCAATTAAAACCATTGTATGACATAGGATGCGATGTGGTAGGTATAAGAGGAGCTGCCTGTACTGGTGGAGATAGAAACTCAGGAAAAATCCATAGAAGTGCAGTTAGAGAACTAAAAGAGATGATTGCTGATTTTTAGTTTTATAAAAATCCCTATTTTATAGTTTTTTTATAAATACCCGGCACAAGTTGAAATTAGTGAATTTTAATAAAAATAAAAAATTATAATTAGAAAAAATACAGGTTCTGAGGTGTTTTAATGTATTCTAAAAAATTAAAAGAAGCTCCAGTAGGTTATACTTTTGATGACTTTCTAATCCTCCCTGGAGCATCAGAAGTGGAACCCAAAGATGTTTCAACCAAAAGCATGGTTTCCAGAAATTTTGAATTGAATATTCCCCTTATTAGTTCTGCAATGGATACTGTAACAGAATCTGATATGGCCATCACACTGGCTCAGGAAGGTGGAATGGGAGTAATTCACAGGAACATGACCATAAAAGAGCAGGTAAAACAAGTAAAGCAGGTCAAAAAATCAGGAGACCTTGCTATTCATGATGTAATTACCATTAATCCTGAATCATCACTTAAAGAGGCCCAGTCTATAATGGATCAGGAAATGGTCAGTGGTATGCCTGTAGTTGAAGATGAAGTGGTTATTGGAATTATAAGTCGCCGGGATATTAAACCCATAATTAACTCTGATTCCCATAAAAAAGTTAGAGAAATCATGACCAGTGACGTGGTCACTGTAGATGAGTCCATCACCCCTGGTGAAGCCCTGGATATTGCATATGAAAATAAAGTGGAACGTTTACCTGTTGTTCGTGAAGGAAAAATAATGGGCATAGTAACCATTAAAGACATACTCGAACGCAAAAAACATCCCAATGCTTGCCGTGATAAAAAAGGACGTTTTATTGTGGCTGCAGCAACTGGACCTTTTGATCTGGACCGTGCTATAGCACTGGACAAATCAGGAGTGGATATTATTGCTATTGATACTGCCCATGGTCACAATATGAACATAGTAAAATATGTAAAAACCATGAAGAAAAATATAGAAGCCGATCTGATTGTAGGTAACATTGCCACCCGGGAAGCAGCAGAAGATCTCTTATCTCAGGAAGTTGATGGTTTGAAAGTAGGTATTGGTCCCGGTTCCATGTGTACTACACGTATAATATCCGGAATAGGGGTTCCCCAATTAACTGCTGTTTCTGAGGTTGCGGAAGTAGCATCTGAATATGGTGTTCCAGTTATTGCCGATGGAGGTATACGCTACTCTGGTGACATAGCTAAGGCTATTGCTGTAGGGGCTGATGTTATAATGATGGGTAATTTACTTGCCGGTACCTATGAAGCACCAGGAGAAGTAGTGGTTATGAATGGAAGGAAATATAAGCAATACCGGGGTATGGGATCCCTGGGGGCCATGACCGGTGGAACCGGTGCCGGTACTGATCGGTACTTCCAGGAGGTAAAAGGCCCTATGAAGCATTCTAAACTGGTACCAGAAGGAGTAGAAGGTGTGGTACCCTACCGGGGCTCGGTTAGTGAAATGGTTTTCCAATTGGTGGGAGGACTTAAAGCTTCCATGGGTTATTGTGGTGCTCAGGATATAAAGTCCATGCAAAAAAAAGCCAAACTGGTACGCATTACATCCAGTGGGATTAAAGAAAGTCATCCCCACGACCTGCTCATTACCAATGAAAGTCCCAATTATCCTACTTTAGAATAGAAGATTTTAAATTTTTTATTTAACTCTTTCTATTATTTAATTTTCAAAACTAAAAAAAGGTAGTTAAAATATCCAGAACTGCAATTAGGTCCTGTATAATCCTGTGTGGAGGATTAAGTAGTAGAATGGGTCAGGATAAAGGATTAATGCTATTTAAAAATAAGCCTATGGTCTGTAATATACTGGATAAAGTGGATAATCAGATGGATGAAGTTTTGCTGGTCCTGAGAAATGATAAACAAAAGCAGGAATATCGAAAAATCCTGAATCATATTTACAGTGTGGATAATACCAGTTTTAATTTAAAATTTTTAAAAGATGAAATTGAAAGCCAGGGGCCACTTTCAGGCATATATACAGGATTATCCCATATGGAGTCTGATTATGCTCTGGTGATTCCCTGTGATTCACCTTTTATTTCTACTTATTTTATAGAAAAAGTTTATAATGTTTATGAGAATAGTAAGGAAAATTACGATGCATTAATCCCCTTTTGGGGTGTAAAAAATAATCATCATTTTGAACCATTACATGGCATCTACCACAAAAGAAGTAAAAAAACCATTTATTTTCAGCTTTTAAAGGGTAAAAAAGATGTTAAATCATTAGTTAAAAAACTAAACACTATTTTTGTGGAAGTCAGTAAATTGGATCCATCTTTAAAGAGTTTTAAAAACTTTAATCGACCAGAAGATGTATCAAAGATTTAGAATTTATTTATTAATAATTTAGACTTTGGAAAAATAATTTGTTTTAAAAATAAAGAAAAAAATAATTTTTGAGGAAAAATTCCTCAAATCAAATGTTTTCTTAACAATCTGCCTTCACTGTCATAAATATCCACTTCCAGAGGTGAATCCTCACCAATGGCATGGGTGGCACAGGATAGACAGGGATCATAGGCTCTTACAATCATCTCTAGCTTATTTTTAAGACCTTCTGAAACTTCTTCTCCTTTTATCATTTCTTTAGCCGTTTCTCTAACCCCAATATCCATGGAAAGGTTATTTTGTCCAGTGGCTACTATCAAGTTGGCCCGGTTAATAAATCCAGCTCCATCGGTTTCATAATCGTGGATTAATATTCCCCGGGGTGCCTCAATCATACCCACTCCTCTTTTAGTTTCACTGGACTCTTTAGCTTCTTCTTTCGTCATTAAAGGGCCGCTTAGTCCATTTCGAATATCAGTGCCGGTTATATTATCATCTTCTAATATCTGCACTGATCTTTCAGCGGCATACATCAGTTCTATTAAACGAGCATAGTGGTATAGTAGTGTGTTCTGGGCAATTCCATATTTTTCCTTATATTCTGCAAATAAATCTGCCGCAATTTCAGTAGGAACTGTATCCACCACATTTAGTCGGGCCAGAGGACCCACCCGGTAGTTACCCTCAGGGAATCCAATTTGTTTCAGGTAAGGGAATTTAAGATAAGACCAGGGTTGAACTTTTTCTTCAATGTAATCCAGATAGTCAGAGGCGGCAAATTCATGTATAGGGCTGCCTTCTTTGTCCATAATTTTTACCGGGCCATCATAAAATTCCAGATTACCAGCATTAGTTAAAGCCCCAAAACTAGTTTCAACCGGCCCCAGGGTCTCAACAGTTTCACTGTACTCTTCAAACAATGGTTTGGCTACTTCAACTCCCTGCCCAATAAGACCAATTGCCTCTTTAGCTTTGGATAGAATCTTATCTCTTTCTTCAGCAGTTATTCCCTTGGATTGCCCTCCAGGAATGGCTGTTACAGGACTAATAGGTTTTCCACCCACCAGGGCAGTAATTTCCTGTCCAATTTTTCTGGTTTTAATGGCCATCATGGCCAGATCAGGTTTGGATTTCAGGATACCCAGGACATTTCTAAGGGCAGGGTCTGATTCAGGCCCCATTACCAGGTCCGGTGCTCCCAGGAAATAAAAGTGCAGGGAATGGGAGTGGATATACTGTCCTAAAAGCATGAGTTCTCTTAATCTCCGGGCAGTTTCAGGGGGCTGGAGTCCGAATACTTCATCCGTGGCCTTGGCAGCGGCTAAGTGATGGGCTGTTTGACATATACCACATATACGGGGAGTTATACGGGGAGCTTCTTCTACTGCTGCTCCTTCTAAGAATTTTTCAAATCCCCTGATTTCCATTACATGAAAATGAGCATCAGCCACATTTCCTGCATCATCAATCTGAACTGTTATCTTGGCATGTCCCTCAATTCTAGTAACCGGGCTAATTTCAATTTGTTTCATAGTTTCACCTTTACTTCTTCACCAGTTGAGGAATAAGAGATACCTGTTTATCCTCCATAATGGTACTTCCAATCACAAACCCGTAAATTACATGTCCTATATCATAAAGCTGTTTTTCCACATCTTTTTCTGGCATTTTAGAAAGGTGAGCTATCCTTTTAATGACCCCGTTGTAAATATCGTGACTTGGTTCCCGGATAACATCCAGTGAAGGACCTCCACATCCATGACAAGCTACTCCTGCCTCGGTACAAAGTCCACCGCATCTTCCCAAAGTCACAGAACCTAAACATACATATCCCTGGGATAGGAAACATTTGCCTGGTTCAGGATCACCCTCTATTCTTCTGTGAATTTTATCAAATTCTATATGCTCCATTTCACGATTACAATCAGCACAAACACTTTTCTTAGGAACATCTGGGGCTTCATCATTTATAAGTGGTATTAATATGTCTCCAGTTAGCTGTTCTTTAGGAGGACATCCCGGTATAAATCCATCAATTTCTGTAAAATCAGCAGCAGGATGTACAATGGTAAGAAGCTCAGGAACGACTTCTGATGGAAGTTCAGCAGAGATGGTACTGGGATTATCAGTGTAAGTTCTGGAAGTAACCTCTTCTGAAGTGTATAAATCTGCCATTCCAGTTATACCCCCATAACAGGCGCAGGTACCATAAGCAATCAATATATCTGATTTATCCCGTAGTTCTTCCAATCTCTCCTGATTCTCCTGGTTCCTGACAGATCCAGAAACTATGGCAATGTCAATATCATCTGGCAGTTCTTTGGTATCCATCAGCACCGGTGCATATACCAGCTCGGCATTGTCCAGTAACTTAGTAATGTCTTCATGTAAATCCAGAATAGAGATTTCACACCCAGCACAGCTAGCAAGTGCTTCTAAAGCTATTTTTACCATTATTTACCACCCCATTTGATGGTTAAAGTTTTAAGACAAGCATTAGATCCCACATGATCAATATCCAGTTTGCCCTTTATGCTCATCACTTCCTCCACAGCACCCACCATATAACCATATAAGAGATAACAGAGTGGTCCTTTTTGAGGTAATCCTGTCCTACGCAAGGTTTGCCTTACCACGCAATCCATGAAAAGGAGTTTCACCACGGTTTCATCTCCTTTTTCAATGGTATAATTATCCTGTCCAGCGGGTTTCCACATTTCAAAGTAAAATTCCACCCCTAAAATATCACTCAGTTCCTGCATGGCCTGTTCCAGGTTGTCCGTTTTTTCCATAAGTTTTCCTGCATCATGTCCCATCCTTTTTCCGGCCTGGTAAACAATTGCATTTGCTCCCCTTCCAGAAACCTGTTCCAGTGCACTGGACATGGATCCCACAAATTTCATTAAAACGTGCAGTGCTTCTTCATAATCTGATATGTCTCCCCCAGTTTCTTCAGGAATCATTTCAGGTTTAAATGTGCCCCTTATCTCTTCCATTTCCATTTTTATACCCCTAGATAATTTTGTTTAAAACATCACTGACCTTACGGTCAATGTATAATCGTTTGGCCACATGTATATCACGATGTTCCATAGCCTGAGAAGGGCAAATCTCATGACAGGACAAGCAAGCCATGCAGTCATCTGCATTTATCACTTCGCTTTTCCACTTTTCCTCATTCATCTGGTAAACATCACTGGGACAATCATCCACACAGGATCCACACCCCACACATGCATCTTCATCCACCACTATTTCCACCATTATTTCCCCTCTTTTGTTTTATTATCCACCGAAAGCATTCTTATTTCATAATTTCCACCAAAATAAATATTAAAATGGAAATTAGTAATTAAATCAATATTAATTGTTAATAACAAATAACTGTTTCGATATGTTTTTTTTAATAATTAATACTAAGCGCACCCCCCTGACTAAAAAAAAAAAAAATAATTATTGTATCTAAAGAGAGGAAATTTTAAGGCTAAAAAAAATCAATGTCTTTAAATTTTATGCGAAAATAGGAGGTATGATAAATTAAAATAGTGAAAAAATAATCTGTATAATAAAATAAAACCTCAAAATAAATACCAGAAAGCTATTTGGGGATTATACTGGCTTATAATAAAAAGCTTATTTAACTCCCTTATAAATGTACAGAGTCCAGGTCTATGATTCAATATCTACTGAACGTGGATTCCTACCCATTTCAAGTATGAATTTATTTACACGTTCTATCATGTCTATATAATTTTGTTTTTCAATTTTACATCCATCAACAATGGCAAATTGAGGCATTTCACCATTTGTTTTTTTAAATTCTATTATACCATCTACCATTTCTCTATATTGATTCAGGCTCAATCGATCCATTGATATCAACCTTCAGTTTTTTTAACATTTATTACTCCCCATATATAAATACTTGCCTTAAGGGTATTTACTCCCTAAGGGTCATAATTTTTATTGGAAATTAAAACCACCCTCTTCTACGGGCTATAAATTTTTCAATTTCAATCAATATCAACCCTGGAAGAGAGAACAGTAAAATAAGTATCCACCATTCTGCAGGAATAGGGGCGGTTCTAAATAGAATCTGAAGAGCAGGGAGGTAAATTATCATTAAAAGTGAAGATATGGTAATTCCGATACCTAATAGAGACCATTTGTTGGAAAAGGGGCTGAACGTGAATATAGATTCCCTTATGGAACGGGCCGTTATCAGATAGAATACATGCACCATGATAACCGTGGCAAAAGCAGCAGTTTGGGCCTGGGTTAAAAGAAATTCATTTAGAGGGTCGGTGAATGCAGCACTACCGTAAATATAAAATATGCTTAAACCTGCTCCAGCCATGGCCAGAGAAACCAGGCCCACCTTCCTTACAAATTGCCAGTTAACAATTTTTTCATCCGGGTCTTTTGGTGGTTTTTCCAGGAGATTTGCTTCTTTAGGTTCTTTAATAAGAGGAAGTGCCAAAAATATGGAATCAAATAAATTAATCCATAGAATTTGAACCGGCTCTAAAGGAAGGCTTACCACGAAAAGTGATATAAAAGGAGCCAGTATCAATGCTCCTAATATAATTAGAGATTGGCCTCCATTAGCAGCCAGAGCATACAAGATTACTTTTTGAATGTTTTCAAAAATAAATCTGCCTTCTTCTATAGCTTTAACAATACTGGAAAAGTTATCATCTGCTAAAACCATGTCCGAAGCTTCTTTACTAACATCAGTACCGGTAATACCCATGGCAATACCAATATCTGCTGCTTTTAAAGCAGGGGCATCATTAACCCCGTCTCCAGTTACCGCCACTATTTCTCCCTTTTTTTGAAGCTGGGTAGTTATATCATACTTGTGTTCTGGTGCAACCCGGGCATATATGGAAACCTTATCCACTATTTCATATAATTCTTCGGGACTCATCCTGGAAATTTCTTTACCAGTTAATACTTTTTCTTTTTTAGATCCTATACCCAGCTGTTTAGCAATAGCTTTAGCTGTTTTTGCATGGTCTCCCGTAATCATTACCGTCCTGATACCAGCGGATTTAGATTTTTTAATAGCATCTATAACTTCTTCACGGGGAGGATCAATCATTCCCTGTAATCCTAAAAATGTAAGATCTTTAATATCATCCGGATTAATCTCAGTTTTATGCTCATCCACTACCTTATAAGCAAATCCCAATACTCTTAAAGAATCTTTAGCCATTAAATTAGAAGCAGCATATATTTCATCTTCTTGAATATCTGTTATTTCCCCTTTAATCAATTGATTCCGGGAGCGTTTGATTATTTTCTCAGGAGAACCCTTAACATAGATAATATTTTCATCCAGCCCCTGATGGAGGGTGGCCATGTATCTTTGTTTTGATTCAAAAGGAACCTCATCCAGACGCAGAGTTTTATCAGTGAGATCTGCTTTAGCTGCAGATACAATTAGAGACCCTTCTGTAGGATCACCTATTACTTTAAAACCATCTTTTTCAACCAAACTAGCATTATTACATAGTAAACCTGCCTTTAATGTATATTTAAGTTCTTTATTTTCAGAAGATAGTTTCACCGGATTGTTTTCAAAAGTAATTTCGCCCTGGGGATTATAACCTGATCCAGTAACTTTAAAGGTTTTTCCACCAGAAAATATCCGGACCACGGTCATCTGATTTTTAGTGAGGGTGCCGGTTTTATCCGAACAAATAACAGTGGTTCTTCCCAGGGATTCTACCGAAGGAAGTTTACGGATTAATGCATTTCTGTTGGCCATGGCTTTAACGCCTAAAGCAAGAGTCACGGTTAAAACCGCTGGAAGACCCTCAGGTATAGCTGCAACTGCTAAAGAAGCAGAAGCCATAAAGGAATATATGAGTCCAAAACCAAACCAGGCCGACAATGCAAAATTAACCAGGGCCACCAGAAGAATGGCTATTACAATGACTTTGGTGAATTCCTCCATTTTCCGGGTTAGAGGTGTCATGATCTCCTGAGTTTCTTTCATAATCTCAGCAATCTTACCCATCTCTGCATACTCACCAGTGGCCACCACTATACCTCCCCCCGACCCCTGGGTGATGAAAGTACCACCAAATGCCATTGATTTTTGATCAGCAGGTGGTAAATCAGGTGTTTCAATGGCTTCTATTCCCTTGGATACCGGTACTGATTCTCCAGTGAGGGCTGCTTCATCTGCATGTAAATTTTTAGACCGGAAAAGTCTAAGGTCAGCTGGTACCTGACTTCCGCTTTCTAGTAACACCACGTCCCCTATAGCAAGTTCTCTTGCTAAGATCTTTTTTTTATTACCATTTCTAATGACCGTGCACTCGGGAACCATCATTTGTTCCAGGGCTTCTATAGACGATTCTGCTTTACCTTCCTGTATGAATCCAATGGCAGTGTTAACTATAACCACGCCTAATATTACCCCCGTATCCACCCATTCACCTAAAAAAGCAGTTATAATGGAAACCAGAATTAAAAGATAAATTAAAGGATTATTTAATTGTTTAAGTAATCTTCTAAAAGGAGAAGGTTTTTTAAATTTTATTTCATTGTATCCATATTTTTCCAACCTTTTTAAAGATTCTTTTTTGGTAAGGCCATCTATACTTGTATTTAACTTTTTAAATGTCTCTTCTGCTGAAAGTTGATACCAGTTTATCTTATCAGCCATGGAATTTCTCCCTGAAAATTTTTTTAAGGTTGAATTTGAGATATGTACTTTAAAATATTTTTTTGGTTTAATAGATATATAAAATTATTTTTATAAAAAACCTTATAAATGGTAATTTTTAAGGATTTTATGGCGTATTAATTAATAAAAATATAAAAATAGAATAAATATTTAAGAAAACCTTTAAAAATTTAATTTCTTTTTACTCCCACAATTATGGTTATTGGATTTTCAGCCAGCATCATGGTGCCTCTTTCAATTATTTTTCCACGAGATATAGCGGCATTTATCACTTCCACGTCCATATCAAACTTTTTTAGTGTTTCAATAGCTTCTAATGCAGTTTCAAGTAAGATGGCCGTGATGATTATCCTTCCACTTTTTTTAAGTTTGCTAAATCCTTTTTCAATTAAAAAAGACAGGTCCCCACCACTGCCTCCAATCATTAAGACATTAAAATCAGGGAATTTATCCATTTCATCTTTTGCATTACCGCAAATAAGCTGCACCCTGTTTTTCAGGCCATGTTTTTCCAGGTTTTTTGAGGTTAAATTAATAGCCTCAGGATTTCTATCCAGGGAATATACTTTTGATGTTCTTTTAGCAAATTCCAGGGTTAATCCACCGGTCCCACAGCCGATATCCACCACAATATCCTGAGAAGTAAGTTCTGATTTGCATAAAACCAAACAACGGATTTCTTCCTTAGTAGGGCCAGGTACAGTGGAGTTTTTTATAAAATCCCGGTCCCTAATCATATTTCATCCCCACTCCATCTCAAGAAAAGGTCATGTTCTATTTCCAGTACATCTAAAATTTTACCTGCAATAAAATTGGCCATGTCATCCAGGTTTTCAGGGCGGTGATAAAATCCGGGCATGGCTGGTAGAATTATTCCCCCTTCCCGGCTGATTTCAAGCATGTTTTCCAGATGAATTGAGCGTAAAGGTGTTTCCCGGGGAACTAATACTAATTTTCTCCGTTCTTTTAAAGCTACATCTGCAGCCCGGGTAATTGAATTACTGGCATAACCGGTGGCTATAGCCGAAAGGGTTTTCATAGTGCAGGGAACAATGACCATTGATTCAAATTTAAAGGAACCACTGTTTATAGAAGAAGTTAAGTCACTGGCTTCATAGTAACAGGTGGCTTTATTCTTTAAATCTTCAATTTTCAAATCCAGTTCATATTCTAAAATAATCCGGGCAGGGTCTGTTATTACTAAGGCCGTATCTATTTTCCTTTCTTTTAGTGCTTCTAATACCTTCAACCCATATATTATCCCACTGGCACCGGTTATAGCTACAATTATCATTTTATAAACCACCTAAATCTCATTTGAAGATAATCAAATTTTATGTATCAAAAAGTGCTAACTAAACGCATCTGTTTATCATGTTTGTTTATTTTTTCAGGTAAATCCAGATAATCATAAAAATCAAAATCAGCTAATTTAGAGGTATGTTCCTCCGGGACATAAATACATAAATCAGCATGATTAAACCTGGCATCCCTTAAAGCCCCTACAATACTTGAAATCTGACTTAAATTTACAATACCATCCCCGACAGAAACAAGAGTCCTCATTTCATCGAATGATGGGTATTCTGGCATATCAATAATTAAATAATCAGGATTAATGTTTTTTTCTTCACAGATCTCATTTTCTGCTTTTTTAATCTGCTCTCTTTTAATTTTAAATATTTTTTGAGGATCTTCTAGTTCTGATAATTTAAGAGAATCCACTTTTTTAAACAGGTCACGATTATCCATACGCTTGATCATGTCTTTTATAAACCCATCCTGGTTCCGGCAGGCCATGATCATATCCGCATCATCATACTGGTAAATTTTTTTAGAATCAATTATATTCTGGTCAATTAATTTTCTAAGAGATCTTCTAAACATAGAATTCACTATACGTGTGGTATGGTGTTGATAAACACTGGGATACATAAAATAACGTGCTACAAGTGTAGATTCAGCAGCCTGAACTCCCTTTTTATCGAGAACCAGATTGTTCTCCAGTTTCATGTTATATATCAATCTCTCAATATCGATGATACCATAGGCCACCCCGGTGTAGTGGGAGTCGCGTATTAAATAGTCCATACGATCCACATCAAGTTCCCCAGATATAATCTGCCCTAAAACTCCTTTTCCATTAATTATATCTATTATATCATTAATATCATAGTTTTCAGATATGATATCTCCCAGTATGGAATTTTTAATAACCCGGGAGGTAAGTACCTCATGGGAATCGTCTAAAACAGCCTCAGATACATGTGAAAAAGGTCCATGTCCGGCATCATGCAGCAAAGCGCATATGCGCAATATACTTTTTTTATCCTCATCCAGATTCAGGTGATCCGCCATTTGAGAGGCTAAATACATGGTACCTATAGAATGCTCAAAGCGGGTGTGATTTGCTCCAGGATATATTAAGAAAGTGAATCCCAATTGTTTTATTCTTCTTAATCGTTGAATTTGGGGTGTGTCAACCAATTTAATTTCGAGATCATTTATATGGAGATTCCCATGTACACTATCCCTGATAAATTTCATTTAAATCCCCCTCATCATTAATTAACTAGTTAATTGATTAAGATATAAATTTTGAAACTTCCCTTCTAATTAGAGCTTATCCTCCCGACATGATGATATTAGTGCCTTTAGTGGTATGTTCCTCTTTTTGAAAATCCAGATCAAACTTGGTTCTTTCAATTATTTCAGTTAAAGCATCTAATGTTTCTTGACGGTGATTTCCCAGAACAGCCACCAGGAAGAGGGAATCACCGGTGTAAAATTCTCCCAGGTAATGAACAACCCCAATTTCTGCAACTGAAAATTTTTCCTTCACTTCTCTGGCAATACTTTCCAGTTCTTTTTGAGTTTTTAATTTATCCGGAGTGCTTAAAATTAATTTATCAACTTTTTTACCCTTTTCTTCTCCCCTTACTATTCCCTCAAAGGTAAAAATAGCACCGCATTCATCAATTTTTATGCTTTTTTTAATCTGATGGAGTAAATCAGGGATGGTAATTAACTCTTCATCCTTTTCCAGGAGCTTAACTAACATAAAATCACCTATACTTTTAAATACTATTCTAATTCACTGACTTCTTTTTGAGAAAGATGACTTAGTCTTTCCAAACCATCTATTTCCTTAATAACTTTTGCTACCGATGAAGGCACCAGTTCTTCCCAGTTACCATTACTTAACATTCTTTTTCTAACTTCTGTTCCTGAGAGTTTATCCCGGTAATATAGGGGAGGAGACGTGACCTGATAATCTTCTTCAATAAAGAGTCTTTGAACCAGGGGATTGCCGGAGTAGACCCTTTCAAAAGGAGGTGTGAGCATTTTTATATGGGAAACCCATACCGAATTGCATTCAATATCCTGTACCGGTATGATATAATACCGGGAAGCAGGGATCCCGTTTTCACTTAAGGATTTAGTGAGCATCATTACTCTTTCACCCGCTGTAAAAGGATCTTTTAAAGTATGGCTTAGCTGAGCACTTCCTACACCAATTATTACTTCATCCACCTCTTTGAGTATACTTTTGATAACCTGTAAGTGTCCCTGATGAACTGGCTGCATCCTACCTACCAGTAATCCTCTCATTTAATCACCATATCCTCAAGCCATGTTAATTAATAAAATTATAATCATTTATCACTTAAATTTTTATTAAATATTATTTATTGTTTTATATAAGATATTAATTAAAGTTTTATAGTTTAGTATCATTTATGAAAGATAATTTATTCATCTTTTATTTAATATTAAGAATTAATTTAAGTTCAATGAATGAAATATTAAATATTAGGGCACTGTAATTATAATAGCAATTTTTTTTAAGGTTATTAAATCAATTCCGGATTATTTCATTTAGATAGTTTTAAATTCTATATAATTATAATATTAGAAAACCAATTTAATTAAAATATTCTTCTATATCGATTTATTCAGAATGAATTGTAATTTAAATAATTATTTTATAGGGTGTTATGATGATTAAGGTAGAAAATCTTTCAAAAACTTTTAAAATAGAAAATGGGGAAGAAATTAAGGCTTTAGATGACATTAATCTTGAAATAAATGATGGAGAAATAGTGGGGATTATAGGAAAAAGTGGATCAGGTAAAACTACCTTGCTTAGAATTCTAAGAGGGGTGGAATCATTTGATAGTGGAAATATTGTATTAAATGGCACAAAAATCTCACCGGACTCCAATCCATACTATTTCACCAAGTTAAAGAAAGCCACCGCTATCCATTTACAGAGATCCTTTGGTTTATGGTCTGAAACTGCTTTTGACAATATCATCCGGAAGCTTTATGGGGTTAAATATGGGGATGAAGCTATGGCTGATTTTGAATATGCTTATGACGAATTTGGAGATGAAGCCCTGGAGCTATTAAAGTTGGTAGGGCTGGAAAATAAGGCCAATCACTTTGCCCCGGTACTCAGTGGTGGTGAAAAGCAGCGACTGATTATGGCTCGTCAGTTAGCAAAAAAACCAGAAGTATTGCTACTGGATGAACCAGCAACCATGTCCTGTCCTCAAACAAAACAGGAAATACTGGATGCTATTAAAAATATAAATAAGGAGCTGGGAGTTACCATAGTTCTGGTATCACACCTGCCAGAAATTCATGAATATCTAGCAGACAGGCTTATATTAATGGAAAAAGGCCAGATAGTGGATGAAGGAAGTCCAAGAGATGTTATAAAAGAATTTTTAAAAGATATAGAACCTGTAGAATCATATCCTCCCTTAGTTGATAAAAGTCCCCTTTTGAAAACAATTGATCTAAAAAAAAGGTTTTTCCTGATGAATGGGGGTTCTGTTCTGGATATTAAAGATGTGAATATAGAGATAAACAAAGGGGAAATGGTATCCTTAATTGGTCACAGTGGTGCCGGTAAAACAGTAATCTTAAGAATTATTGGGGGACTGGATTTTCCCGAAGGAGGGAGAGTTTGTTTTAAATTCAATAGTAAATGGATAGACATGCACCAGGCAGGAATAGACAGAATGGAAATCAGAAGAAAGATGAGTTTCATGCATCAAGAATTTGCTTTAGTTCATCATGCAACTATTAAAGATCAGATAGCATCCCGACTTGGTGTAAAAGGGGAAAATGTAATTTATGAGGCTAAGAAAAAGGCTAAGGAATTGGAGATTAGTGATATGGTGCTGGATGTGCTGTACCAATTAACTGACCTCCCAGAAAATGAAGCCAAATTACGCTTAGAGAAAATAGGACTTAATGCTGAAATTTTAGATATTCTCTTCCCCAGCTTCCCGGATACCGAAGTCAAAAAATATGCCGCACCCATATTTGATGCATTGCGACTGCCCCTGGAAATACTGGATCGTAAGTCTTATGAATTATCAGGTGGTCAGAAGGTCAGGGCAACTATGGCACTGGCACTGGCTTCTGAACCGGAATTATTAATATTAGATGAACCATTCGGTGATTTGGATCCCATAACTTTAAGATCTGTTTCCAATGCATTAAAACGAATTAATAACAAGTTCCAGACCACTTTCTTAATGGTATCTCACCATATTGATTTTATTAAAGAAGTGAGTACCAGATCCCTTATGATGGAAAAAGGTAAACTGGTCCTGGATGGAAATCCTGAAGATTTATGTGAAGAATTCATAAAACGGAGCCAGGCCCAGTATTTAATGGGTGATGAATGAATTAATTAAGAAAAAGAATTAATACTATTCTAAGGATATTATATAATGATTAAAATTTAATGGAAATGATTATATGGATTTTAAAGATTTCCCGATTGAAAAAGCAAACCGTATACTGGCTCCCCGGCCAACTGTAATTATAAGCACTATTAATGATGAAGCTAAGGTCAATGGCGCCCCTTTCTCCTTTGTAATGCCGGTTTCCATGGACCCCCCTATTGTGGCATTTGCCTCTGCACCTTCCCATGATACCAGTAAGAATATCCAGTTAAATAGCGAGTTTGTTATTAATTTAACCCCCGCAGAAATAATTAATCAAATGTGGATAACTGGTGAAAAGGTTCCCTATGGGGAAAATGAATTGGAAAAAGCAGGATTAACCTCCCTGGAATCTAAAATAGTTTCACCGCCCAGAATAAAAGAATCCCTGGCCCATTTAGAGTGTAAGGTGATTGAAATCCAGGAAGTAGGAGATCATTTATTGATTCTGGGTAAGGTGGTGCATGCTTCTGTGGAGGAAAACTGTATGAAAGATGATTTGTTGGATGTGGAAAAAGTGAAACCTCTTCTTCATTTAGGAGGAACCTCTTTTGTGGTAGGGGACCACTTAAGGAAAGTGGAATAATGTTTAAAAGGATACTGGTACCTTCTGATGGCTCAGAACATGCCACCAAAGCAGCAGATAAGGCTATTCAACTTGCAAAAATATTAGATGCCGAAATTGTAGCCGTGCATGTGATTGATGAGAAACTTATCCAGCCCTTTGAAGTCCTGGAAGAAGAGGGTATGGAAATACTACATCAGATTCAAAAAAAAGGAGAATCTGCCGGAGTAGAGGTATCTGAAGTATTATTGTTGGGGAATCCCGGGCATGACATGAAAAAGATAAGTAATAAGACCGAAGCGGATCTAATTGTAATTGCTTCGCATGGTAGAACTGGCCTGGAAAAAATATTAATGGGTAGTGTAGCAGAAAATACATTGAAAACTGCTGATATACCGGTTTTACTGATTAAATAAACTTAATTTATTTATTTTTAATTTTTGCATGGTTTAAACTGTTGAAAAGTTATTTTAATTCATTTTAATTATTACTGTTATCAGTGCAAACTTAATAAGATTTATAATAGATAAAAACAGTTAATATATAATCCGGAGGTTTATATATGAGCGAAGATTTTGAATTAAATGAATTATTTGAATATGAAAAAAATGCAAGTAGATTAGAACTATTTGTGAGGTTTTTTTATGCAATACCAGTGGTTATAGTACTGGGATTGTATAGTATCATAGCCGGAATATGTTTAACCATCCAGTTCTTAATAATATTAGTACTTGGAAAGCGTAATGAAGGTCTAAATGACTTAATTAGAGGATATTTAGAATACAACATCCATTTAATTAGTTATTTTAATTATATGACTGATGAGAGACCAGGAGTTATTCCTAAAAAAGTTAAGTTTTTCGAAGTGGTGGAAGAAGAATAATTTTTTTAATGAATCCTTTTTTTTTCTTTTTTAAATATATCTGTTACTTTTCTTTTAGATTGCTGTTTTTAAACAAATATCCATTTAAAATTGGATTAAAAAAATCTTATTCAAATTAATCCTGTTTTTCGAATATTTGTTTGTTCGTAGAAATTAAAATAACAATATTTTTATTTGAAAAAAAACTAATATTAACTTGAGGAAAATTATAATTAAATCCGGTGAGATAAATGAGATACAAATGTAAAGTATGCGGATACATATACGATCCCGATATGGGAGAACCACGTAAGGAAACTCCTTCTGGAGTAGAATTTGATTCACTTCCTGATGAATGGTCTTGCCCTAAATGTGGAGCAGGTAAAATAAGATTTATGCCGCTAAAGAATTAATTTTCCTTTTAAATCAGCTAAAAGTAGATAAATTCAATAAAAGGCAGGTATGTCCAGATTGATAAAAAAAGGTGTAATCATGGCAAGATACAAATGTAAAGTATGCGGATACATATACGACCCTGAAAAAGGGGAACCCCGGTCTGATATAGCACCAGGGACCGCTTTTGAAGATATACCTAAAAATTGGAAATGCCCCTCATGTGGAGCACCTAAAAGAATGTTTATAGTAATAAAATAAGATATATTTTAAAATTTAAGTGATTTAGGGATTAGGAGGAGTAAAAAATGGATAAATATCAATGCGAGATGTGTGGTTATATATATGATCCTGAAAATGGTGATCCTGATTCTGGTATAGAACCAGGAACTGCTTTTGAAGATATACCAGACGACTGGATTTGTCCTATCTGTGGAGTAGGAAAAGATCAGTTCGTTAAAGTGGATTAAGATGTCTGCCCGGATGATGGAAGACGGTGTTTATTATGTGGGATCCCAGGATTGGGATCGGCAAATATTTGATGAGTTAATTCCGTTACCACAGGGAACCAGTTATAACTCGTACCTTATTCAGGGAAGAGATAATACTGCATTAATTGATACGGTTGATCCAGAGAAGGCTCATGAACTATTAAAAAACCTCCAGGAATTAGAATTAAAAATTGACTACATTGTATCCAACCATGCTGAACAGGACCATTCTGGTTCTATACCTCTTATCCTGGAGGAATATCCAGAGGCAGTAGTAGTTACCAATCCTAAATGCAAAGAACTTTTAAAAAATTTTTTATTTATCCCGGAAGATAAGTTTAAGACTATAGGGGATGGTGATAAAATTTCTTTAGGTGGTAAAACCCTGGAATTTATCTTCACTCCCTGGGTGCACTGGCCAGATACCATGGTAACCTATTTAGAGGAAAATAAAATGCTTTTTTCCTGTGATTTTTTCGGATCACATATGGCCACCAGTCAGTTATATTCCCATGAAAACGAAGAAGTATATTCTGCAGCCAAGAGGTATTATGCAGAACTTATGATGCCCTTTAGACCCACCATAAAAAACAATCTGGCGAAAATAAGTAAAAGAGATATAAAAACAATTGCCCCTTCCCATGGGCCTATTTATTCCCCGGTAAACGAAATAATAAATTTATATAAAGATTGGATATCTGATGAAACTTTAAACCTGGTAGTAATCCCTTATGTTTCTATGCATGGTAGTACCCGGGTTATGGTAGATCATCTGGTGGATTCTTTAATTAAAAGGGGATTGGTTGTAAAGCCATTCAATTTAGGTCACATGGATCCTGGTGAATTTTTAATGTCTCTGGTGGATGCATCCACTTTAGTTATTGCCAGCCCCACAGTATTAACCGGTCCTCATCCACTTACCGTTTCCAATGCCTATTTGATTAATCTGTTAAGGCCTAAATTAAAATACGTGGCCATTATGGGTTCTTTTGGATGGGGCAGTCGCATGGAAGAATTATTAAAAGGTCAGTTAAGTAACCTGAAAGTAGAATATCTGGAATCTATTTCCATAAAAGGCCTTCCCACTCAGGATGATTTAGAAAAAATTGATGCCCTGGCAGATGAGATACTGAAAAAACATGAATCTTCATAATTATTTTCATATTAAGGAGGAATGTAGATGGTTAGTGAAAAAATGCAGGATGCATTGAATGGACAGATGAATGCGGAGTTATACTCTGCCTACCTTTATCTGGCTATGGGGGCCTATTTTGAGGATTCTGACCTGCCCGGTTTTGCCAACTGGATGAGAATTCAGGCCCAGGAAGAACTAAGCCATGGGATGAAGTTCCATGACTACCTGATTAGAAGAGGAAAAAGAGTGCTTCTGGATGAAATCGAAAAACCTCCCCGTGAATGGGAATCTGCCCTGGATGTGTTTGAAAATGTTTTAAGCCACGAAAAAAAGGTAACCGGACTTATTAATCAGCTGGTAAACCTGGCTCTGGAAGAAAAAGACCATGCTACCAATAACTTCCTGCAGTACTTTGTGGCAGAACAGGTAGAAGAAGAAGAATCAGCCGGAGGAATATTGCAAAAAGTAAGGCTGGCCATTGAATCTCCTGCCAGTCTACTGATGCTGGATAGTGAAATGGCTCAAAGGGTATTCAATCCACCAGCGGAATGATCGGGATAACATTCACCATAAAAGACAGTACTCCGCCAATTCATCGCAATTTTCAGAATAATTAAACTCATTTATTTATTTTTTTTAGAATAATCTGATTTTCAAAAAAAAAAAAATCTCCAGTAATTAATTTAAATCCCGGGGTTAGCTAAATAATAAAATTATGGTGGATATTAAAAAATTAAGGTTTTATGAAATTTATTTTTAGAATTTATGGATTTATAAAAAAAGCTAAAAATAAATAAAAATTAGGTGCATAATATTACCATAGATATGCAAAGAGGGGTGATTTAATGGGAGAAAAAATATATGAGCTAAAAAAAATTAAGAAAAAAGGAAGGGGAATACCTTTAATTGGGGATAAATTTCCTAAAATGGAAGTTCAAACTACACAGGGGATGATGAAGCTTCCTAAGGCATTTAAAAAAAAATGGTTTGTTCTTTTTAGCCATCCTGCAGATTTTACACCGGTGTGTACTACTGAATTTGTGGCCTTCCAGAACAGGTATGAAGAATTTAAAAAATTAAATTGTGAATTAATTGGTCTTAGTATTGATCAGATATTTTCACATCTAAAATGGATTGAATGGATAGAAGAAAACCTTAATGTGGAGATAACTTTTCCATTAATTGCAGATACAGGAAAAGTGGCGGATACATTAGGTTTAATCCACCCTGCCCGCCCCACCAATACCGTTCGGGCAGTATTTATTGTGGATCCGGAGGCCATAGTACGGGCCATTCTATATTATCCTCAAGAACTGGGTAGAAATATGGATGAAATACTCCGTATGATAGAGGGTTTTGCCAATATAGAAGAAAAAGGAGTAGCCATACCTGCCAACTGGCCTAACAATGAATTAATAGGAAAAGGACTGATTATACCTCCTGCAAGTGATGTGGAAACCGCTAAAAAGCGCAAAGAAGAATACAAATGTTATGACTGGTGGTTATGTCATAGAAATTACTACAAATGGTAGTTAAGATGAAATATTTTTAATATAAAAAAGGTGAAAAAATGGAAAAAAAACTTTATCAGTTACCAGAGTTACCCTATGGTTATCAGGATCTGGAGCCTTTTATATCTAAAGAACAGTTAACCATACACCATACCAAGCATCACCAGGCCTATGTTGATGGTGCTAATGCTATTTTAAAGCAAAAATTTGATGATGCTAGAGAAAATGATGAAGATTTTGATATAAAAGCAACTGCCAAGGAATTATCCTTTCAGGTAGGTGGTTTTGTTCTTCATAACCTTTTCTGGACAAATATGGGGCCCGCCAGTAAGTGCGGTGGTGAACCAGAAGGTACTATAGCAGAATACATTAAAAAAGATTTTGGTAGCTTTGAGAGATTTAAAAAAGAGTTCACACAGGCTGCTCTTAGTGTAGAAGGTTCTGGATGGGCAGTTCTTACTTTATGCAGGAGAACTAATCGCTTATTTATAATGCAGATAGAAAAACATAACGTGAATGTGATTCCTAACTTCCGGATTATGATGGTGCTGGATGTATGGGAACATGCCTACTACCTGGATTATAAAAATGTAAGGCCTGATTTTGTGGAAGCTTTCTGGAACATAGTAAACTGGGAAGAAGTTAACCAAAGAACTGAAACCTGGCTAGAATCCCCACTTTAATTTTTTTTTAATTTTTTTTTAAAGAGTTTAAAAATCCTTATTTTAAATTATACTTGCCTTAAAATGTCCTGATTCATCATTTTAACCTGATTATTTTTCTTTTGAATATCTGTAATCAGTAAAACCCTGACAGTCAAATTGACATATTAGTAAGATTTAAGTTATAGGGCCCCTAAAAACTTCTATAATTTAAATTTAATTATAAAGATTATTGTCATGATGAATATCTATCAAAATTGCACTGATTAAGGGATTTGATAAAATGATCTGGAATGAAAGAGCCGAATGTATGTCCCGGGATGAAATGGAAGAATTACAATTGAGAAGATTACAAGATGTGGTAAAAAAAGCTTTTAATAATGTACCGTATTATAATCAGAAATTCAGTGCTATGAGTTTATCCCCGGAAGATATCCAGACCCTGGAAGATATTAATAAACTCCCTTTCACCACTAAAGATGATTTAAGAGATGTATATCCCTTTGGAATGTTTGCTGTCCCTCGTAAAGATATCATTGAAGTCCATACTTCTTCTGGTACTACTGGAAAGCCGGTGGTATCAGGATATACCCGGGAGGATATTGAATTATGGAGTGAAGTGATGGCCCGGGGATTAACCATGATGGGAGTCACCGAAGATGACATCATCCAGAATACACACGGATATGGACTATTTACCGGAGGCTTTGGAGTTCACTATGGTGCTCAGAAAATAGGGGCAACCGTTATCCCTATTTCCACTGGTCAAACCAGAAGGCAAATTGAAATTATGAAAGATTTTGGGACTACAGTAATGATTTTTACCCCCTCTTATGGATTATACCTATCCGAAGTGGCCCAGGAAGAAGGATTAATTAGTGAAGATACAGATTTAAAGGCCATTGGATTTGGAGCAGAGATGTGGACTTCTCAAATGAGAAAAGAGATAGAAAAACGATTTGGAGTCCAGGCATTTAACATATATGGTTTAACTGAAATTATGGGTCCGGGTGTGGCCATAGAATGTAATCAACAATCAGGACTACATATTTGTGAAGATCATTTTTATCCAGAGATCATCAACCCCCAAACCACAGAATCATTAGGTGCGGATAAAACAGGAGAGCTGGTATTGACCACCTTAAGCCGGGTGGGAATGCCTATTATTAGATTTAGAACAAAGGACATTACTGCCCTTAGATATGAATCATGTGACTGTGGAAGAAATTTGGTAAAAATGGATAGAATAACGGGCAGGTCAGACGATATGATAAAAGTTCGTGGTGTGGCAGTATTCCCCTCTCAAATAGAAAAGGCTTTGTTGAAAATTGATGGTCTGCAGCCCCATTATCAGATTATTGTAACCCGTCCGCATCTTTTGGATGAAATTGAAGTAAAGGTGGAAACATCCCAGGAACTTTTCTCTGATGAAGTTAAAGAAATGGTCAGTATAAAAAAGAAAATAGAAAGTTACATTGAAAATGAAATAGGTTTAAGGGTTAATGTTAATCTGGTGGAGCCAAAAAGCCTTCCCCGAAGTGAAGGCAAAGCTGTAAGAGTTATTGACCAGCGAAACATACATTAGTGGTTATTAATATTGGAATTATTGGTGATTAAATAAAAAATTAATCAGGAAGATAACATGAAAATAAAACAAATATCCGTTTTTCTGGAAAATAAAAAAGGAAGATTATGGAAAGCTCTTAATACTTTGGCTGAGAATGGAATTAATATCAGGGCCTTATCCATTGCAGATACTTCAGAATTTGGGATTTTAAGGCTTATTGTTCCAGAACCCCGAAAGGCGGAAAAAATTCTTACGGAAAATAATTTTGTGGTGAAAATCAAAGAAGTAATAGCTGTGGAACTTGCAGATCATCCAGGAGGCCTTTCCTCAATTTTAAAAATCCTTAATGATTCTGATATTAATTTAGAATATTTATATGCATTTGTACATGAAAAGAAAGATAAGGCCATATTACTTTTAAGAACAGATGATCTGGATTTACTTATTAAGGTTTTAGAACAGGAAGAAGTAACTCTGGTGCCTTCTGAAGATGTTTACAATCTTTAAAACCTTTAAATCAATTAATATCTTTTTTTACATCCTCTAAACTATAGTGGATTCCTTCTTCTTCCAGTTTATTAGTAATACTACGGTTCATCTTACCTACCGCAAATACCAGCACATTAAGTCCTCTTTTAGTTGCAGCAAGTGTGGAATAAGGGGTTGCAAATTCAAAATCAACCTTTATATCCAGTTTATCAGCCACTGCCCGGGAAACCGTGCCCATGATACCCACCCTATCAAAACCCATGTGGTATATTTTTTTTATTTTTTCAAGGTCTGTGGCCCGGGACCCCCCTTCCTGAATGGTAGGTAAATTAAGAATTACCACCTTACCGGTTTTAAGTTCAATAATTCCTTCCAGTCCCATTAAGGCCACATCTTCTCCTTTTTGAGCATCATTTAATACTTCACCCTGGGCTGATGTTGAGGCTTTAGTAGCATACAGAGTACCATCATCCATAAAGAGACCTACTCTATCTCCTGAATTCAAATTTTCACTGGCAATGGCCGGCCAGATAGATTTGTAGGTATTCATGGTATCCAGTACAGTTTCAGAATATTTCCGCAAATCCAGTGCTTGTTTTTTTAATTTATCAATTCCTCTTTTGGTAATTTTGTAAGGTGAACGCCCTGTTCCTGATTCTACAAATCCAGCATCTAACAAACTCTTTAAATTTTCTGAAACTGCCTGTACAGTTATTCCTAACTCATCGGCAATATCTTTTTGTCTTAAATGAGGTTCTTGTTTTGCAATTTCTGCTAAAATTTGAAAATGAGTCATTTCGCCTCTTTTTTTGAATATTTTCATGATAAAACCTTATCTTTTATTTCAAAGTGTAGTTTAACAGAGGATATTTTATATTAAGACTATATTTTAATAGATTAATAAATGCAGTGGTTAATAAATCAGTTAATTATGCCTTTTAGAGTGCTGTTGAATATTTTTAAAAATTCGTCCTGATTTTTAGAAGGGATATACGCCCCACAGGCAACTGCATGTCCACCCCCACTACCCCCCACTTTAGAGGCAATTTTTCGTATAATATGGCCAAAGTGTATTCCATCATAAGCTAAAAGTCGGGAACATCTCAAAGAAACTTTTAAAAGATCTTCTCCATTATCAACATGAGAAAACCCAATTATAGGCTTTCTCCAATCCCCATGACTTAGAACCATACCGGTAATGGTACCTACCACCTCACTTTTAATTCCATGACCATGGAAGTACTGCAGGTTATTTAGAGGTACAATTAATTCATTATCTTCAATCATCCGTATTTTTTCCGCCAGATATTGACGGTGCTTTCTGGTTAAACGTTCCAGTTCATCCATGGCCAGTACTCTATCTCCTTTTAATATATCAAGAGCCACCTCTGGATTTTTATTTCTGCTGCATGCATTCACTGCAGTTGAAAATTCAGAAGCGTCTCTTAATGGAGTTTTTTCTTCCTCATTTAAAAATTCATAATAATCCCCGGTTACCAGTTTAGGAACATATTTGATATATTTTTCAGGAACTTCCCGGGATAGTAATTTAACCAGTTCAGAAAAAAGCCGTGTTTTCTCATCTGATGTTAAATCAGAGAGGGTACGTAATCTATTATCACATCGTCGATCAATACCCAGTTTTTTTAATAATAAGATTACTTCTGTTTTGTTATTAGTTATAGGGAGAGTTACATCGCTGAAATAGGATAAAGCGATAATTAATGGGCGGGTTTGTCTACCATAAATAGAGAGATCTGCAGCAGAATCCACCAGGCCATGGTTGGTAGCATCCTGGAGAATTGATTTATTAATACCTTCTAATTTACCAGTGCGAGTATTTTGCATGTCTCCCACTGCAGAAAGAACACCAATCCAACTTAAATTATAAAATCCAAATTTTTTAGCAAGTAAATAACACATTCCCCCTCCTGAAATTTCATAAGAACCATCAATACCATAGAAGAGGGGGTTTATTTCTAAAAATCTTCCAGAAAGTTTAGAATTATAATTCAAAGACCTTAGGGGGGGATGGTGGTCCAGTACCAGTATTCGGGATGATGATGTAGAAATTTTATCAATACTCTGCCCTGAGCCTAAATCAGAAA
Source organism: Methanobacterium alkalithermotolerans (assembly GCF_018141185.1). Classification (NCBI taxonomy): domain Archaea; kingdom Methanobacteriati; phylum Methanobacteriota; class Methanobacteria; order Methanobacteriales; family Methanobacteriaceae; genus Methanobacterium; species Methanobacterium alkalithermotolerans. Next base: position 2,042,220 of record NZ_CP058560.1, on the reverse strand, counting down.
ATATGGTTAGTTCATTGTTTATTTTCAGATCCTTCAGTTTATCCAGACTTATAAATTCAATTTCATGTTCTTTGTCCAGTCGGTCCAGAAGAGAGGATAAAATAGCCCCGGAACTTATTCCATCACAATCATTGTGGGAGTAGACTTTTATATCTTCTGCTGATTTAAGCATTTCCTGGGCTTTAGAAAAAGATTTATTCATTTTTTCAGGTAAAATGGGAGTCATTTTATATTCCCCTGACTATTTGATTTCTTTATAATAACTATAAGCAATCATAATAACTATTCTAATTTTATTATTATTAAGAGTTTCAGGTTAATAAGTATGTCGAGGCTTTACTTGCCCATCATCATTAATTTAAAAAAATAAATAGCTCATTTCAGGAACGAGTACCTTTTATCATATTACTTATTTTTAAAAGGATTTCCCTTTTAGATATTTCCCCCCTTTCCACAATAACTCGACCTGAATTATCATACCATGACCCTGGAAAAGACTTATTATTCTCAGTTTTTGGACTTAAATTCAATTTTCGTGCTGCCCGGGAAATATCACTTAAAGAAGGTGAAGATACAGCTTCTTTTTTTGGAATTTTTCTACCCTCTTTTCTGGATTTTTTTGAATCAATATAAACTGGCCAGATAATAGTTTTCATAATACCAACCTCATTAATTATCCATCACTTGGGCTAGTTTCTCCAGCATGTCCTTGAAGGTGTAAACATCAGGCATAACTGGCTCGATTTCATATGAATCCAGAACTTTTTTAGTAATCGGGCCAATTGCAGCAACAATTATTTCTTTATTTCGCAATAAATCCACCACTTCTTCTTTGCCTTCATCTTTTGCTGTTTTAAGGAGATTTTTTACAGTTAAAGGACTGGTGAACATTATAATATCAATTTTATGGTTTAATATATTATCAATCAGCTCGTAGATCTTTGACTTGTCCTCAGGGATTTCTGATTTATATGCGTCGGCCAGGATCACTTCAGCACCCCTATTTTTGAGACCGTGGGGAAGTGTATATCTTGCAACCATAGTCCGGGGGAGGCCAATTTTCATCCCTGCAATTTCAATTTTTTCAAAAGCCTCTAGCAAACCCTCGGCAGTATATTCCTCAGGTATTAAGTGTGGTTTAACCCCAAATTCCTGCAATTTTTCACCAGTTTTAGGACCTATAACTGCAATTTTTAAGCCAGGAGCATCATTTAGATTACAATATTTGAAAAACGATTCTATGGCTCTTGGAGACGTAAAAATTAGCCAATTCAATTCATTAATGATGCTGCATAGTTTCAACATTTCTTCCGGCTTGGAATCTTTAAGTTCAATGGTAGGTGTTACGATGGGGATTGCACCGTAAGATTTAACCATTTCAACTGAATCTGTGGCTCTTTCTGCAGGTCTGGTAATCACAATTTTTTTCCCTTTTAACCCCTTCATAATTAACCTCTTTTAAATTAATCATTTAATTTGATTTATTTGTTTGAAAACATCCACTACATTTCCAATAACTAAAAGTGCGGGAGGATTAATCTCTTTCTGAGCAATATTTTCCAGGGTACCCAGTATAATTTTCTCTTCAGGGCTGGTTCCATTTTCAATAACACATACAGGAGTTTTAGGATCCCTGTATTTCATCAATTCTTCAGTATTCTCTTTAATTTGACCAATTCCCATTAAAACTACTACAGTATCTGCAGTATAATCCCATTTAACCTGTTTTTCTTTTTTAGTTGGATCTTCATGTCCGGTGACTACAGTAAAAGATGTGGCTACTCCCCGGTGAGTAACCGGGAGACCAATGGTGGTGGGTACTCCAATAGCAGAGGTAACCCCTGGAATCATCTCTACTTCTAATCCTTCATCTAAAAGAGTTAAAACCTCTTCTCCACCTCTTCCAAATACAAAAGGATCTCCTCCTTTAAGCCGGACCACAACAGAGTTATTTTTAGCTTCTTCTACCAGGATGTGGTTGATTTCATCCTGACTTTTATAATGCTCACCTGCTTTTTTGCCCACATATATCAATTTGGCCCCTTTAGCATGTTTTAAAATCTCTTCATTAGCTAAACGATCATAAATGACTACATCTGCTTTTTCCAGTGCTTTTACTGCTTTAAGTGTGATCAGTTCCGGATCTCCTGGTCCGGCTCCTACTAAATATACTACCATGTATTCAACCTCTTTGATAATTTCAATTTAAGACAGAAATTTGAATATAAATTCCGTTATATGGTTAAACTATTTTTTAGTGCTTAAGATCCTTGCAAGGGCCGTGTGCAAAATTATGATAATCATAATCCATACTAAAACTCATCTTAATTTAGATTTTTAAGCCAGTAATTATATTTCTTTAGCTATACCTATATAAAAAATAGTTTTAGATTGGGATATTCCTTCTGGAATAAATTTTTTAATTTAATAATTTATCATTCCCTTAAAAAAGTTTAATCCATCAGATGAACCCAATATGGATTCTGATGCTCTTTCCGGGTGGGGCATGACTGCACATACTAAACCACTCTCATCACAAACCCCAGTTATGCCTTCCAGAGACCCATTAGGGTTCTCACCTTGGAATTTTAGAACAATTTGATCCTGGTCCTGAAGCAAATCCAGATCAGGATTATAATAACGACCTTCAGCATGGGCCACCGGCATTTTTATTAGCTGGTCTTTCTTAAAACTCCGGGTAAAAGGAGTTCTGTTTGTTTTAACCTTAAGCTGAGTCCACTGGCAGTTAAATTTAGGGTTTTCATTAACGGTGAATACTCCTGGTACAAGTCCCACCTCAGATAATATTTGAGCACCATTACATATTCCTAAAACTGGTTTTTCTTCTGCCACCAATTTTTTTATACCTTCGATTACCGGGGTTATGGCTGCAATAGCACCTGCCCTTAAATAGTCACCATAAGAAAATCCACCTGGAATAACCACTGCGTCCATATGCAAAAGATCATTTTCCTTCCACCAGACATATTCGGGTTCTCCTCCAGCCAGTTTCAGGGCATGATAAACATCCCGATCACAGTTAGAACCAGGAAACCTTATTACTCCAACTTTCATTATTGAATCCTCGTTTATATCTTTATATCCATTTAATCCTCTTGAGGATTAATATCTATCATATAATCATGAATCACCGGATTGCACAGGAGTCTCTGGCACATGTCTTCTACTTCATTTTTTACCAGTTCTTCACTATCCTCATCCATAGAAAACTTTACAATATCAATAGTATCTGTTTCATGGACATTATAACCCAAAAGGGCAAGTGCTCTTTGGATGGTTGATGCTTCAGGATTTAACATCCCTTTTTTTAGGCTAATCTTTACTTCTACATTGTATTTCATAACATCACCGCAACTGAATCCTAATATAAAAACTAATTAATGTCATATCTTCTTAAATTAATTGTGCTCAAAGGCTTATATAGATGTAAATTAAATTATAGTGATATATTGTGGTTTTGATTAAATATAATGATATCCATTGATATCACTGCAGATTTAAAATTTATAATAAAATCAAATAATAACAGAAATTATGACCAACAGGTCTTAAAGGTGAAATGATGTGTGGAATAGTTGGATGTATCTTAAAAAAAGAAAAGGCAGCTCCTATATTATTAGAATGTGTTAAAAAACTTGAATATAGGGGTTATGATTCTGTGGGCATTGCTACGCTCACTTCAGAGATTCACATCAAAAAGGACAGCGGAAAAATTAGTGAAGTTGATAAAAAAGTAAGGCTTTCTGATTTGCCAGGAAATATGGGTATTGCCCATGTAAGGTGGGCCACTCATGGAATACCCACTAAAGCCAATTCTCATCCCCATACCGACTGTAATGGTACGGTTTCTGTAGTTCACAACGGTATTATAGAAAATTTCAAGGAACTTAAATCAGATTTAATTTCCCAGGGACATGTATTCAAATCTGAAACAGACACAGAAATCTTACCGCATCTCATAGAAAAGTACATGAAATCCGGCAGCAATTTAGAGGATTCTGTAAGGGCTGCTTTAAAATATGTTCATGGATCATATGCTATTGCAGTAATGTCAAGTTTAGAACCTGGAAAAATTATTGGGGTTAGAAAAGAAAGTCCCTTAATTGTAGGAAAAGGAGACGGAGAGTATTTCCTTGCTTCAGACGTACCTGCTATCCTAAAGCATACCAAAAACATCATATACCTGGAAGACGATGAGATGGTAATCCTGGAGAAAAAGGGAATCACTATTAAGAATAAATTAGGGGAAATAATTAAAAAAGAGGTTCACATAATTGATTGGACTCCTGATATGGCAGAAAAAGGAGGTTACGATCATTTCATGATTAAAGAAATACATGAACAACCAGAAGCTATTAAAAACACCCTTATGGAATTAACAGATATAGAAAAAATAGTTAATAAAATGGGAAATGTTAAAAGGATTTGTTTTGTAGCCTGCGGGACATCCTATCATGCTTCTTTAATTGGCAAATACCTGTTTGAAAGTCTGGGAGGAATACCCACCGATGTTATACTGGCCTCTGAATTTAAATATTCTGCAGGGTCTCTGGATAAAGATACTCTGGTTATATTAATCAGCCAATCAGGGGAAACAGCAGATACTCTTAAAGCACTTAGAACGGCTAAAAATACCTCAAAAACATTGGCTATCGTAAATGTTCTGGGAAGTACCGCTACCCGGGAAGCAGATTACATAATTTACACCCGGGCAGGCCCAGAAATTGGAGTGGCGGCCACCAAGACTTATATCAGTCAGCTAACCTGCATATATATGCTGGCAGGATTATTATGTAAGCATGGTGATCTGGTTGATAAACTACACGAAATACCCCAGATAATACAGAACATGCTGGATAATGAAGATTACATTAAAGCTATAGCTCAAAAATACCGGGATGCCCAGGACTTTTTCTTTATTGGAAGAGGATTTTCCTACCCTACTGCCCTGGAAGGTGCCCTGAAACTAAAAGAAATAACCTATATCCATGGGGAGGGCTATGCAGCTGGAGAATTAAAACACGGCCCCCTGGCTTTAATTGATGACGAAGTACCTGTGGTTGCAGTTACTCCACCAGGAGAAAGCCATGATAAGACCGTTAGTAATGTAGAAGAAGTAAGAGCCCGAGGAGCCCATGTAATTGCCGTGGGGGCAGAAAGTGATGAAAATCTCCAGTCAGAAGCAGAAGATGTGATTGGAGTGGATGATTCTATTGATGAAATTATGTCCCCCATCCCTTATGTGGTGCCCTTACAGCTACTTTCTTATTATATGAGTGTGGCCCGGGGTATTGATCCAGATAAACCTAAGAATCTGGCAAAGTGTGTTACAGTGGAGTAATATATTAAAATAAAATCAGTTTTAATAAATCTCTCCTATTTTTACCCTTTTTTAAAGCTAATGACTTTTTTTAAGCTCATACATTTAACATAGGGGAATAGAAAAAATATTATTTAATCTGAATAATCCTGACATATTTTTTTAAAAATTGCTGAAAATTTTTCAGTTTGATTTTTTTGGGAGTATTTTTTACTGGTATTAACACATTGCCGGGAAATTTTTTTTTTCCATGAAAATGGTTTTTGGTAAATTTCGTTAATTTTTTCAGCTATTATTTCCGGGTCATTATCTTCTAAAATTAAGCATCCCAGATTATTTTTACTAAAAATATCGGATTGTCCTGTACATTTAGTGATTAATGTTAAAATACCTGCAGACATTGCCTCAAATATTGTTACAGGACACGGATCAAAATCAGAAGGATGTATATACATCGAACATTTTTCAAAATAATATTTAATATTTTTTTGAAAACCCTCCTTATGCAGCCAAGGAAAATCAACATCAATATTATCACAACAGGAACCAACTAAATACAATTCAAATTTAAATTTTTCATTATTTAGTAATTCTACAGCTTTAATGAGTAAATCATATCTTTTATCTAATCTATGGCTACCAATAAATAGTAACTTATTAGAATTAAGATGGGGATTGTTATGGAAATAGTTATTAACTCCAAATGAATTTACTACTTTAATATCTCCTGCAAAGTATTTTGATGCTTCAATTTTATTCATGGCCGAAATAGCAATTATATTATCAACATAAGACAAGAAAAATATCATTATATTGAATTTTATCCAATTAGAACGTGGTAGAATATAAAAAAAATTGTCTGCATTTAAAAGAATTATCTTCATACGCGGATTAAAAAGCTTTTTAATGTAAGCATAGGGCAAACACATTCCACCTTCTAAAAAAGCTATATCATAATTAATATCTTTAATTGAATTAAATAATCTTAAAAACATTTGAAAATAAGTATTACCTGCATTAACATAATTAGATGTTATAACAGATGCAAATGCCCCATGAACCGGATGAGATCCCTGGTGAATATATAATATTTTTTTATTCATTGCACGCCCTTAATCTTTTTAGTAGCCCTATAAGTGGATAGTATAACATTCAATATATTTTAATAGGTCATCATATACTCATTTTAATAATGGAATAAAATTTGAAGGGTTTATTAATGAAATGTAAAATATGTGAAAATAATCTAAAAAACAAAGTTTTTTTAGTTAAAGAAATGATGTTCGGTTTTAATGAAGATTTTAAGTATATGGAATGCTCTAAATGCGGATGCCTGGAATTAATAAATCCTCCTGATGATTTCAGTAGATATTATAACTTTGATGATTATTATTCCTTCAAAGACGACGGAAGGTTAAAGCGGCTGCTCAAAAAAAAGTGGGTGGAGTATGTCTTATTTAAAAATAGTTCAATAGGCAGATTACTTAGTTTAAAATTTCAAAAAAGTTTTTTTGATATTCTGGCACTTCAAAATATTGATAAAAAAACTAGAATTCTGGATATTGGAAGTGGAAGCGGTGACCTGATAATAGCATTAAATGATATGGGTTTTGAAAAGGCATTAGGTATAGATCCTTATGTAAAAAATGAATCAGGTTGTATAAAAAAAAATAATATACACCAGATTAGTAACTCGGAAGAATTTGATCTAATACTATTTGATCACTCCTTTGAACATTTAATAGATCACTCCAGCATACTAAAAAAGGTGCATGATCTATTATCTCCTGGTGGAACATGTATAATAGCCATGCCCATTAAAAATGATTATATCTGGGATATTTATGGTGTAAACTGGGTTCAGATTGATGCTCCACGCCATATTCTGCTGCATACCCGGCAGAGTTTTGATATCCTCCTTAAGAAAAGTAACCTTAAATTTCAGGATATAGTATATGATTCAGATGAGTTCTTTTTTTATGGAAGTGAGCAATATAAAAGAGGTATAGCCCTTATGGATGATGAATCTTATTTAATAAATCCCAAAAAAAGTATTTTCACCAAAAAAGAAATCAGGGAGTTTAAAAAGAAAGCACAACAATTGAATAATAAAAATTTAGGAGACCAGTGCGTTTTCATTTTAAATAAAAAAAAGTAATTAAAATAGATAAATAATGGATTCTTAAGGTCTCCACTTTAAAATAAAAAATTTTTTTATCTCCTTAAAAGGATGTTTTCTTTTAATTCTCTTTTTTTTATCTATGAACCTTTTTAATCCTATGTAAGCATCTTTTTTAGATTTAAGTATAATATAATTCCCCCGAACTAAATTTAAAGCAATCTGGGAAATTTCTGCAATCAATATTAGGGGGAAATTCCATATGAGAAATGAATAAGGTAAGTTCTTAAATAGTGTCCAGGTATAATTTCTCCAGTTATGATATACTGTAAAGTCACTTTGTGGTAGCTTAGTCCCTCCTTTGTAATGCCAAACCACAGCTTCAGGGCAGTACCAGGAAGACCATCCAGCCCATCTTAAACTCAAAGCCAGATCGAAATCTTCATAGTAGGCAAAAAAATCCTCGTCAAAATATTCCCCATCAATTTTAACATCTTCCAGTGCTTCTCTACGATATAAACAGGCTCCAGCACAGCAACCTAAAATTTCTTCTTCAACATCATATTTTTCAGGATTCTCATAGGCACCTCTATTAAATCCCAGTCCATTTCTGGAGTATTCCAGGCCAGCAGAATCCATTAAATCCGGTTGTTGTCCCCATATCATTTTAGGTTGAATGCTTCCTGCTTGAGGGTGTTTACGGGCAGAAGAGATTATTTTATCCAGAAAATCTTTTTTTATTTCAGTATCGTTGTTTAAACAAATAATATATTTGCATTCAGGGTCTTTTAATGCTTCATTTATTCCCTGGTTGTTTGCTTTAGCAAATCCATGGTTTATAGAGTTTTTTATAATTCTAATTTTATTCGAGAGAAGTTCTTCTTGATAATTTTCACCTATAAAATCAATTGAATCATTATTTGGTGAATTATCCACCAATATAATTTTAAAATTAGTATAACTTTGATATAATATTGAAGAAAAATAATTTTCTAAAAATCTTTTTCCATTGTAATCCGGGGTTATGATATAAGTCTCAGGCATGGAAAACTCCTAAAAATTTTGGTATATGTTTAATATTGATTTAAGAACAATATCCCAGGTGAAATATCTTTGAACCTTTTCATATCCATTTAATCCCAGTTTAGTGGATTTTGAATGGTTTTCACATAGGAGCTTGATTTTCTTGCCTAATCCCTCTAAATCATAAGGTTCGAGTAGATAACCATTATAACCATTTTCCACAACCTCAAGGACCCCCCCAGATGCATAAGCAACCACTGGAATTTTACAGGCCCCAGCCTCAGCCAAAACCATGCCAAAACCTTCCCTGGTGGAGGGTAATACCAGAACACTGGATTTTTTTATCTCTTTTATTAATTCTTCATAACTAAGGTTATCCAAAAATTTAACATGACGCTGGAGATTCATTTGGCGGGTTAAATTAATTAGATTTTCTTTATCTCTACCCTGGCCCACAATAACGAGTTTAATATCACTGATTTCATTTTTTAATAAATTAATTACTCTCAGTAAATGGTCAACATGTTTATGGGGTACTAGACGTCCCACGAATATTAAGTTATTCTCCTGCTGGTTACTAATTTTTACTGAATCAATTAATTCCAGATCCACCCCGTTATAAACTACTTCAACCCGGTTTTCATTGGTTCCATAGTTTTCAATGAGTGATTTTTTGGTGGCATTACTTACCGTGATTATTTTATCATAAGGTAGCCTGCATAAAAATTTTTCAACCATAGCCGCAGTTTTAGAAGATTGGATCCACTGATCATCACCTCCACTACTTACATCGTGAATGGTGGCCACCACTGGTGTTTTTTTTAGTTTACCAGCCATAAAAGAAGGAAAAAGAGGAGCATAGGTCTGTGCGTCGATAACATCATAATTATGCTGGATAATCCATCTAAAAGTAGCTAATATGAATTTCATGAAATCCAGGGAACTCCTATGTGGAGGATTTTTAATAACCGGTCCAATATGATACACCTTTATTCCGTCAATAGTTTCTTGATTTTGTGTACCTTCTATTTTCATACAGATTACATCTACCCTATGTCCCTGGGCGACTAAACGTTTAGCAATTTCAAAGTAGCGCCTTTCTCCTCCTCCTTGATAATGAGGAACAAAAAAATCAGATACTATGGCTATTTTCATGGGGATACTCATCCAGAACCTTAAATCATATTTAGGATAAAATTTTATTTTAAGAGATATACTTTATAGTTTATTAAAATTAGAATAATATTTATAGGTTTTTAATTAGGGATAAAATGACAAAAAAGCAGGTTGATACTTCATTAACGCCTCAAAAAGAGGCCATGGATATTATAAAACATTATTTTAAAAAGGAAATAGAAGGGGACTCTCTTGCACGGATTAAGGGGCAAAAAGAAATTAAAAAATTCTTAATTAAAACTGAAGATGGTTCTTATACTTTAAATTCAAATGAAGTATCAGGAAAATCCGAGACCATGCACACTCACCACGGTGCTATCACCGAATCTGTGGAAAAATTTGTTAAACCATCTCTTTTAGAAAATAAAAAGAATATTAAGGTTCTGGATATATGTTGTGGCCTGGGATATAATGCTGCTGCTCTTATAGACTATTTAGATCCTCTTTCAAAGGAGGATATAGTTTTAAGTCTGGATATGGTGGAAATTTCCACAGAAACTGTGGCTGCAGGATTGTTGGTTCCCAGCCCGGTGCAATCTCATCTTAATATAAAGAAAGCCTATGAAGAAGAGCTTATAAAACAAAAATTTGCCAGATCCCGTGAGGTGGAACATGAAATACCCTCTAATTTATTTTTAAATGTAATTATAGAGGATGCCCGCCAGGTGGTACTTAATCTAAAAGAGGGTTATTATGATGCCATTTTTTTAGACCCTTTCAGCCCCTCTAAAGCCCCGGAACTCTACTCTGTTGAATTTTTAAAAGTATTGAAGAAAATTATTAAAAATGACGGTGTAATATGTACTTATACCTCTGCTGCTCCAGTCAGGGCTGCTTTTGTTGAAGCAGGGTTTCATATAGGTGAAGGACCCTCTTTTGGTAGAAAATCCGGGGGTACAGTAGCCTCTTTATCACTTGAAAATATAAAAGAAGATATTTCAAGAGATGATGAGAGGATGATTGCACTTTCTGATGCAGGAATCCCCTTTCGTGACCCCCATATGAATTTAAATGGATCTGAATTAATATTGAATCGTTCAAAAGAAAGGAAAATCGTCAGGGGTAGTTTTAAATTTTCTTCAGCAGTGAAAACTCCGCTATTCCTTGGAAAAGATATTGAAAAAGACAGATTAGGCCGGCGAATACTTAGAAATACTAAGAAAATGAATATTGCTAACTTAAAGTCAAAAGAGGCATTTTATTTAATTTGTTTTCAATATGATTACTGTGCATGTGGATGTGGGAAACCTAGAATTTACAATTCCCGAGATAGAATAATTAAGATGAAAGATAGATTGTTTTTGCACTCCTCTGGAAATTTTTCACCGTGAAGGGATTAGTTAGACCCGGGAATCAATATTGTTGTCACCTTTAATTTTTACCTTCAGGTATTAAGAAAAATATAAATATTATGAATATTAAGTTTGTAGTGTATTAATCATAATAGCTTGGTTTAATACACAGTAAGGGAGGAATCTAAAAAAGTGGTTATTCCATTAATTAAAACAACAACTTTAATATCTAACCAGCAAACCTAGTATAACCAAGAAAATGCCTGGCTCTTTTTTCTAATAATCATGAATCAGCGTATAAATATCCGGATTAAGAGCTCAATAATTTATATTTTAGATTATCCTCCATTAAGGAGACAATAAAATGTTTCAAATTAAAAATAAAGACAGCTTAGGAAGAACTGGAATTCTGAAAACAAAAAATGGGATAGTTAAAACACCTGCGTTAATGCCTGTAATTCATCCAGGAAAACAAAAAATTAATGTTAAAAAGTTAGGGGCCGAAATAGTAATAACCAATGCATATATAATCTATAAAAACGAAGAACTTCGAGAAAAAGCTTCCCTGGAGGGAGTACATAAATTAATTAATTTTGATGGCCCTATAATGACTGATTCCGGTTCTTTCCAGCTATCAGAATACGGTGATATCGATATAACTAATCCGGAAGTTATTGAATTTCAGGAACTGATTGGAACAGATATTGGTACTTCCCTGGACATACCCACCCCACCGAATGTTACTCGAAACCAGGCCGAAAAAGAACTGGAAATAACTATAGAAAGGGCCCAGGAATCTTTAAAATATAGAAAAGAAATCCTCTTAAATTCGGTGGTTCAGGGATCGACTTTCAACGATTTAAGATCATACTGTGCGGATGAGTTGGGAAAACTGGATGTGGAACTGCATCCCATTGGAGCAGTAGTACCCTTAATGGAAAGTTACCGGTATACCGATCTGGTTGATGTGGTGATGTCTTCGGTAACCCACCTTCCAGATTCCCGACCACGACACCTGATGGGTGCAGGACACCCCATGATATTTGCCCTGGCTGTGGCTATGGGATGTGATTTATTCGATTCTGCCGCTTATATACTTTATGCAGAAGATGATCGATTTTTAAGTCCATCTGGAACGTATAAACTGGAAAATTTGCAGGAAATGCCCTGTTCATGCGAAATATGCTGCAAATACACACCTGATGATTTGAGAAGTATGGAAAAAAAGGAAAGGAAACTTTTAATTGCTGAACATAATCTCAATATTAGTTTTGCTGAAATAAGAATCATAAAACAAGCCATAGCCGATGGAAATCTAATGGAACTGGTTGAACAACGATGCCGGGCCCATCCTAGATTACTGGAGGCCTACCGACATTTAGCTAATTATGTGGATGATATCGAAAAATATGACCCGCTTTATAAAAAATCAGCATTCTTCTATTCTGGCCCTGAATCATTAAAAAGAGCAGAAGTTTATCGATATTTGAATAAACTTGATAAAATGCCTAAAAAAAGCAGACTGCTTATTTTAAGTTCCAGTAGAAAGCCTTATTCAACCTATTTGCCTGAAAAACTGGGGAAGTTATACCATATAGGGACCTCCACAAAATCAGGTGATGAAGATTTACAGATAATGTTTGTTGATATTCCATTTGGGTTAATACCCCTGGAATTAGATGAGGTTTACCCTCTGGCTCAGAATGAATCTCCAGTTATTACCGATGAAACCGCCTGTGAATTCATAAAAAATTTGATTGAACAGGTAACAGAGGATTATGAGGAAGTTATCATTGAAGGTAATTTAAATGAAAAATTTGATCTGGGTCTCTATTGTGAATATGAATTTAAAGAAGAATTAAAACTAAAGCTGGATGAAAAAGACAAAATAACTTCTGTAGCTGATTATCAATTTGGAAAAGGAGCAGGTGCGGCATTATTTGAAAGTAAGCTGGATATAGTTAAGAGTAAAAAAACAGGAAAAATAAGACATGTTTATGATGATGCTGAAAATTTAATTGCCACCATGCGGGCCTCAGATGGCTTTTTTGTTCTAAGTAAAGAAGGAGCCCGGAGGCTTCACTCCCGAATGGAATATCCTCAAAATAGAGTGGTGGTGAATCAAGACTCGGAACCATTTGCCCGGGAAGGAAAAAGTATATTTGCTAAATTTGTTATAGATTGTGATAGGAATATTAGAGCAAGTGAAGAAGTTTTAATTGTAAATGAAAATGATGAACTTTTAGCATTTGGCAAGTCATTACTAAATAGTGCTGAAATACTAGATTTCAAAGTAGGCCAAGCAATTAAAACTAGAAAAGGAGGAATATGATGATACCAGGAATGGGTATGAACCCGAAACAATTGAAACAAATGCAAAGAAGCATGAAACAGATGGGAATGGACATGAAAGAAGTCCATGGAGCTACTGAGGTTATCATAAAATTGAAAAATAAGGAAATAATCATCAAAAATCCTAAAGTCAATATAATGGATTTTATGGGTCAAAAGACCTACCAGATTACTGGTAAACCCAAAGAAAAAGCCATTAAAAGTGAATTAGTAATACCTGCTGATGATATTGAGCTGGTAGTAACTCAAACAGGTGTAACTCCTGAAGAAGCAGAAAAAGCATTGAAAGAAACAAAGGGAGATTTAGCCGAAGCTATACTGAGGTTGAGTTAATGGCCATTATCGCCCATTTATCAGATCTTCATGTGGGTGCTATAAATTTTAAAGAAGATATTTTATTCGAAGCAATAAAACAGGTTAATAATTTAAATCCAGATGCAGTAGTTATAACTGGCGACATCACTGAAAATGGATATTATCATGAATATTTGCAGGTGGCAGAATATCTGGAGCTATTTGAAAATCCCATGATGGTGGTACCGGGAAATCATGACTCACGGCATATTGGAAATGAAAGCTTTGAAGAAATAATTAAACACCGCCATGGTACATTAAGTACTAATGATGGTGAAATAAAGATTATTGGCCTGGATAGTAGTGAACCAGATTTGGATTATGGTAAAGTAGGTCGTTCCCAGCAGTACTGGATGGAAAACGAATTAAGAAAAGCACATAAGATTAAGCAGTACAAAGTTATAGCTCTACATCATCATATAATTCCAGTACCTAAAACCGGACGGGAAAGAAATGTGCTAACTGATGCCGGAGATATTTTACAATCTTTAATATATGAAAACGCAGATCTGGTAATTTCCGGACATAAACACGTGCCTCATGTCTGGCATTTAGAGAACACCACTTTTGTTACTGCTGGATCTGTTTCCTCCTTAAAGCTTCGAGGTAAGGATATTAATTCATATAATATCTATAATATCCAGGAGGATAAAATAGAAATTAAATTAAAACAGGTGCAGGGTAAAAATTATTTAATGGCCAGTTATGATAATAAATGTATTTTACCATGAATCAATCTTATATATAATAATTATAAATCTGTGAAGGTGGTTAATTGAAAGTAATCATTGATGCATCAAATGTAGCCCATTATGGAAAAAGGGCAGATGATAAGCCTCGCTTAAAAAATATCTCAAGTTCAATTGAGGCATTGAAAAAATTAGGTTATGAAGTAATAATCATAGCGGATGCATCTTTACGTCATGAAATAGATGAAAAAGAATCATTTAATCAGCTTCTAGATGATGGTAAAGTACAACAGGTACCTTCTGGTACTACTGCAGATCATTATATTCTTAAACTAGCTGAAGAGGAAGATGCTAAAATATTATCTAATGATGTTTTCCGGGAATATTTTGATGAATTTCAGGATATAAACAGCCGGAGAATACCTTACCAATTAAAAGATGGTGAAATAGAAATAGGTAGTTCTTCCAAACCCAAGAAAGTTAAGAACATACTCCAGAAAATTTCTTCAGATATACTTTATGACTTTGAAAAGAAAAATGTAGATTCTTACCGCACCAAAAGAGGTAAAAAGCTTAGTGGAATTGCCGTGGCCAAAGAAGTTATAGATCGTATAAATCGCAGCCAGGAAGAGGGAATTGAACCTAAACTGGAAGGACTTTTAATGAAATTGCCTCTTTTTGAAAAAGTTATGAACATGGTAGAAGAAGCCGAAAAAACCAGTAACTTCATCATTTTCGTACTGGTGCACCCACGAGACTATCGTGACGCGGTAAAATATGCAGGTAATATTGCTGTTACTGTTGGAGACCGCTTAAAACTTGATCATGCGCCTTTAGTAGCAGTTCGTAATGATTTATTTACTAAAGCCGGGAGTTTTGAACTGAATATTATTTATTCTGATGAAGTGGTGGAAGAATCTCCCTATAATGTCAATATTACTATAAATGATCATGATTACTCTTTTGTCAAGAAAAACTCCCGAAATATTGCCAGTACAGTTGCTGCACGAATTGGAACCTGGAAGTTTCCTATAGTGTCAGTAAAACCCAGTATGTTAATGGAAAAGCCAGGTCAATATGAAATTATTCTTGAAAAGGGAGGAACTGATTAATGGTGAACTACTTATTAAGAGGCTTGTTTAGTTTTTTCCTTAAAAACAAAGTTTTGAGTATTGGTACTAAATATTATCCCACCAATTCCACAGAAAGGGAATATGTGGAAATGATAAACTATACCCAGACCATGCTTCTGGAGATAGAAAAAGCCAATATAACTACCAATAGAATATTTGAAAATCTAATAAATGAATTAGGGCCTGAAAATATTCCAGACAACAGGAGATTCATTGAATTAAAGCCTGCAGAAGATAAGGTAGATGAATACGCTCTTTTAAGTAACATTGTAATGGGTAGTGATCGTTATCTTTACGTGGAACTATTTAATCAGGGTAAGATAATCCAGGAATTCGCAGACATCATTAAAAAAGAAAATGGTACCATCATAGAACAGAGTTCCAGCGAAATAGTTGCCAAGCTATTATCCAAGAATGATGCCATCAGGGTGGCCATTGAATTAATTCGTTTAGGGGCCGATAAAGATATAAGTGTAAGAGCTTCGGCAGGAATGACTGGTGCTGCTGCCATCGAGCGTTCTATAAATTTAAATAAGGAAATAGGTGAAGTTTCAGGTGTGGGTTTTACTAAATTAGGTGGAGAATTTGCCATAGTATTCCCTTCCAAATTCTCAAAATTGAAAGGTGAACCGGTTTATTATGATAATTATTTATTCATTGATGTGATTGACTCCACCCAGTTTATAGCTGAAAATGGAAGAGACTCCCTGGTGGAGATAATGAATGACATTAAGGCTTTCATTGAAAAAGAGTGTAAAGGTAAAATAGAGGGTTATCGTGAAGGTGGAGATGACCTTATTGCCAATTTACCAACCAAAGATGCTGCTTTAAGGGCGGCCATAGATTCTTCATGGCATGGTTTAAATAACGGTGCAAAGATACGTTCAGGCATAGGAAGGAGCCGAAGAGAAGCTGGAGAAAGAGCTCAATTAGCAGATAGTATTAAACTTTGGAACCCCAGTTCCGTAATAGTATTTGATCTGGCAGATGGTATTTACGGATATTTCATCCCCTCTGAGTTTACCAGATCGGTAATAGAATTTTTATCATATAAAAAATCTACCATGTTTTTAATATTCTTTTTGGTGTTTATTGCTACCTTCATAGGGTGGAATGTAGGATACTGGCAATTCGGATTAGTGGCAATTATCCTAGCTGTTATCTACGCCATTACTACATAAAGGAAAGTTATTTAAAGGGTTAATTATAGAAAATATAGCGGGAGATATTATGAGTCCAGAAACTGAAGGAAAAATTATGGTTGCACTTATTATTTCCTTAATTGCATTTGGATTTGGCTCGGGAGTGGGCATAGTAATAGCTATTTCCCAAAATGACACTACTTCACCATTTTCACTAAATTTTACAGAAGAAAACCCTCAAATGCCAGTAATGAACCCTCAAACGACGGATTTGCAGGAACAAAGACCATCAGGATCACAGGATAACCTTGGATCAGAAGAAGTGTATATACCTAATAGTAATAAAAATACCACCCGGCCTGGCAATAATAGTGAATGAAATAATTAGTTATAAATAAGGCAATAAACCCTTGAATTTTATTCTTTTTTATTAATGTATTTTATATTATAGAGATAGTGATTTTTATGAAGATTATTAAAGGCGGATTATGTTCAGTTGATGGAGTGAAAGCTTCAGGTGTTCGTAAAGGCAAATATGGTATGGCCCTAATATCAAATCCAGGCAGCAAGGCCGCGGCTATTTTCACATCAAATAAAGTCTTAGCCGCACCAGTAATTGTAACCAGAGAACATATTCAAGACGGTGAAATATCTGCAGTGGTAGCCAATAGTGGAAATGCCAACTGTTTTACCGGAGAACCAGGTTTAAGAGATTCCCGTGAAATGGCGGAAAAATTAGCTGAAAAATTGAATATCACCCCTCAAGAGGTGGGAGTAAGTTCCACCGGAGTTATTGGAAGAGAAATGCCCATGGAAATTATTGGTGAGTTAATAGAAGAAGGATTTGATGCTTTAGAACACAGTGCTAAAGCATCAGCTAATGCAGCAAAAGCCATAATGACCACTGATACATATTATAAAGAATTATCTGTAGAAACTACATTAAAGGATGGTAATAAAGTTAGAATTGGGGGAATCTGCAAAGGTTCTGGTATGATAGCTCCTAATATGGGCACCATGCTATGTTTTATCACCACTGATATCCAGGCCACCCCCCAGGAACTGGAATCATCGCTAAAAAAAGCCGCTGATGAAAGCTTTAATATGGTGGTGGTGGATGGGGATGAGAGTACCAATGATACCGTCCTGATTATGGCCAATGGAAAGTCTGGAAAAATAGATGAGAACTTCCAGAAAGCTTTAAATTTCCTTTGTATTGAATTGGCAAAAGATTTAGCCCGTGATGGAGAAGGAGCAACTAAATTAATAGAGGTTACTATTAAAGGAGCTTATAATAAAGAAGAAGCCCGTAAAGCAGCTATATCCGTGGTGAAATCTCCGCTGGTAAAGGCTGCTGTATTTGGCTCTGACCCTAACTGGGGACGTATAGTGGCTGCCGTGGGCTATTCTGGAGCCAGGGTGGATCCAGAAAAAATAAGTGTTATTCTCTCATCTGATAGTGAAGAAGTGAATATCGTGGATCAGGGTAAAGTAAAAGCATTTGAAAATACAGAGGAATTACACCTTGCAGAAAAAATAATGCAAAAGGAAGAAATAAAAATTGTGATTGATCTGGGAGAGGGTAATGATTCTGCCACGGCTTTTGGCTGTGATCTAAGTTGCGACTATGTTAAAATCAATGCAGAGTATACTACCTGATAATAAAAATTTTTAGAATGCTGATACCCGGGGTTATGATATGAAAACAGTTAACATACTAATTGAAGCACTGCCTTATATTAAAAAATTTCATAAAAAGAAAATATTGATTAAGTACGGCGGTCACGCCATGATAGATGAAAATGCCATGGAATCCACCGCCCGGGACACGGTTCTTTTGAAGTATGTAGGAATGGAACCTATAGTGGTTCATGGTGGAGGTCCTGAAATATCTCGTTCAATGAATAAAATGGGTAAAGAACCCCAGTTCATAGAAGGACTCCGTATAACTGACGAAGAAACCATGGAAATCGTCAAAATGGTTTTGGTGGGGAAAATAAATACTACCATCGTCTCAAAAATATGTCTACATGGCGGGAGAGGAATAGGTTTATCTGGAAAAGACAGCCGTTTAATCATGGCCCGAAAAAAAGACCCTCATGTAATTACCAATAGGGAAACTGGTGAAAAAAAACATGTGGATTTGGGATTGGTAGGTGAAATAGAGTCGGTTAATCCAGAAGTAATTGAGATGCTCACTGAAAATAATTATATACCTATAATTTCGCCTATTGGTGTGGATGAAAATGCCCGGACTTTGAATCTAAATGCAGATACGGTAGCAGGAGAAATAGCATCCCGGGTTGATGCTGAAAAACTAATAATTTTAACTGATGTGCCAGGTATCCTGGAAGACCCTGCTAATCCCGATACACTCATAAAGAAAATAAATATAAGTGAAGTGGGAGAACTGGTAAAAAGCGGGATCATAACTGAAGGAATGCTACCTAAAACTATGACCTGTGCCCAGGCACTGCAGGATGGTGTTAAATCAGCCCATATAATTGATGGAAGAATCCAGCACTCCATTTTGCTTGAAATATTCACTAAAAAAGGGATAGGAACTATGATAAGTAAATAAATTTGATAAAATAAACCTTATCAAATTTATAAAAGATTATTTAAGAGTGGTTTTGAATCTTAATTTGTTTTGACACCTCCCGGGCCATATCCATGGTGGAATAATTTCCTCCTAAATCAGGAGTAACTACTTTACCATTTTTTAAAACAGCGCTGATTGCTTTTTCTAAATTTTCTGCTTCGTATTCCATTTTTAAATATTTTAACATCATTGATGTTGATAATAGCATGGCTACCGGGTTTGCAATTCCTTTACCCTCAATATCAGGTGCTGATCCGTGTACTGGTTCGAATAGTCCTTGTTTGTCTCCTATGTTGGCTGATGGTATTAGTCCCAGTCCTCCTACCAGTCCGGCTCCCTCATCTGAGAGTATGTCTCCAAAGAGGTTGGTGGTAACCAGTACGTCGAATATTTGTGGTTTGGTTAAAAAGTACATGGCGGTGGCATCCACATAGAAGTCTTCTTTTTCCAAATCAGGGTATTCTTCTCCTACTTTGTAGAAACTATCTTTGAATACACCGTCTGTTTTTTTAAGAACATTGGCTTTGTGTACCGCGGTTACTTTTTTTCGCCCGGTTTTTTTAGCATAATCAAAGGCAAACCGGGATATCCTCTCTGAAGCCCGACGAGTAATAACCCTCCGGGCCACAGCACCCTCCCGGGTGTAATCTTCTAAACCGGAATAGAGACCTTCACTATTTTCCCGTATAATTACAAAATCTAAATCCTTAAAAAGAGAGTTTATACCAGGATAGGATTTAACAGGACGAATATTAGCATACAAATCCAGCTCTTTTCTTAGGGAGATTATGGCGCTTTTATGACCTGGAACAGTCGTAACAGCCCCAAAAAGAGTGGCGCTCGTTTTTTTTGTTAGTTTGATGGTTTCATCCGGTATGGTGGAACCAGTTTTTTGAAAACATTCATAACCTGCAGATGCATATATATAGTCCAGGTTTAACTCTAAACTATCTAAAACATGAGTAGCAGCATTCATGACTTCTTTACCAATTCCATCACCAGGTATAATCGTGATTTTTATCATTTTAGCACCGATATTAAATTAAAATAATTAAATGTGTTTTAAATGTATATAATAAAATATATCTATTCTTAAGAATTATATGTAATATGCGGGTAGAAAGTTACTACCACATAATATAAAAATAAAATAACTATAAAATGTTTATTAGGCCCATAAGCAACTAATAAATTTTTTTTATTACTATCATCATAATCTAATTACTTTTGGGGGAACTGAAATTTCAGATAAAATTTTAAACCATATACAATTAATTGACCATGACATCAAAGATAATGTGTTGAACAATTATCAGAATAAAAATCAGCCATCTAAATCAATGAACCATGGTGATAACCCTTTTATAAATTCAGGGGGTTTTAATAATCATTAAAAATGTTATTCATATTTTAGGATTAATGGATTCTTTTCGTGGTAAAAAAGGAGCTTTGAGAAATTATCAGAAAAAATTATATGAATATCAGGAACATGAAGCAGAGACCCTGATAGATATCGCAGTAATATATTTAGAAGATGATCAATTCGAAAAAGCACTTCAAAACCTTCAGGAAGCACTTAAAACATATGAAAAATTAAATTACCTCGAAGGAGAAGCTTACACATATGATCTTATTGGGGACACATACCTGACCACCAGAAATACCAAAAAAGCCCTGGAAAACTACCAGAAGGCCTTAAAAATATATGCAGAGATTGATTCTGACCTGGAAAGTGAGATGGAAGAAAAGATTCGGGAAGTCAAACAAATAGAAACTGCTTTAAATACAGATAAAGAAGTAACTGGATCTTTAGTTCCTGAAGATTTTATAGATGAACTGGAAGAAAAGGAAAATACATCTATTGAGTCTTTAAACAATAAACCTGATTCTGATGATGAAAATTTGATTCACCCCAAAAAAGATTTAAATTTTGACTTGAAAAAGCTAGCATCTGAAATAGAAGAAATTATATTACTTCTCGATCAGTCTGAATTGTATTCACTTTATTACAATGATCCTCATAGTCATGAAATGCTTCAGGAAGCTTTAAAAAGTGCTGAAATTATTGAAGATTGGGATGGTCAGGGTATAATTCATTTGATGATGGGTGAAAACTATTTGAAGCTGGAAAATAGCTTTGATTCTTTAAAGCAGTTCCAGAGTGCTTTGAAGATATTTGAAAACCATAGCAATAAAAAAGGCGAGGCCATCTCCTTATTACTTATTGGTGCTCTTTACTACATTTTTGATAAAAAAGATGAGATGTACATGTTTTTTAGAAATTCACTGAATATTTTACATAAACATAATTTTAAAAAAGAAGAAAACCAGGCCATAAAATTTATTGAAATGTTGTCAAATTAAGGAAGTAACATCAATATTTAAATAAATTATACTTAGAATGGAAAAATCTAATAATCTAAATGCACTTACATATAGTTAAGGTGAAAAAATGGAAAAAGAAGAAAATGTAGCACGATTAATTGAATCACTTAAAGAAGATGATGAGCATGTAAGAGTGCAAGTTTTAGAGCTTTTAGAAGAAATAGGTTCTCCAGCAGTGGAACAATTAATTGAAGCTCTTTCCAGTGGAGAAAAAAATATTAGAATTGGTTCTGCAAAAGCTTTAGGGGAAATAAAAGATCCTCGAGCTATAACTCCCTTAATTGAAACCTTAAAAGATGATAACAAGTGGGTAAGAAGAGAAGCTTCAGGTGCACTTTCTAAAATGGGTGAAAGTGCTGTTGATCCTCTATTAGGAATACTTGATGATGCCGACTGGAAAGTTAGAGGTGCAGCTGCCTGGGCCTTAGGAAGTATTGGGGATAAAAGAGCAGTGGAACCACTTATAGATGCTTTAAATGATGAAAGCGGTTTTGTTAGAGGGGGAGCAGCCTGGGCCTTAGGAAGTATTGGGGATAAAAGAGCAATAGAACCCTTGAAAAAAGCTTTAGATGATAAAAGTGGGTATGTGAAAAAAGTGGCAGCAGAAAAATTAAAAAATTTAGAATAATATTACCAGGTATTGTAATACTCTATCTATGTAATATTTGCCTTGTAATCCTGACTCCCATTATTAGTTGCTGCAGAAATAATAGCAGTAACTCTGGTTATGGATATAATTCAGGTGGAGAGCAATAATCTTAAAAAAGGAAATGGTGTTAATTTGAAGGTCAGTATCATAGGATCAACTGGAAGAGTGGGCAGGGCAGCGGCGTTTTGTTTGGCTGAAGAGCAGTCTGTTATGGAGTTATATCTCCATGCCCGAAAGAGTAGTTTAGAGCAGAATAAAGGAGAAATTTTAGATATAAATGATGCTCTTGCTGCTAAAGGTGTTCGAGTAAAAATTAATACCTCCTCTAATCTGGAGAATCTTAAAGATTCCCATGTGGTGGTCATTACCGCCGGTATTCCCCGTACCCCTGATATGGAGCGTATGGAATTAGGAAAAGAAAATGCCAGAATAATAGCCGAATATTCTTTAAAAATAGCTAAATATGCTCCTGATTCAATAATTCTGGTGGTGAGTAATCCGGTTGATGTAATGACTTATGTGGCATTAAAATATTCTGGCTTTGATAAGAGAAAAGTTTTAGGATTGGGTAATCATTTAGACTCCCTGCGATTAAAAAATTACATGGCCCGGCATTTTGATGTACATGTAAGTGAAATTCACACCAGAGTCATTGGTCAGCACGGACCTTACATGGTTCCCTTACTGAGTTCCACATCCATTGGAGGAATCCCTATTGAATACTATTCTGCCCATGATTATTTCACAGATTACAAATCATTTGACCTGAAACACACCATTGAAAATGTAATAAATGCAGGAAGTTATATTATCAGTAAAAAAGGTGCCACGGAGTATGGACCTGCTTTTGCCATAGCTAATATAGTCAATACCATATTAAACGACGAAAATCAGATACTTACTGTTTCCACGCTGGTAGAAGATCTCGCTGAAGGTGTTGATGAAGTATGTTTAGGGGTTCCAGTTAAATTAGGTTACAATGGTATTGAAGGAGTAGTACCTGTTCAAATGGATCAAAATGAAAAACAAGCATTTATTGATGCTGCTAAATTCATTCATGAGTCAACTAAGGATATAATGATAGATCTTGAGAATAATTTCCCTATTTAAATCTATTTACAAATTTTATTCCATTATGAAATGATTAAATTATCATTTTATTAATATTTCCAGTCACAGAGCAATTTAAATGTTTGAATATTCATTTTTTCATCGGATATGTAGCTTAATTTTTTTAATTTAGATGGTTTTTATATATTTTTGATAAGGAATTTAGAATAGAAAAAGTTTATATAAATGTTCAATAAATGTTTATATACATCTAAATTTTTGAACATTGTATATTAAAATTAGATATGGGAATTCAATATTCAGAAAATCTATCATTTCGGAAAGATGTTTCCGGTAGGTTTATATAAGATTATTGAGATATGATATTTTAAGTTAAAATAGATAATTTTTAAAATAAAAATTTTGAAGGAATCACATGTTAACCATAGGCATTTTAGATTTACAGGGAAATGTTAGTGAACATTTTGAAATTACCACCAAAGCATTAAAAAATTTTGAAAATGATTCGCGTGTTATTAAAGTCAGAAACTCCGCAGAAGCTTCTTGTTGTGATGGTATAATAATTTCAGGTGGAGAAAGTACAGTAATAGGAAAATTACTGGAAAAAACCGGGATTAATAATATAATAATAAATGAAAAAATACCTGTTTTTGGAACTTGTGCGGGTATGGTACTATCAGCTTCAAAAACAGATTATGAACAACCCCTCTTGAATTTAATTGATATGGAAGTAAAAAGAAATGCCTTTGGAAGGCAAAAAGAGTCCTTTGAAAAAGAAATTGATATATTAGGATATAAATTTAATGGAATCTTCATTAGAGCGCCTGCAGTGGATCAGGTGGGTGAAGATGTTCATATACTGTCCCGTTTGGAAGATAAAATAATAGGTGTTAAGCAAGGAAATAACATAGCCATTTCATTTCATCCCGAGCTTACAGAAGACACCAGGTTACATGAGTACTTTATAAAGGAGGTATTGAAGTGTGTGGAATAGCTGGAGTAGTATATAAAGATAAAAAACTCCATCCTGTAGGAAGCGACATGACCAAAATGCTCGATGCCCTGCAACACCGGGGACCAGATTCTGCTGGTTTTTCAATATATGGTGGGCTAGGATTGGAAGATAATGAATATCTGCTAAACATTGAAATTAAAGAAAAGCCAGGGCTCTTGGATTCTGTTAAAGAATTAGTTAAAGTAGTTAGCCCTATTAAAAGTGAAGAGATTATTCCCTCTGTTGAAAATTTCATTATTTATCGTTGTAAGATATCTCTAAAATCATTTTCACAACTAAAACCATTGATTATGGATATTGACAAGATAAAAGATGTTGTGGTTTTGAATGGGAGTCATTCCTTTGAAATGATTAAGGATGTAGGATATGTTCTGGATATTGCCGAAAGATATGATACCTGGTCTAAAATGGGAACTCATGCCATAGGACACACCCGTTTTTCCACTGAAAGTATTGTGGATCGTTATCACGCCCACCCTTTCCAGAGTTATATAATACCAGATATTACCGTGGTCCACAATGGGCAGATAACCAATTACTGGAATATAAGGGATCCTCTGGAAAGAAAAGGCCATATTTTTGAAACCAATAATGATACCGAATGTATAGTTCACTATGTTGCCGATAAACTATCCATGGGATATTCTTTAGAGGAAACCCTGGAGCAGTCAGTAAAAGATATGGATGGACCCTATTCATATGTGGTGGGAACTCCTAATGGAGTAGGAATAGCTAAAGATCAATTAGGATTAAGACCAGGAGTTATGGCGGAAACTGATGATGTTTTTGCCATAGCATCAGAAGAGGTTTCCCTGCGAGAGGTCATGGATACTACTTATGTGGAACAGATATCCCCCGGGGAAGTCAGGGTCTATGAAATATAATTTAAATAAAAATTTATAAGGTGATTTAATGCGGGAAATAGAAATTGATGCTGAATCCAAAACCCCACGAGAAATAAACCGCGATTTAAAGACCCTGGCCAAGGAATATGATCGTATAATAATTAAAAATCCCAATGCCAAACACTATCTATCAGCCGGGCTTATCACTCCGGTGGAAGTTATTATAGATGGATCAGCAGGTTATTTTGCAGGGACCATGATTGATCAGGCCAGTATAAAAATTAAGGGAAACGCCGGTTGGTTTGCAGGAGATAATATGACCCAGGGAGAGTTAATAATAGAAGGTTCTTCTGGAGACGGAGTGGGTCAGGGAATCTATGGAGGTACGGTTGTAGTTAGAAGAGATGCCGGATCCAGAACTGGCGAGATAATGAAAAACGGGACCATTATCATCGGCGGTAGCTCTGGTTTTATGAGTGGTATCTTCATGATGGGAGGACGTATAATAGTTTTAGGAGATATAGCAGAAGATGCAGGAGAATCAATCATCAGAGGGGCTATTTACGTTCTGGGAGAAATTAAAAGTCTGGGAAAAAACGCCAAAGTAGTGGAAATCAGCAAAGAAGATAAAAAAGACTTGAAAGAACTCCTGCCTGCATATGATTTCCATTTAGAAGATTCCAAATATAATGAATTTAAAAAGATAGTTCCCAGAAGCAAAAGGCCATTCTATGGTCAGGAATCGGAGGAAGGATAATGAGTAATAATTCTGTTAAACAAGAAAGTGCCGAAAAAGTAGCCATGGTAGGCACTCCCTGCCAGATTACTGCCTCCACACTAATGAATGAATATTCTGATTATACAGGTAAGCATAATGTGGATCTTAAGATAGGTCTTTTCTGTATGGAAAATTTCTCATATAATTACCTGAAAGAGCTTTTAAAAGAATATGAAATTGACCTTAAAGATGTTAAGGAGTGCCGTATTGAAAAAGGATTTATGTGGTTTTACTTAGCAGAAAACCAGGTATTTAAAATTTCATTAGATGAAGCTAAGCGATGTATCAGAAAAAGCTGTGAAATTTGTATGGACTTTACTTCAGAAAAATCTGATATCTCAGTGGGTTCTGTTGGATCACCAGAGGGCTGGTCCACCATTATAATACGAAGCGAAAAAGGAAGAAATCTGGTGGATAATGCTGAAAAAAAGGGCTACATAAAAACCAAACCTGTGACTGATAAAGGTTTAAAACTAATGGAAAGATTGGCCTTTGAGAAAAAGTCTGAAAATTTATCTGAAATTAAGAAAAGAGAAAATGTAAGTAGGCCAGTGCTATACTGGAGAGTTATGCCCTCTGAAAATTACTTAGATGAAGTATCTGATAGCCAATTTATAGATCTAAAAGGTGATGTGATAGATATAGGAGGATGTGTACTTTGTGGGGCTTGTTTATTAGCCTGTCCTGAAGATATCGTAAAAATCAAGGATAGGAAACCAGAAATTAGTGGTGAGTGTCCTCCAGGATGCAATGCCTGTTATGTGGCATGCCCCCGTACTTATGTCCCTGAAAATATATCATCTCGCGGGGAAAAATCCCCTTTTGGAGATTATATCAAAATAATATCTGCAAAGGCTTCCATAATCCATGGTCAGGACGGAGGAGTTGTCACCGCTTTATTGAGCTATGCTCTGGCAGATAAAGTAGTTGATGAAGCATTAGTGGTGGATAAAAATATTGAAGAACCCTGGAAGCCTGAAGCAAAACTCACCAGAAAT
The DNA here is from genome assembly GCF_018141185.1 of Methanobacterium alkalithermotolerans. Taxonomy (NCBI): domain Archaea; kingdom Methanobacteriati; phylum Methanobacteriota; class Methanobacteria; order Methanobacteriales; family Methanobacteriaceae; genus Methanobacterium; species Methanobacterium alkalithermotolerans. The sequence goes on along the minus strand of NZ_CP058560.1, from coordinate 2,015,256 downwards.
GTAGAAGATGTGGTAAAAGCAGCAGGAACCAAATATTCTGCCTGTCCCATATTTAAAGCCATGAAAAAAATAGAATAGGGAGGGGAAAAATGCCTTTCAAAGTAGAAAGAAGTTCAGAACTTTGTAAGAGAAATTTTGACCGTCACGGTTGTTGCTGGTATTTATGTGATAATCGGGATGAAAATCAATGTAAAAACTGTTATTCCTGTTACAATAACTGTCCTCATGAAGTTTATGAAATTATTGGTGGGGAACCATACCCGGTGAAACATGAAAATTGTGTAGGATGTCGTATATGTGAAGAAATGTGTCCTAACGATGCAATAGAAGTTAATGCAGTTCCAGAAGATAGAAGAAACGTTTGGTCATTTTCAGATCTGGTTGAAATTCAAAGGAAATCCAATGAAGGATCATATAAGGTCAGGGGATGTGGAGCTACCCGGGTTATACCCACTTTTGACGACCTGGTAATAGTACCGGCCCAGGTATCCCGGCCACCTATTGATAAATATCGGGAACCATGCAATACCCGGGTGGTTTTAGGTAAGAGATATGCAGAAAATCCCCTGATACTGGACACCCCCATTATGATTGCTGCCATGTCATTTGGTGCTTTGAGTAAAGAAGCGAAAATAGCCCTGGCCATGGGTGCCACTCTGGCCGGGACTGCTACCAATACCGGAGAAGGAGGAATGCTTCCTGAAGAACGTCAATATGCTTCAAAACTTATTGCACAATATGCTTCAGGTCGTTTTGGAGTATCTGCTGATTATTTAAATAATTCAGAAGCCATAGAAATTAAAATCGGTCAGGGAGCCAAATCAGGTATGGGTGGTCACCTTTTAGGTGAAAAGGTAACAGCAGAGGTATCTAAAATTAGGATGATACCCGAAGGAACCGATGCCTTAAGTCCTGCCCGTCACATGGATATTGTAGGTCCAGAAGACCTGAGTATGAAAATTTCCCAGTTAAGGGAAATAAGTGACTGGAAAGTCCCTATTATGGTTAAATTCACCTCTGGAAGAGTAAGTGATGATGTTAAAATCGCTGCAAAAGCAGGGGCAGATATAATTGTAGTGGATGGTATGCAGGGAGGTACCGGTGCTGGACCAGATGTGGTTACCGAGCATTCAGGAGTTCCCACCATTGCCGCCATTGTAGAAGCTGATGAAGCCCTGAAACAAATCAATTTAAGAGAAGATGTAAGTTTAGTGGCAGCAGGAGGAATAAGAAATGGTGCTGATGTGGCAAAAGCCATGGCATTAGGTGCCGACGCAGTATATGTGGCTACCTCTGCTCTGGTATCCATTGGCTGCCGGGTTTGCCAGAAGTGTTACACCGGTACTTGTAGAAAAGGAATCGCAACCCAAAATCCCCGGCTACGTAGAAGGTTGGACTATGTGGAAGGTGGTAAGAAAGTGGCCCGTTACATCGAAGCCATGAACGAAGAGCTATGCATGCTCACCCAGCAGGCAGGTAATACCAATGTGGTAAACCTGGAAAAAGACGACCTTAGATCACTTAGTATTGAAGCCTCCGCTTTAACCGGTGTAAAAATGGCAGGAATGGAAGCTCCGGTCCGTTATTAGTTAAAAAAAAAGATAGTTTAAAGCTGTCTTTTTTTCTAATTTTTAAAATAAATTATCCACAGGAAAATTAATCATTTTTTTTCTTTTTTTGCAAAGAAGATGCTTCTCTTTTATCAGATACAGATATGTTGTCTTCATTTTCATTTAAAATAGTATAATCTGGTGAAATAATAATTTCATTAAAGGGATCCATCTCATCCAGTACATGGTCCATTAAACCCTGAAAATAAATCAAATTACCTCCGCATTCACATAAATCCTGTTTTTTATCACCACTTTCTGGTGAATGATCTTTTTTAAGGCATAATTTCCCGCATTTTTCACATTTAAACATAATACTCATCCCTTAAAAATTAGTTGTAATCCTGAATTCCATATATTATTATACATTTTAGAGATTTATATAGGTTATAACATATAATTAAATGAATTTTTTATTAAAACCCATCAGGGCATTATAAGGCTAAATTCAGGAGTAAATAAATGCAAAAAATTTCATTAAAAGATTACGTGCTCATTATATCAGCATTAGCATCATTTTTAACCCCTTTCATGAGCTCTGCGGTAAATGTTGCCCTGCCAGCCATGGTTAACCAGTTTCAAATAGATGTTATCATGCAAAATTGGATACCTGCATCTTATTTGCTATCAGCTGCCATTTTCGCGGTGCCCTTTGGCCGTATTTCTGAAATTTATGGTATGAAGAAAGTATTCACATGGGGAATGATTATTTTTACCATTTCCTCATTTTTATCTGCTATTGCTCCTTCGGCTATGGAATTGATAATATTCCGGATTGTGCAGGGAGTGGGCTCAGCCATGATATTTGTAACTTCTCTGGCACTTATTAGTGAAGCTTTCCCTCCTGAAGAACGTGGAAAAGCGATAGGTATTACAATAGCAGTAGTATATGCAGGTCTATCTCTGGGACCTGTTTTAGGTGGAATATTAACCCGAAATTTTGGTTGGCCCAGTATCTTCCTGATAACTATTCCCATAGGTATTTTAACTATTATCATGGTTCTGGGGAAAGTTAAAGTAGAATGGGCCAATCAAAAAGGGAAAAAATTCGATGTGGTGGGCTCAGTACTATATAGCCTTGCCCTGTTTATGTTAATGTATGGTTTTTCCACATTACCGAATTTAAACGGAATAGGATTAATTATAATGGGAATTGTACTTATGGTTGGTTTTGTAAAATGGGAACTTTACCATCCCAGCCCCATTTTCAATATGAAATTATTTAAAAATTTTACATTTGCCTTTTCAAGTCTTGCGGCCTTAATCAATTATTCTGCCACCTTTGCCGTTGCTTTACTTTTGAGTTTATTTTTACAATATATCAAAGGTTTAGATGCCCAGACAACTGGTTTAATACTGGTTGCCCAACCGGGAGTAATGGCCATAGTAGCCCCCTTAGCAGGAAGACTTTCTGATAAAAAAGATCCACAATTACTGGCCGCTATAGGGATGGGCATAACTACCACCGGACTTTTTGCCCTGGCTTTTATTTCAGAAAATACAGGTATTACATTTATAATTTTGTCCCTGGTAATACTGGGTCTTGGTTTTGGGTTGTTCTCTTCACCTAATACCAATGCCATAATGGGATCAGTGCAGCGTAAATATTACGGAATAGCATCTGCCACCGTTAGTTCCATGCGTTTGATTGGCCAGTCTTTCTCTTTGGGCATGGTTACCCTTATATTTTCATTTATAATAGGCCGGGTGCAGATTTCCCCACAATTTTATCCCGCTCTATTGCAAAGTACCCAGGTGGCATTTATATTATTCAGCGTGCTATGTTTTACTGGAATATTTGCATCCCTGGCTAAAAGAAACAGAAAAAAAGCAGAATATTGAAATTTAGTTAATCTTTAACTTTTTAAAATCTAAGGCTAGCTTTAAAAGTTTTTTTCTTTTAGATATTTGAAAATTAAGCCATTCTAAAAAAAAATAAAATAAAAGAATAAAATTTATAGTCCTGCACGATCCACTATAATGTCTGCCACTTCTTTAGCACTTTTAAATGGAAAATCATCAGATTTTAATACGTTTCCAGCATCAGATGCTTTTAATTCCACATCCCCTGCTCTGCAAGTGGTATTAGCACCATCAGGGAGTGCATCAAATAATTCATCCGGAGTTTTTATGGGAAAAGTGGCACCGGCTAGTGCTCCTACAATTTGACTGTGTATTTCTTCTTTAATATTCATTTTATAACTCCTATATATTTTTTAAAGATAAAAAACTGCATTTTTTAAAATTTAAGAATTTATCAGTATATTATTTTTTTTTAGATTTTCATGGCCATCGACCTTTTTTATCACCAGCCATACTATATGCTGATAAAATTATATACTTAATCGTCAGGAAAATATACTAAATATAATATATTTACCTTAATTTTCACGATTCTTCCAAAATAGCCGGGATGAATGAAACTTTAAAAGTCAGAACAAAAACCTTTTTAGGATAAGTTTTATAAATATTATTTATGAAATCAGGAACTGAATTTGTGGCAGTGGATAAAGATATACAAAAAAAATTAAATAAAATCCATCGCGACGTAAAATTGATTAAAGAAAGATCTAATCAACAATATTTAGAATTAGTGATTTCTAATTTAAAAAAGGACTTTATTTATGCAATTAATAGCTATTTAAGTGAGGATAATGAGTCTAATTTAGATAAGAGTATGGTAGAAAAATGTGGTATGAGAAATACTTGTAAAGCAAACTTTACTGAATTTTTAAATAAAAATAGATCACTAATTAATGAGGATCAACTTCCCGGTGAAAAAATTAACCATCATCGAGATGAATTAGAAAAAATGAAAACCGAAGCCCCCTTCGATAAGTGTGAAATATGCTTTTCAGAAGTATTTGATCTTTTCCAGAAACAGGTGAAACTGATTCGTTCCCTTAATATTTATCAAAACAATGGAAATAATAAAGAGGGAATATCCCTGATTTCTGAAGAATCAATAGTAAAAGAAGTTCTAGAACCCCTGGCCCATAAACAAAGGATTCAAATAATCAAATCACTATCTTCCAGTACTCAAACTTTTTCTAACCTTTCCCAGATTACCGGTCTTCGTGGAGGTAATTTATTATACCATCTCCAGAAATTAATTGATAAAAACTTGATTATTCAACGTCATGACCGGGGAGATTATATGATAACTGAAAAAGGAAATAAATTACTGGGAATATTAACTCAAATGAATGATTTGATAGAAAAATAAATTAATTAAAATATTTAAATGACAATTGCGGAGGAAAAGTCAAAATGGTGGGAAAAAAAGATAAGATGAAAATAAAAATCATGAAAAATGGACCTTATCTGGTTCAGGGAAACATACCCCTCTACAAACAGAAATTAGTAACAGATGAAGCAGGTCACACCGTAAAATTGGATGATGTATCAGAATATCCCCTCCAGGAATCTTATATTTTATGTCGATGTGGTGCATCAAAAAATAAACCATATTGTGATGGCACTCATACTAAAATCAGTTTTGATGGAACTGAAACTGCCAGTAAAAAGCCCTATATGGAAAAAGCAGAAGTTTTTGAAGGAGATGATCTGAAATTAACCGATGTCCATGAATTTTGCGACCATTCACGCTTTTGTTTAAGGGCAGGGGGAATAAGAAAACTCATTGAAAATTCAAATGATCCGCAAGCCCGGGAATTAGCCATTGAAGAAGCTAAACTTTGCCCCTCTGGTCGTTTAGTTCTATGGGATAAAAAGACAGCTACCCCCTTTGAAAAAGAGTTTGAACCATCTATTGTCATGATTCATGATCCTCAAAAAAATTGTGAAGGTCCAATATGGGTACGGGGAGGGATTCCCATTGAATCTGCAGATGGTAGCATATATGAAACCCGTAACCGGGTTACCCTGTGTCAGTGTGGAAAGTCTGAAAATAAGCCCTACTGTGATGGCAGCCATTGGATGAATGCCCGTCAAAAATTGAAATTTAGAAAAAAATGGGGCCTGGATAAATAAAAAAATATTTTATTATTTATTCAGCCATTTCAATACTTCCCGGGCAATGGTCTCTGAGATATCTTCAATCCAGTCATGATCACTCCAGGTGCAGATATCAGATTCATCAATATCTCCCACAATGTCTTCAACCTGGTCATTATCTCCAGAGTCCTCTAGCTGGGATTCACAGAAGCTATAATCATTCTCATGATTTTCAAATAGTACTTCCCATGTTTGGGAATTTCTTAGTTCCCAGTACCAGTAAAAAGTATTTACTGTTTCTTCCTCAGGGTCTTGTTTGGTAAATTTTTCTTCTTCTTCATAGCCAACTATCAGGACTTTATTATCTTCTAAGAAGATGTGTTTTTCCCAGATATCTTTTTCAGATTGCACCCTTTCTAAATCTGTTTTTTCTATCAAATCCACCAGCTTATTTTTTTCAATCATTTTAAAAACCTGCCCCCATCTTAATGATTATTTTAAAGTATGATCTAAATAAATTTATTTCTATCTGAAAATGATAAATAGCGAAAATTATATATTAAGTACTAATTAAACACTGATAATATATATCGAATATTAAGGAGCCTTAATATTAAAAATAATAAAAGTTGAGGAAATGAAAGAAAAATCTATTTTACTGGTTGGAATAGTTATAGTGGCTATTTTAGGAAGTTTTGCTTTTGCAATAACTATTTTTTCTAATGAAGATGCCGACAATCCAATTATATCAAATAATAGTTCTGTAAACAATAGTTCTCCATCTAATACAACCCTGAAAAATACCCCTGATTCTAAAAACAATGCCAATGTAAGTACTCAAAACCCATCAGTACCAGAAGAAGATAATACTGGAAAAGTATGCCCCAACTGTAACTCCGGGAAGGTAATATGTAATGCCTGTAGTGGGAGTGGAGGTTACTGGGATGATGGTAAATGGGTAAGATGTTCCAGTTGTGGAGGTACTGGTGGTACACACTGTACCCGATGTGGTGGAGATGGAAGACTATGATTAAAAAATTAGATTTAATTTGGTGATAAATTGAAAAGTAAAAAAATTACAATTACAGTTTTCCTGGCAATTTTTCTTTTTTTGAGTATGGGTTCTGTATATGCTGAAGATACAGATGAGCAGTTCACAATTGCTTCAGAAAATGCCGTTACTGATTTTAGCCAGGCTGATATTTTAAATGCTGCCACAAATGTAAAAACATATACTGAAACCAACAATAAAATACCTGAAACCGTTTATATCAATAATAATGCAGTTAAAATGCCCCAATTATTATATCTAATGACTTCAAGTGTTAATAATGTTAATCAGGGCAGTAGTGCATCGGTAAATTATAAAAATGTTAATCCTGCACCCAACCCTTCAGAAAATACCCGGGGCGGGACTTTAACCAAAACAGCCTACCTGGATGCTTCTCAAAGAATAAAAACCTTCATGGACAACAACAACCACGCCCCCAACTTCGCCACCACCACCCAGGGCACCATCAGCTTTGAAACACAAATTTACTTATTTTCTAGAATTTTGAGTTTTTATCAGAGTAATAACCAGTTACCTGGTTTTGCCACCATTATTCCTGGTTTAAAAGTGGAAGCAGGTAGTTCTACACCAGCAAATAATCCGCCTGTGGTACCACCAGTAACACCTGAACCAGAAGACCCACCAGTAACACCTGAACCTGAAGACCCACCAGTAATAAACCCTCCAACACCAGACCCGGTAACCAGCAACTTCACCCTGGCCCAAATAAACGCAGCAGCCACCAACGTTAAAAAATACTACGACACCAACAAAAAACTACCATCCACCGTAACCATAAACAACCAACAAATAACCCTAAACCAATTCCTATACCTACTAACCACCGCAACCATCAACCTTAACACCGGAAAAACCACCCCAATAACACCCAAAAACATCAACACAGCACCCAACCCATCAGAAAACGCAAGACAAGGCACAATAACAAAAACAGCCTACCTGGACCTGGCACAAAGAATAAAAACCTTCATGGACAACAACAACCACGCCCCCAACTTCGCCACCACCACCCTGGGAACCACACGCTACGAAACACAAATATACGCCTTCAGCAGAATACTGGACTTCTACCAAACCAACAAATACCTACCCAACACCGTAACTATCATACCCGGCATAAAAATCAATACCGGTGTTACTCCTCCTGTGGTACCTCCAGTAACACCTGAACCTGAAGACCCACCAGTAATAAACCCTCCAACACCAGACCCGGTAACCAGCAACTTCACCCTGGCCCAAATAAACGCAGCAGCCACCAACGTTAAAAAATACTACGACACCAACAAAAAACTACCACCCACCGTAACCATAAACAACCAACAAATAACCCTAAACCAATTCCTATACCTACTAACCACCGCAACCATCAACCTTAACACCGGAAAAACCACCCCAATAACACCCAAAAACATCAACACAGCACCCAACCCATCAGAAAACGCAAGACAAGGCACAATAACAAAAACAGCCTACCTGGACCTGGCACAAAGAATAAAAACCTTCATGGACAACAACAACCACGCCCCCAACTTCGCCACCACCACCCTGGGAACCACACGCTACGAAACACAAATATACGCCTTCAGCAGAATACTGGACTTCTACCAAACCAACAAATACCTACCCAACACCGTAACCATCATACCCGGCATAAAAATCAATACCGGTTCAAGCCCTCCCTCACAGGTAACCACCACCTTAATAGCTCAAACCTCCTATGGTTTTGTACAAAAGATTGAATCTTATGGAACTGGATCCAATAAGGTAGCCATAATTATAGGGGTACACCCTCATGAATTAGCAGTTCATGTAGCCATGGAAGATGCTATAAAAGCAGCCCAGCTCAATAATATCAAGCTGGATATATTCCAGGTAGTGGTTTATGATGGTAGAGAGATGGATGAAAGCCGTAACCAGGGAGAATATCTGGCCAGTCAGTACATTGTCCCTCTTATTGATAGTAGTTATCAATTAGTCATGGATGTGCATGGAAACCGGGGTACCTATGCTCTTACTGATTTCATATTTGCTCCCAGTCAGGGTGCTTTATCAACCAGTTTTGCAAATCAGCTAGTTACCAAAAGTAATGGCCTTATTGGATATTTATATATCGAAGGTAGCAGCCCCCCTAAAATAACCATACCCATAGCTCAAAAAGGAATACCTACAGTACTCTTAGAGCTTGACTGGAGATTTGAACAATCTGTTTTACTTCAAAAATGTAAAACAATAGTAGCGGCCTTAGATGCTATATTTGCTTAAAATATTAAAAAAATGGTTGAATAAGGTAAAATAAGAGTTATTTTATCTAATCACCCATACCTTATTTTTTTTGACTTAAAAATTAATTAATAGAGATTAAAACTGATTTTTTCTAAATAAAAAAAATAGTGGCTAAAAAGTTACTTCAAAATAAAAAAAAAAAAATTACATCCTGAAAAAAATAAATCCAGGATTAGATTTTGAGGGAATCTAGAGCTCTTTTTCTTTAATAATTTTTAATAATGCAGCTGAAATATCCAGTGAATTGAAACCAATCTCAATCAAACCTTCCACGGTATGGATATAACTGTCCAGATTATCATTCTGGATACTGTTTTTGACTTTCTCCAGTAAAAGATCAATTTTTATTTTTTCAATATCCCCTAGAGAAGGAATTCTTTCCTGCTTTATTTTGGTTTTGGTATAACGCTGAATATCCCTTAATTTGTATATTTCTTTACCAGATACAAAGGTAAATGATCTTCCCTGTTTACCAGCACGTCCAGTTCTACCTATTCGGTGTACATAGTATTCGGTATCATTAGGAACATCGTGGTTGAATACTGCTTCCACATCCGGAACATCGATTCCTCTAGCAGCCACATCAGTTGCCACCAGGATGTCAATTTTACCATTTCGATATTTATTCATTACTCTGTCCCTTTGAGCCTGCCTCATATCACCATGTATACCGTCCACAAAATATCCTCTGGTTTTGAGGTCTTTTACTAAACGGTCAACTCTTCTTTTAGTGTTACAGAAAACCAGGGCCAGTTTAATATCATGGATATCCATTAAACGGGATAATAGCTCTGCTTTCATTTTCTCATTTACTTCAAAATAGCTCTGGTCTATTTTAGGAGCAGAAAGATGATGATGAGGTACTTTTAAGAATTGAGGATTCTTTTGGTATTTTTTAGTTAATCGGAGAATATCCTTGGACAAGGTTGCAGAGAATAGTAAAGTCTGCCTTTTTTTAGGAACAAATCTTAAAATTTCTTCTATGTCCTCTCTAAATCCCATATCTAGCATTTCATCTGCTTCATCCAGAACCACCATTTCCACCCCATCAAGTTTCAGGGTACCTCTTTGTAAATGGTCCATTACCCTTCCCGGGGTTCCAATGACAATGTGTACGCCTTTATTTAGGGCGCGAATCTGTCTTCCTATAGGTTGTCCTCCGTATATAGGGAGTACTTTTACCTTTTTCATGTACTTGGATAGCTTTACAATTTCTTCTGCTACCTGTATACAAAGCTCCCTGGTGGGACATAAAACAATAGCCTGTACTGAGTTATCAGGGACATAAACCTTTTCTAATACAGGAATCCCAAATGCAGCGGTTTTGCCAGTACCGGTTTGGGCCTGGCCAATAACATCTTCCCCTGCTAAAGCATGGGGAATAGTAAGTGACTGGATTGGTGTTGCTTCTTCAAAACCAATATCTTCAATAGCTTTTTTCATTTCTTTAGATAAATCTAATTCTTCAAATAGTAATTGATCCATAATATCTTCCTTAATTATTTAAAAAAATATGATTATAATTATTCAGCTCAATTTATTAGAATAACTAAAAATAGCAAAATAACCAAAATCAATTAATTCTTATAATTTATATTAGTATTTAATACATTTAAACTATACCCTGTTCTTCTTAATTCCAGATAAAATTAGGTAATTATTTTATAAAAACTAAAAAAAAGCAGTTAGTAATCTTCATCTAAACTTTCATTCTTAAATTTTATAATAAATTCTGTACCCTGATTGATATTTAATTCTATCTGAGCACCAATTTGCATAATCAAAGACATTACTAATTGCATACCCATAGTATCTGTATTTCTAAAATCAATATCTTCGGGAAAGCCCACACCATTATCTTTTAATATCAATTCAAATTCATCATAATTTTTATGTAGATAGATGAATATTATCTTCTCATCAGATTCTACAAAGGCATGTTTCAGGGAATTGGTTAAGATTTCATTTACAATTAAACCCAGAGGAAGTGCTATTTCCAGATTTAATAGGGAATTATCCAATTCGATCTGCAAATTAATCAATTTAGAGTCCTGCAGGGAGCTTAATAAAATATCGTCAACTAATTCTCTCAAGTATTGGGAGAAATTAATTTTTGATAAGTCATCAGCATGGTAAAATTTATCATGAGTCATGGCCATTGATTTTACACGCCCCCTGGCTTCTAATAAAACATTTTTTGCTTCATTTGATTCCATGAAATCTGCTTGAAGGGCCAGGAGACTGGATATAACCTGCAGGTTATTTTTAACCCTATGATGAATTTCATTTAGCATGACTTCTTTCTCATTTAGAGAATTTCTCAGTGCTTTTTCTGAATTTTTACGCTTGATTATACTCCATAAAAAGTTCATTAAAATTCTAATCTGAGTAATATCCTCTTCAATATAAGATTCTTTTTTATTGCCCACCCCTGCCAGGGCCACGATTTTATCCCCATCAAATATAGGGACATTCATATGCCTTTTTAAATGAACATGGCCTTTTGGATAGCCTTTTTTTAATTTATTAGGGGCTTTAAAGTCATTGATTATTATTGGCTTTCGCTGACGTATAGCTTCTCCCCATAATCCCGTTTCATGAACCGGGTAATATATAGGTTTATCATTTATTTCACATTTTTTCATAGCCTCTTTGGACCAGGAATACATGGTTAATAAGTCTTCAGTTTCATTTAAAAAACTCAAGTATCCTAATTTACTACCTGTAATCTCTACCAGCTGTTCCAGAGCATAATCAGTTATCTCCCCCAGAGAACAGTCTGACATTTCATAGAGGCAGATCATTGCTTTTAAACGAACTTCATTCAAATTTTCATCAGAAGATATATTTTTTAATTGATTTGAATCCATCAGAACAGCTAAAACTCCTATTGAAGAACCTTTATCAACTTTAATAATGTTAAAAACGTAATTGAAACTTTTTAAACCTTTTTTTAAGGATAAAGTAATTGTCCCTGATTGTGTTCTATGGGTTTGAAGTACATTAATTATCTTTTTATTGATTTTAGTGGTTGTCTGGGAAAAATCCAGATCAGCCCATTTTTTCCCTATAAATTCTTCCATATCCCCATCCAGACAATCTACTACTTTCTGATTAAAAAATATTATTCGGCCTTCTTTATCAATTAAAAAAACCATGTAGGGTAAGGCCGATAAAGTTGATTTTAGAACATCGGTTTTAATGGAATCTGAATTAAAATCCATTTAATTTAACCTCACATTTTTCAAGCAGATATTGCCGGGACACTGTAAAAAAAAACTTGGGGGTTTTTCATCTAATAATCATTTATATAGCTAAGAACTTTAATTGTTGATTTTTATGTTTATAGGCAAGAACTTTATTTTTTTATCCAAATTCACAAAAGCTATTAAATCTGCATTTTGCACATTTTCTAGGATTATTGGTGGGTAAAAAATGTTTAGATCCATTAAAAAGGTCCTGCATCCTATCCAGTAATTTTTGAATGGTCTTTTGAGCATTTTCATTAAATTCCTGCATCCAGAATATTTTACTGCTTCCTCTCTGGCGTAAGGCCCCCATAATTTTTCTATCATCAGAGCCAATAATATCTTTAAATGCCAGGCAATAGCCCCAGACCTGATTAATGGAAGAATTATAAGCAATTGATCCCGGTTTATCATCAATTATAATAAATTCATCGGGAGTTAACCATATTTCATCTATTAAACCTCTGATTCCAAATTTAGGAGATGATACAAACATTTCTCTACTCAGGATCTCCTGAGTTTGGGAAAGGTCAATCATTTCATTAAAGTCTATGATTTCTGCGCCTTTTTTGAATTCATTTTCCAGTTCCTGGTGAATAGCCTGGCCTTGCTTCATTTCAATGGTGGGTTCAGTTTCAATACCCCTTACATTCTCTAAATATATACTGTATTCACAGTAGCCCTGTTTATTGAGCCAGCTGATGGGAAAATTATTTTTTCCATCTATAATCATAACTCCTTTTATGGAAGGATGGGGTTTTGCATCTATTTGCTGCATTTAATACCTCAATTCAATTTAAAGCTTTTATTTAAGTTATTTGAATTATTAATGAAATAATCAACATATATCATTAAAACCCCCACCTTAGAAATAAGGTCAGTAATATGCCCAGGATTAAAGCAACCAGGAGTTCCTTCCAATCTATTGATTTCCAATCCATGTAATAACCTGACTTAACGGCATGTTATTTTTGATTTCTAATTCATTTTATTATATATGTAATCTATTTAATATTCATTACTTGAATCGATAGAAAACAGTTTTATTTCATGAAATTAGAGCAGTGATTATAGCGCTAAAAGTAACTAAAAAACAAGTTCCTTATTAATTCTGATTTTATTTAAGAAAGCTTTACCTGTTTTTATTAATAATAAAAATTATATGTTATTGATTTAATAATATAGGGTAGATGTCCATGATACCAAAAAATCCATTGAAAAAATATCATATTGTACTGATTATAATGTTATTATCCATTTCTATTGCCGGCTGTGTAGATGATAATAGTATTTCACAAATTCCTCTGGATGAAGTTGACTTAAATATTTCATCCCCTGAATCTCTTCTAAATAATTCCTCAATTGAAAGTGAAATAAACCTTATTAATGAATCTCAAGCGCAAATACCCCCTCATTATGAGAAAAGCGGTATATGTACCTATGTGGTGGATGGGGATACCCTGGATGTAAAGGGAGTAGGTAGAATAAGGTTGGTGGGAGTCAATACTCCCGAAAGGGGAGAACCTGGATATCAGGAAGCCAAAGATTTTGTAAAAAGTAAATGTCTTGGAAAACTGATTTATCTGGATATTGATGATAAAAAAAATAATGATCGCTATGGACGTGTTTTAGCCGTGGTTTATGTAGGAAATACCAATATAAATGCGGAATTACTTAAAAAAGGCTATGCAGAAGTCATGTATATTCCGCCTTCTGAATTTAATCCTTATAGCTGGACTTAAATACCCATCTAAATCATTCTTTTTATTCTATAACCCTTAATACAATTATTTTGAGATTAAATCATTGTCTTCTACTGAAGAGATAGGTTCCCAAAACTATCATAACCACATCAAAGGCACATATAATCAAAATATTATATTGCATGGGTACAATAGTGGGCCATCCACTTATCATAACCCCTCTTAAAGCATCTACACCATAGGTCAGAGGGTTTATATAAAAGGCCCACCTCATCCAGGAAGGCAAATTTGTAACCGGGAATAAAGCTCCGCTCAGGAAAAACATGGGCAGATTAACAAAGGTTACAATAGTTCCAAAGCTTTCCAAGCTGGACATGAGACTGGCGATAACTAAACCAATACAGGTAAGGCCCACTGTAATAATTATCATTAAAGGTAGGGCCAGGATTACTGCTTGTAAAGTCAAAGGTACTCCAATAATAAATCCCAGTAAAATCACTATGGCTCCCTGTATAATAGCAGCGGTGCCCACTCCTAACATTTTACCGGCAAAAATGGAGGCTCTGCTAATTGGTGAAACCATGATTTCCTTCATAAAGCCAAATTGCCGATCCCAAATCACAGATATGCCCAGAAATATGGATGTAAAAAGAAGTGTCTGGGCAATAATACCGGGCAACAAAAATTGAGTATAATCAAAACCTGTAAACTCCAGAGAAAATCCCAATCCCGTCCCAAAGATTACCAGCCACAGTATAGGCGTAATTACTGAACTAACCAGCCGTGTACGATCCCGAATAAAACGTTTAAGTTCACGGCGCCACAAAGCATAAATACCTCGAAATTCGCTTATTTTACCCGCCCCATAACTCTTGCACCCATTCCTGTAAGATCCTCACTTTTACCACCATCACGGATTTCCCGACCAGTAAAATGCATAAATACATCATTTAAATCCGGCTCTCGAATAGAAATAGTTTCTATAGAAACCCCTAATGAGACTGATAATTCGACTATACGTGCCAGAGACGTATGGGCATTTTTAACACTCAAATTTAGTTCTTTATCTGTTTTAAAAATATTATCAGCAAGTTCAACTTCAGAGAGTTTATTTGCTAAAATATCATTATCACTGGTCTCTATGATAATAGTTTCCCCTCCCAACTCATTCTTAAGGTTTTTAGGAGTATCCAGAGCGATAATACTGCTCCTATCAATAATAGCTATCCTATCACAGAGTTTATCTGCTTCTTCCATGTAATGGGTAGTAAGAATAATGGTAATATTCTCCCTTTTTTTTAGATTGGTTATATAATCCCAGATATGGTCTCGACTTTGAGGATCCAGACCTAAAGTGGGCTCATCCAAAAATAATACTTTAGGATAATGTATTAGACTCCTTGCTATTTCCAACCTACGCCTCATGCCTCCGGAATAGGTGTTAACATAGCTGGATGCACGATCCTCTAATTCAACTAAGTGCAGTACCTCATCTATACGGGAGTGCATCACCTCACGGGGTACATTATATAAATCAGCATGCAATTCCATATTCTCCCTTCCGGTAAGTTTATCATCTATACTGGGATCCTGGAAGACTATACCGATGGATCGTCTAACATCTGCTGCCTCACTAATAATATCATAACCTTCCACCTGGGCGGTTCCAGATGATGGTTTTAAAATAGTGCATAACATGGAGATGAATGTACTTTTTCCAGCACCATTAGGACCCAGTAATCCAAATATTTCCCCCTGATCTACCTTTAGATTCACTTTATCTACAGCAGTTAGCTTGCCAAATTTTTTCCCCAGGTTTATGGTCTCTATTGCTTTCATAAGTACCTTCAATTTTAATAATTTCAGAATTTTTTTCCACCAATTAATTATAATATCATTTCACAGAAAATATTAAGAAAGTGGAATAAAAATCATTCCACAATTCTTACTGCCTGTACTGCTGGTTTTGCAATTAAACGGGCTATTAATATGGTAGCAATAACAGCTAAGATGGTGATTACTACTGCATAAATAAAAAGGCCTGTTAAACCATCTGTTTCACCCAGCCATTGAGTTATCAATGCTTGGATTGCTTCATTCCAGGCCAAAGCAGCAATTAAACCAAATGCAGTGGTCACTAATGTTGCAATTGTATCCAGTACCTGGCTTTTTACTTCTGAAACTTCATCTTTCATCTTTTCACCCCTGAAAATATTAAAAATTGTTATAGATTATGTAAGAACTTTATATAAAATTCTGCTATTTAATTTATTAAATATAAAAAAAATGTAAAAAAAGTCTGATAGATGTAAAATAAGTACAGGTTATATAAAAAAATCAATTTAAGAGATAAATATAAATTTTAATGTTTATCTAAAACAACTTTTGTTTTTGCATATTTATCTAAAAGTCTAATGGAATCATTTTTTGATAAATATCCTCCTATCAAATCCAGAAGTAAGGGGAACCATAATATTTTAGATAAATTACGAATAAATGTTTTCTGGTAGGTTAATTCGCCCTGTTCAGGTTCTACGTGAATTCCCATAATACTTTTTCCCAGGGTGCTGGTTTTAGATTTCTCCAGATAAGTAAAGTAAGCCATTATTATAATTGCTAGAAAAACTAAGCTATAGTTAAAAATTCCATAAATCCCGGTGACAATAACCAGTGGATAAATAATTGGGTTAAGAATCCACATAAAAAATGTGATTACTAAAAAGTCCAGAATAAAAGCTACAATTCTTTTTTTAGTTATAGTTTCCATTATAACCCCTTCAAAATGTATTAATAAATAAAAAGATTAATATGGAAATTATTACTAAAAGAAGTATTTAAAATTTGCTAAATGATAAGTTTTAGCATACTCTCGGCACTGGATCTGCAATAGGTGCTTCTAAAATCCTTTTTCCCCCTAAGGAAGTTTCTAAAATAACATGGTTATCTTCAGTCACTTCTCCTATAATTTGGGCTTGAGCACCGTATCTGGTCTTTCTAATAGCACTCAGAGTTTCATCAGCCAGTTCTTTTTCAACCCCTATAATTACCTTTCCCTCATTGGCAACTTCGTAAGGATCTATTCCTAACATTTCTGAAACAGCAATTACCGGTTCTTTTAGAGGAATTTTATCTTCTTCAACCAGCAAACCTACTCCTGATTTATTAGCTATCTCATTTAATGCATTGGCCAGGCCACCTCTGGTGGGATCTTTCATGGAGGTAACTCCCCCTATGGCCAGTGCTTTTTCCACAATTTCCCATATAGGGGCCACATCTGATTGGAGATCGGTGTCAAATCCAAATCCTTCCCGGTAGGACATTAGAGCCATCCCATGATCACCTACACTACCCGATAGGATTATCTTATCCCCCACCTTTAAAGAAGAGTCTCTTTTTATTTCTCCTTTATTTACCACTCCAATACCGGTAGTAGTAATAATCATCTCATCCAGTTTACCCTGTTCCATGACCTTGGTATCACCAGTGATTATGGAAACCCCGGTTTCCTGACAAACAGCATCCATGGATTTTACAATAGTCTCCAGATCATCAGCAGGGAAACCTTCTCTAATAACCATTCCATTAGTAATGGCCAGAGGTTTAGCACCCATAACCGCAATATCATTTACAGTACCGGCAATAGACAGTTTACCAATGTCTCCACCTGGAAAAAATAAAGGGTCCACGGTATGGCCATCAGTACTCAGGACTATTTCCAGGTCTCCTAAAGGTATGGATGCACCATCATCCAGGTCATCTAAACCTACTCCCCCATTTACTCTCTTGTTTTTAATGTTTTTGAGAATTATATCTGATATCAGATTCTGCATTACTTCTCCGCCAGCACCGTGAGACATCCCTATCTTCATTGCTACACCTGTTGATTGTTAATGTTGTTTTTTTAAAATCTAAAAATAAGTTTATTTAAATTATATTATATGTAATTCATCATTACAATTTAAAATATTTAAATATGATGTTAGCAAAATAGTATTAGATTAATCTCAAGTTAGGATTTAAGAAATCTTAAAATGGTTAATATGATATAAATTAGTAACTATTAAATTTGAGAATAAACAAAATCTTTTTAAAGCCTGATGACTAATGAATAGTTACTACATAAACATTTAATTTAGTTGTGCTTTAAATTCAGTTTTTTACTGATTTTGGAATCTTAATTATATTCAGATTCCATTAACCTATATTTTATGGGTTAAATTATATAATTAAACTAACAAGGTGAAATAATGGCTATATGGCAAGGTAAATCTATGAAAAAGCCTACCGGCGGAAGAGCGAAAATGAACCGCGGTAAGAAAAAATGTGAACTGGGAAGAGAAGCTGCAGAAACTAAAATAGGCCCTAAGAGAATCCGAAAAATCAGAACCCAGGGAGGAAATTTAAAAGTTCGATTAGCAACTGATACCAAAATTAATGTGGTTAATCCTGAAACCAATAAGGTGGAAGTAGCTGAAATTTTAAATGTTGTTGAAAACCTGGCTAATCCTAACTTTGTAAGACGTAATATAATTACAAAAGGTGCAGTTGTTGAAACCAGCTCTGGTAAAGTTCGTGTAACTTCCCGGCCTGGTCAAGACGGTGTAATAAATGGTGTGCTGATTGCAGAGTGAATTAGAATCTGAAATTAAAGTTCAGGTTTCTAAATTTTTAGAATATATTAATCCTGACTTACCGCAAGGTATGGAACTGGAGTATGAAGGTTTCTATAGTAGAGGTTTCTTTGTTACCAAGAAAAGATATGCTCTTCTGGAGGATGGAAATATAGTGGTAAAAGGCCTGGAGCTGGTAAGGCGGGACTGGGCCAATATTGCTAAAAAAACTCAGCAAAATATACTTATGGCTATTTTGAAGGATGGTTCTCCAGATAAAGCTAAAGAAATCATAAAAAATGCCATAAAGGATATTAAAAAAGGTCAGATTAAAATGGAGGATCTGGTTATACATACCCAGATCACCAAAAATTTGAATGAATATAAACAAATTGGACCCCATGTAGTTGCTGCCCAAAAATCACTATCTAAAGGGAGAAAAATAGAACGAGGCTCCATTATACGCTATGTAATAGTAAAGGGCAAAAATTCTATAAGTCAAAGAGCCGAACCCCTGGAAGATATAGAAGGTAAAGAATACGACCCGGGCTACTACATCGAAAATCAAGTTATACCTGCTGTTTCAAGAATAATGAGCTCACTGGGCTATTCCAGTGATGAAATTTTAGAATTATCCCGTGATGAACAGCAAAGTAGTTTAGATGCTTTTTTTTAATTCTATTAATATTTTTTAGATAAATTTTTATAGTTCCCCATTTAAGAGTATAATATATTTCATTTAATTGTTGGAGAAATTCTGATAGTTAATAAGGAAGAATTAAAAAATTGATTGTGTGGCAATCATTCAGGTGGAAATTATGCTCAAGGCAGTTTTTTTCGATATTGATGATACTCTTTATGATACTTCTGGTTTTGCCAAGCTGGCCCGAAAGGCAGCTTTAAATATGATGATAGATGCCGGTTTACCCCTTGATTCTACCGAAGCATATAAGCTTTTAAGAGAGATTATTGCTCAAAAAGGATCTAATTATGATAAACATTTCAATGTTCTAACTAAAACTGTTTTTGGAGAGGAAAAACCTCTTTTAATTGCTCTGGGAATGATCAATTATCATAATGTTAAATTTGCCTTACTTAGACCATTTCCCAGAACCACCTCCACCCTGATAAACCTTAAAAGTAAAGGTTACAGACTGGGTGTTATCTCCAATGGTATAACCATAAAACAATGGGAGAAATTAATCCGTCTGGGCATACACCATTTTTTTGACGAAGTGGTGACCTCGGATGAAATTGGTTTTGAAAAACCCCACCATCGTATTTTTGAAGTAGCCTTAAGTCGCATGGGTTGCACCCCTGAAAAATCAATTATGATTGGTAATAAATTTTCAGAAGACATGATGGGTGCGGTTAATGCAGGTATGTCTGCTATTCTGGTAAATTGTAAGCTCACACCTGAAGAAGAAGAGTATATTGAAAAGGAAAAACTGGATGTAAAGGTTATTTCTGATATAAGTGAATTGAATGAAATTTTATAACTTTTCAATCCAGGGATTAATAATTTAAAAATTTATCCAGGGCAAAAAATACCTTAAATTAATTCATGTGTCCATTTAGAAAATTATAAATTTTTAGAGGTAAACTTATGAGTTACTATCACAATGAACAAATGGAAATAATTATCAGGCGACTTAGACAGCCTAAAACTTTGGAAGAACTTAGATTATCTGAAGTATTTGTTCGAGATTTGATTCTGAAAATCATTTCTAGCTATGGTACCGTGCAAACTAAAAGATTAAATGAAGTTACAGGTATACACTGGGACATTTTAGAAGAGGTTCTTCGTAAAATGGAGCAAGATGGCCTTTGTGCCCAGGTAGGAGGTAGTTTCCTATTTTCAAGTATAGATTATACCATTACCAAAAAAGGAAGGGAGAAAACAAAGAGAATAGTGGAAGAAAATCCATATATGGGTCTGGCACCTGTTTCCTACGATTTTTACTGGGAAATAATGGAATGCCAAATGAAAGGAAGGCACCCGGTTGAAATCCCGGAAGATATAATTGAAAAAACATTCGACGATGTGGTAGGACTTGATTATGCTAAAGAATGTCTTATAGAATCCTGCACTATTGGAAAAGGTATTTTTATATATGGTTCTCCAGGTACAGGAAAAACATTCATTATCAGTAAAACCTCCGATTTGCTACCACCTCTCATTATACCTAAATTCATTGAATTTGGAAGCAGGATTATACAATTATACGATCCTGATTTTCACAGGAGATGCCCGGAACAGCCAGCAGACCCAAGGTGGGTTAAAATTCATGCCCCATTCGTTTTTACTGGTGCTGAACTGAACCTGAATAAATTAGAAACCGTATACGACCCTAATAAGGGCGTATATGAAACTTCCCCCATGATTAAAGCTAATGGAGGAATATTGCTGGTGGACGATTTGGGAAGGCAAAGAGATGACCATGAAATAATTTTAAATCGTCTCATCGTACCCATGGAAAATAAGAAGGATATGATTTATGTAAGGGGAGTTCCAGTAGTGGTTTTCAGCCATTTTATTCCTGCTTTTTCCACCAATCTGGATGTTAGTATTATGGATGAGGCCCACCTTAGAAGAGCTCCTTTACATATTTTTCTGCGTAATCCTCCTGTAAAAAATGTTTCCAAAGTATTTAAAATGAATCTTGATTTATTAAAAGAAGACTATGATGATGAAGTTCTGGAAAGATTTGAAAAGGTATATACTGAATTTAAAGACGGAGGCGAAGGTTTACAGCCCAGTTATGCTCATGCTCGTGATATTGCTCAAATATGTCAGGCAGCCCGTATTTCCATGAATAAAAACCGGGTGGATATACAGGTACTGGAAGATGCTCTCAATAAACACGTATTGATTGCCCTGCAGCGCATGGATATTGACATAACACAGGTAACCAAAAAAATCAGAACCTTCCGTGTTATAACCAGTGATATTGATAACGCCTATGATTTTCTTTCCACTGACACGTCAGGATCAATTTCCTTTGAATCTAATTCTATTCTTATAGACCGGGACGATACTCTAACACCCACTCAATTGGCTAAAAGTCTGCAAGATAATAATGTGGATTTTGAAAAGATAGAAATCATAGCTGAGACCGAAAGAGAGTTAAGAAAAACCATTTTAGATTACGAATAAACCGGTATAAATTTTATTTAAAATTATAAGAAGAAGGTATTAGATTGGATTATCAGATATTCATTATTCCCCTGATTATTTCACTTTTGATATCTATTTTATTTTATATTATGGTTAGCATAGTCCCTTTTTTATTTCCCCAATTTATTGCTAATATTTTTTTATCCCTACCCCGGAATTATTCTGATGATCCGGTGGAAATGCAGTTTTTGATTAATCAGTTAGTAAAAAATGATAGCTGGAAAAGGTTATATGCTCTAAAAATATTGGAGAAGAATTTCCAGTCAAAAATGAAGATTTTATTATCAAAAAAAGAAAAAGAATGGAAAAAAGAACTAAAAATGCAAAAGGAACTTTTAGAATATCGTAAATTAACTGATGATGAAATACTGCATATCGAATCTGGAAAAAAGTTAAAAGATAAATACGGAGCAGATATTAATTTTAATCCTTCAGATGATTCAATTTATTATCTTAATCAATATGAAGAAGAATTTATTAAAATAAGAGACGATTTATGTGGTGAAATTTCAATTTACCATGAAAAATATGATGATTTTAAGTTCTGGTCCGTTAAAAATCGTAATTTATTAAAATTCATTCAGGATAAAGTTTTTAATAATGAAGAACTGGATTTAGAAAAAATAGGAAAATCCAGCCCGGAATGGGCACTACTCAATTTATGGGGGTTTCCCCCTCAAATCAAATATGATTTAAAAAAAATTTATTACAATATCGTTCTTTATGTTGATTTAAGGTCCGGAGAAAAGGAAGGAGAAAAAGTTATTAAAAAATTAGCTATTGCCTTGAGTTCCCATGAAAAATCACTCTACTATTTGGAACATTTCATAAATCAGTTAGGAGGAATGTCATCTAAAAACTAGGGGAACTAAATAAAATTTTATCAAGGTTTTTAGCTATATTTTAATATCAAGTCCCACCGGACAGTGATCTGATCCCATTACCTCCGATAATATATAGGATGATTCTATGTGGTCGGTGAATTCTTTATTGGTAAAAAAGTAATCCAGTCTCCATCCCACATTTCTTTCCCGTGCCCGGGTACGGTAACTCCACCAGGTATATTGATTCTCATCTGAATTAAACATACGGAAAGTATCCACATAACCATTATCCAGAAATTTATCTATCCATGCTCTTTCTACTGGTAAAAAACCAGATATGTTGCTATTTTCTTTAGGGCGTGCCAGGTCTATTTCCTTGTGGGCTGTATTTAGATCTCCACAAACAATAATATTTTTTCCCTGGTCCCTCAGCTGGTTAGCATGGTCTAAAAATGCGTCGTAAAAATCTAATTTATATTTAAGTCGTTCTTCAGACATCTTACCATTGGGAAAATAGATATTGAATAATACAAATTCACCATAATCTGCAATTTGAATGCGGCCTTCTCGATCGAATTTATCTATTCCAAAACCATTTTCAATATTTTCTGGTTTAAGAAAACTGTACAATGCTACACCACTATAACCCTTCCTTTCAGCAGAATTAAAATAAGCATGGTACCCCTTGATTTCTTTTAAAGATCGGGGGAGCTGGTCAGGGGTGGCTTTAGTTTCCTGAATACATAATATATCCGGTTTATCCTTATTTAACCAGTCCAAAAATCCTTTTCGTTGTATGGCCCTAATTCCATTGACATTCCATGATACTATCCTGATATTCTTCATTAATCACTCCTCCTACAAAGGGAATATTTATAAAAAATAGGGTAATATGTGGGCAAATAAACCTCCTACAACAAGAGCAGTTGTAAAATTAGCTCCCGTAATCAAACTGGCTGCTTTCCAGCCGAATTCTTTAATAAGTATGGCAATGGTGGAAAAACAGGGCAGATATAACATGCCCACTATAGCCAGTACGATAAATTGAGTTGTATTTAAAGCCAGGGTGAGATCAGTGCCCACAAATGACACCAGAGTTAATAAGATAAATTCTTTTCTAACTGCCCCCACAATAAGCAGTACTCCTGCAAATGCAGGTAATCCTAACCAGCCCACTGTAAGAGGGGCCATGAAATTACTAACAGGTTCTAAAACTCCCATAGCATAGAAAGCCTGAATCAGGGCACTGCCCACGATATAAATTGGAAAAACCAGATAAATTAGTGATTTGGTTCTCGCCCAGGTTTGTTTAAGGATTACTGAAAACGAAGGCAATTTTAAGGTATGCATCTCCATTATAAGACCAGTTGATTCTCCTGGAGTTGCTTTAAGGGCTAATCTACCCATAATAACTATTATTATCAAATCCAGCACATAAAGGGCCAGGGCCCACCATATATTAACAAATATAGCCACCAGACCCAGTATTAAAATGGTTCGAGCAGCACAGGGAGCAAAAGTTATGGCAAAAGCTGCTAAAAGTCGTTCTCTTCGAGTTTCAAGTATCCTGGTACTATCTATAGCTGGTACATTACATCCATACCCTAATATAAGGGGTATCAGTGCCTTGCCATGCAATCCTATTTTGTGCATGAAGCTATCCATCATAAAGGCCACCCGGGTTAATAAGCCGGAATTTTCTATATAGGATAACATCAGATAAAAAGGGATGACAAAGGGAATTATTAGTGTAACACCAGCTACAATTCCCCCAAATGCACCATTCCAGAGTATAGCGGTGATGGCACCGGAAAATTGAGGATCAACAGGTTGAAAAAAGCTAAAAGCATTGGAAAGGATCCCTTCCAGAAAATCCCCAATGGTAAAGGTCCATAAAAGTAATCCAATTATAACCAGAGCAGAGGTAAAATATCCTAAAACCGGATGAGTTAAAATTTTATCCAGACGTTCCGAGAAGGGGATGTCAATTTTAGTCTGAACTTGGGCACCAGAGGCAATAAAATTTGCCAAAGTATATCTTTCAGAAGCCATTACAGCAAAAGAAGGCTCTTGATGAATTTTTTCAATCTGGTAGGCAAGCTGGTTGGCATAAGAAATGATATCCGGGGATTCATTTTTGATATTTTTTATTATTTCCGGATCATTTTCCAGTATCTTAATGGCCATCCATCGATTAGAATATTTTAATGAAATTTTCTTAGATTCTATCATTTCTGATAAATTTTGAATTCTTTTTTCTACTTCTCCCCCATATTTAATAATTTCCGGGACATTTTCTGGATTCTCAGCAGCCTTTACCGCTTTTTCTATTAATTTTCTAAGGCCTTCACCTCTAACTGCAACTGTAGAAACTACGGGAACTCCTAAGGCTTTCTCCAATTTTTTTTCATCGATGATTATACCCTTTTGCCGGGCAATATCCACCTGATTTATACACACCACCAGTGGTACTTCCATTTCCATTAACTGTAAAGTGAAAAAAAGGTTCCTTTCCAGAACCGATGCATCCAGAACATTTATAACCACATCAGGTTTTTCATAGGCAATATACTCCCGGGACACTATCTCTTCCATGGAAAAAGTAGAGAAAGAATAAATTCCCGGTAGATCAATTACATGGATTTTTTGTCCCTGGAAATAAAGTTTTCCCTGGGCCTTTTCTACTGTTTTACCAGGCCAGTTACCTACAATCTGATTAGAACCAGTAAGCTGGTTAAAAATAACACTTTTTCCCACATTGGCATTTCCCGAAAGGGCTATGGTAAATTCGTCCTTAGATGAACTGGATGACGCATCAAATTCTTTCTCTTTTTGAAATCCGGACTTAACCATGGGCCATTGCTCCATCTTCATTCTTTCTTTCATCATCAATTAATTCAACAAAGACATTTTTGGCAATATCCCTACCCAGAGCAAGTTTGGATCCCCTGACTGATACTTCCACAGGTCCCTTAAAAGGGGCCAATTTAATTACACTGACCATAGCACCTATGGTTATACCCATATCCATCAGTCTTCTAATTACTTTATAATCCCCTCTAATGAATGATACCCGACCCACTTCATTTTCACCCAGGCTGGTAACTGAAATAAGGTTTTCATCACGTGCACCTACTTCTTCTATGTCTTCATGTTTTCTCTCCAGACATTCTTCACAGGTGTTAAATTTGAAATCACAAGCAGGGATAGGTGCCTCATCTGGGCACTGGTCTGGTTGTTCCAGTAACTGACATAGGGCCCTTTCCGCATCATCAGATAGAGTATGTTCCATTTGACAGGCCTCAGAATGAATTTTATCTTTTTTGAGTTTTAGTATATCATTTAAAAAGCGTTCCAGTAACCTGTGTTTCCTGGTTATTTTACTGGCAACTTTAAGGCCTTTTTCAGTAAGAACTGCACCTTTGTAAGGAGAATATTGAACATATCCCCGTTTATCTAATTTTTTTAACATTTGAGTTACACTGCCTGGAGCGATATTAAGATTTTTTGATATATTAGAAGTGGTTACTGGCTTTTTATCTTCCAGAGAAACCTTATAAATAACTTCCAGATACTCCTCAATGTTTTCACTTAAAGATTCATTATCTGACATTAGGTTCACCTAAAATAATCATGATTATAGATATAAATATAGAGCTTATAAAATTTTTGTTAACCTAAATATAATTAAAGGCCGGATAATCTTAATTTACATTGTAAAATAAGGAATATACCGGGAATATTTAAAAATTCTAAAATAAAATTTATTATTTATTAAGTGAGATTCATCCGAAATTATTACAAAAAAGAAATAAGAATTTCTTATATTACAAATTAAGGAATTTCAATAAAACTAAAAAAGTGAGTTTAATTTTAGAAATTTTCTAAAAAAAAATGTTTTTAAATAATCATTTTATGAGAATAAAATACAACTTGAAAAACAGTTGTCAGATTAAAGAATCCCTTCCTAATTAATAATAGTAATTAGTTTACATAGATTATATGAGTTGGATTATCTATTATTATTAAAGGTACTACTCAAAATAGTAAACAAGTTGAGTAGAGTGCACATCAAAGTATAATAAATCATGTTTTATTAAATAATTACTAAAAAAGTCATTATTAGATTAAAAAATTTATTTTAAATTCATTAAATAAAAAGATTAGCCTATTAATGTCGCGAATACATTAACAGGCTATTTTTTGACGTGGAGGCGTCATCTTAATTTAATTAAATAGGAAGAACATCTCTTCCATGGGTCTCATTTATTACCTGGGCTAGTCCCACATACATGGCGGCTGCACCGGTAAATATGCCCTCATATCCAGCAATGGTTATCAGGGTCTGGGAACCGGTTATATTTCCTGCAGCCAGGAGGAAGAACAAAATGGCCAGGGATATGAAAACCACCTGCAGCCCTCTTATTAATTTCAGGGTAGCTATGAACATTACCAGAGTAAATACTCCCCACATAAATAGGTAAGCTGCGAAGGAAGTTGGATCCGCTGCTTGAATAGGAGAATTTCCACCGGTATTTAAGAACCCAACCTGAGGCAGTACCAGTAAAATCACCAGAGACCACCAGAAAAGCCCGTAAGATCCAAATGCTACGGTGGCAAAGGTATTGCCTTTTTTATATTCCATGAAACATGCAAATATTTGGGCTAAACCCCCATAAGCAAAACCCATTGCCAGAATCATACTATTTATAGGGAAAAATCCTGCGTTATGGATATTTAAAAGAACGGTAGTTATACCGAAACCTAAAAGACCCAGTGGTGCAGGATTGGCTGTCATGTCCCTTAAAGATAAGGTTTTATCGTTTTCTATAGACATTTTAATACCTCTAATTTTCTATGATTCAATTAATACTTACTAAACAATAGTTAAATCATTCTTCTAGAGTTGAAGTATCTCCTAATTCTTCGCCTTCTTCCTGTGCTCTTAGAATTCTTCTCATAATTTTACCACTTCTAGTTTTAGGGAGCTTATCCACCTGTTCAATTTCCCCTAAAACTGCTACGGGTCCCAGTTCATAGCGCACATGTTTTTTCAAATCTTCAATTAAGGAAGTATTTAGTTCATATCCTTCCCGAAGTATGAGGAAAGCTTTGATAACCTGACCTTTTATAGGGTCTGATTTTCCAATAACCGCCGCTTCAGCCACTGCAGAGTGACTAACAAATGAAGATTCAACTTCAGAAGTACCAACCCGGTGCCCGGCAATTTTAAGTACATCATCGGACCGGCCCTGAATCCAGTAATATCCATCTTCATCTTTACGGGCCATGTCACCTGCCCGGTAAAATCCTTGCGGAAACTCCTTCCAGTAAACATTTACAAATCTTTCTTCATCTTCATAAAGTGTTCGGAACATGGCCGGCCATGGTTTTTTGATAACCAGATATCCACCTTTACCTAGAGGAACCGAATTACCTTTTTCATCCACCACATCGGCATCAATACCCGGTAGGGGCAGAGTAGCAGACCCTGGTTTTAAATTAGCAACAGGTAATGGCGAAATCAAATGCATTCCTGTTTCAGTTTGCCACCAGGTGTCCATGATCGGTGTTTTTTCTTTTCCAATGTTTTTGTAGAACCACATCCATGCTTCTGGATTTATAGGTTCTCCCACACTTCCCAGAACCTTCAAAGAAGACAGATTGTATATCTGAGGATATTTTTCTCCAAATCGCATCAGGTGTCTGATGGCGGTAGGTGCGGTGTAAAATTTAGTTACACCATATTTTTCCACTATGTTCCACCAGGCCCCTGGATCAGGGAAATCAGGTGCTCCTTCATAAACCAGAGTGGTGGTTCCCAAAAGAAGAGGAGCATATATAACATAGCTATGTCCCGTTATCCAACCAATATCTGCAGTACACCACCACAAATCCCCATCATGAATATCAAAAACATATTTCAAAGTAGTGGCCACCCCTACCATATATCCGGCAGTAGTATGGAGAACACCTTTAGGTTTACCGGTACTACCAGAAGTGTAAAGAATGAAAAGCGGATCTTCAGCATCCATTTCTTCTGCTTCACATTCATCGCTCTCACCTTCAATTAGTCGATCATAGAAAATTTCCCGCCCACTTAAATCAGAAACTTCTATATCCGATCCGGTGTGATTTACCACCACTATGGTTTCAATGGTGGGGCATTGCAGAACTGCTTCATCCACAATATTTTTTAAATTAATTATTTTACCTCTACGGTAAGTACCATCGGCGGTAATTAGCACTTTGGCCTTGGCATCATTCATTCTCTCTACAAATGCACCCACACTTAAACCGGAATAAACCACACTGTGCATGGCGCCAATTTTATTGCAGGCCAACATGGAAATTAGAAGCTCCGGGCACATGGGGAGGTACATGGAAACTGTTTCTCCCTTTTTAATACCCAGATTTTTAAGGGCATTGGCCATTTTATTTACTTCGCGGTAAAGTTCAAAGTAAGTTAATTTTTTTTCCTCACCCCTCTCATTAACATATAAAATAGCCACCTGATTTCTTTTGTCAGTTGAAATCCAGCGATCCACTGCATTGTAAGCCAGGTTAATTTTTCCATTTACAAACCACTTGTAGAAGGGTTTATTACTTTCATCCAGAACTTTATCCCAGGGTTTAAACCATTCAAACTGTTCAGATTTTTCTGCCCAGTATTTTTCCAGGTCTTTACCCTTTTCCAGCTCTGCTTCCCAGTTTTTTACATGTGCCTCTTCAACTAACTCATAGTTAGGCTTAAATATTCTTCTCTCATCGAGAAGAACTGAGGTGTCTTTTAGCATTTTGCGTCTCCTAACAATAATTTAAATAATTATGATAAGTAAGTTGCAAATGATATATATAGATTACTATAATTAATCATTATAAATAATAATTAATAATGATAAATATATTAAGTTTTGAAAATATTTTAGAATCCGTGAAAGTTCCTGAGGATCAATAAATGCAGATAGAATCAAAAATAATCAGCAAAAATAAATAAAAAAAATAAGTAATGTTTTTAAAGAACACTAAAGTGTTATTTAAATCCCATTACATCATAGGAGGCATACCGCCAGGCATACCGCCAGGCATACCACCCATGTCTCCCATGTCATCGCCAGTAGCTTCTAAACCACCTTTAGCAGCAATCATATCATCGATTCTTAGAATCATTTCTGCTGCTTCAGCTGCGGATTGAATAGCCTGTTTTTTAACTCTTTGAGGTTCTACTACTCCAGATTCTCTCATATCCATTACTTCACCCTGGAAAACGTCCAGTCCCATGTAAGGAGAATCTTCGTGAGCAGCCCTTAAATCCACAATGGCATCTATACTATCCAAACCGGCGTTTTCAGCCAGGGTCTTGGGTACAACTTCTAATGCTTCTGCAAATGCATTTACAGCCAGTTGTTCCCTTCCACTGATGGTGTCAGCATATTCTCTTAATTTTCGAGAAATCTCAATCTCAGGAGCGCCTCCTCCAATAACAACCTGTTTATCTTCCATAGTAGAAGCTACAACACCTATAGCATCATCTAAAGCTCTTTCTACTTCTTCAGCCACATGCCGGGTACTGCCCCTTAATATGATGGAGATTGCTTTAGGATCCTTACATTCTTCCACAAAGATCAAGACATCATCAAATATCTTTTTCTCATAAACTTTTCCAGCTTCACCAAGTTCAGCAGCACTTAAATCCTCGATATTGGTCACCAGTTGAGCACCGGTAGCTTTTTCCAATCTTTCCATGTCAGACTTTTTAGCTCTTTTAACGGCCAATATTCCAGCCCTTGATAAGTAGTGGACGGCCAGATCATCAATTCCCTTCTGACAGAATATGACATTTGCCCCAGAGTCTATGACTTTTTGTACCATATCTTTTATCATTTGCTCTTCGTTTTCAATGAAAGCCTGCATTTGATTAGGATCGGTCAATTTAATCTTAGCATCGGTTTCCAAATCTTTAACTTCGATTGGGTATTTTAAAAGAGCAATTTTCGCGTTTTCAATATTTTTAGGCATTGAATTATCAGCCCTGCTCTTATCAACAACAATACCATTCACGATGTGAGATTCATCCACACTTGCACCCTGTATACGCTGGATGTTGATGTTTTTCTTATTGACTTCCCCATCTTCCTCCACCTGCATTACTGCTGATACTATTAAGTCAGCTAATGGTTCTTTAGCCTTTTCTGATCCTTTTCCAGTCATAGCAGTCATAGCCACATTTAGTAAAGTTTCTTTATCATTAGCCTCAATGGAAATATCTTCTAAGATTTCCTGAGCTTTTAGTGCAGCTTGCCTGTATCCCATGGCAATAATGGTAGGGTGGACATTAATATCCAATAGTTCTTCAGCTTTTTTAAGTAACTCACCAGCTATTATGACTGCAGTGGTTGTACCATCACCCACTTCATCTTCCTGGGTTTTAGCTACTTCCACCAGCATTTTAGCTGCAGGGTGAGCAATATCCATTTCCCTTAAGATAGTTACCCCATCGTTGGTAACCACAATATCTCCCAGGGAGTCAACTAACATTTTATCCATACCTTTAGGGCCAAGAGTAGTCCTTATAGTCTCTGCTAATATTTTTCCTGCTAATATATTCAATCTTTGAGCGTCTTTACCCTGGAAACGACTTGTTCCTTCAGGTAATATTATTATTGGTTGGCCTGCGCCACCTAATTGTGCCAAAAAAATCACCTCATGTTTATGCTAATTTATCGATGGGTTAGAGGTTCTATAAATAGTTTCTTATTTTAGAAAATTTCAGGAAAACTAAAACGAATAATAGAGGGAAGTTTCAAAATTTAAAAAAAATAGTAAATAGTTATTTCTTTTGAGGGAAAACACGTGGAATAAAGGTTTTACAAAAATCAGGAGTTTCCCTTTGCATTTCATGTTCCATTTTGCCTATGATGTCATCCTCCAGGTCAGGAGTTTTGGTGGCATTAATGGAAAAGAAATCATCACTTATTACTGCCTCTAACTTTTCTCCCCCCATGGTCAAATCAAATTTTACTTTACTGCCTTTTTCCATATTTTCCAGGATGTCTTCCATTATTTCATCAGTTAATTTAAGGAGTTTCCTTCCTTCAGGTTCAAATTCGGAAGTGGATGTGGTAATTTTATTTATTCTAAGTGGTGCGCATCCTTCCGTCCTGATGGTCTTCCTGGTGGTCCAAAATAGTCCCAGTATCATTTTCTGTTTGGATTCCATATCACTTTCTATAGCCATTGACTTCAAAAAAAATCCCCCTATGAGCTAAAAATTTAAAAGTATGTATATTTACATACTCTTTATTTTTTCAGCCACAGTTTTACCTACTTCATAACATTTATCCAGATCCTCTTCTCCAGGTACATATTTAACATCAAATGATTCCTCCACTTCAAATCCGCAGTTAGATAAATCCTGGGAAAGTTTTCTACTGGCTCCTCCTCCCCAACCTTTGGAACCAAATACCACCGCAAGTTTCTTAAAGCCAGTTCTATCAAAGCTCAGACCAGATAGATAATACATCAAGTCCCCCAGGCTGGGGAATGGGCCATTGAATATCGTGGGGCTTCCAAAGAAAACCGCTTTACTATCCAGAATATCTTTTACAATTTCGCTGCGCTCATCTTGATGAAGGAAGTAAGTTACCACCTCCACATCCTGACCCATTACTCCTTCAGCCAATGCATGGGCCATTTTTTGAGTGGAGTAATGCATGGTATCATAAACAATGGTTACCTTATCTTTGCATTTTCCAGTGGCCCAGTCACTATAGGCCCCGATGATTTTCAGAGGATCAGTCCATATCTGGCCATGGGATGGTGCAATGACTTTGATTTTATCCAGTAGATCAAGTTCTTTTACTTCTGCAAACTTCCGCAGAACCAGGGGAGATAGTGGGGTTACTAAATTGGCATAGAATTTTTGAGCAGCATCCATTACCACGTATTCCGGGACTTCATTATCATACCTCTGGGAAAAACATAGGTGCTGGCCAAAGGCATCATTAGAAAATAGAATTCCCTCCTCAACTAGTAAAGAAAACATGCTATCTGGCCAGTGCAGCATGGGGGCTTCCAAAAAGGCTATGGTTTTACCACCTAGATCCAACGTATCACCGGTTTTAACAATTTCCATTTTTGAATCTTTTAAAACAGGATAATGTTCCACCAGACCACTGGCCGCTTTATCAGAACAGTAAATAGCTGCCTCAGGGAATTTTTTTACAACTTCTGTTAGGGAACCGCTGTGGTCTCTTTCAATGTGGTTTTGTATTATAACGTCAATATTCAGTTCTCTT
Organism: Methanobacterium alkalithermotolerans; assembly: GCF_018141185.1. Classification (NCBI taxonomy): domain Archaea; kingdom Methanobacteriati; phylum Methanobacteriota; class Methanobacteria; order Methanobacteriales; family Methanobacteriaceae; genus Methanobacterium; species Methanobacterium alkalithermotolerans. The sequence goes on along the minus strand of NZ_CP058560.1, from coordinate 1,982,473 downwards.
CCCTCTTTTTTAAAAGCATCTTCAATACGACCCAACATTTGAGCCGATGTACCGGGATAAGTATTGTCTATTAAGGCTACTTTATCTTCACCAAAAACCAGATAAACATTGTAGGTGGTACCTCCCAGAGTATAACCATGATAACTACGAATATCCCAGTCCAGTACACCTGTCCAGTAAACACCATCAGCCAGTTTTTTTGCATTTGCCTTCATTTTTTATCACCTGAATTATCTGAAAAATTATATTAATAATAGTATGTTAATTCAAACTATTATATTTGTTTAGTACCTTACGGATAATGAAAAAATTAAAGTAACTAAGAAATTATTTTTGATTTTATAAAATAATAATTCAGGAGGTCCACTATGGATTTAGAATATGATGAAATCGGGAAAAAAAATAAAGAAAGCATATTATTTCTCCATGGTGCTGGACTGGGAAGCTGGATATGGAAAAATCAGTGCTTAAAACTAACTGACTTCCACTGTGTTGTGATTGATCTTCCCGGGCATGGGAAAAACCAAGCCAACCCTTTCCAGTTGCAAACTGCTTCTGAAAAAATCCTGGAACTTATAAAAGAGCATGGAAAAACTACCCATGTAGTTGGTTTATCTTTAGGAGGGCAAATAGCTCTGGAAATGTTAAATAATTCCCCTGAAGTGCTGGGTAATGTTATAATAACCGGTGTACCTATCCGTACCCCGGAGAAAACTGATAACTTTGAAAAACTAGTGGAATATGTTCTACAGGAATATGCATCCCAAAAAAACAGAGATTTTTTAATAAAAGCTTATATCCGGAATTATAATATTTCAAAAGATTATTTTGAATTATTAAAATCATCCACCGCCATCATTCCTCCTGAAGAAATTAAAAGGATATTTAAAGCGAATATGTTATTTGAAATCCCACCTCATCTAAACAAAGTAGATAACCCGGTCCTGGTTTTAGGGGGAGAAAAAGAATATGGTATTATAAAAAGCTCAATTAAATCCCTGGTAAAGACTATACCTCATTCAAAGGGTTATATTGTGCCGGAAATGGTACATATGTGGAATTTGACTTCCCCGGATTATTTTAATCTAATTATAAAAAACTGGATAGCTGCTAGAAAATTACCGGAAGATCTTATTCCCGTTGAATAGTCAAAAAATTAATTAAATTAGATTGATGATGAAATAAAGGCCTTACTGGCTGAAGAGGATGATATCATGAAAATCGGTTTTATAGGTTATGGGAGTATGGGAAGCATGATAATTAATGGATTGTTAGAATCCCAGGCTCTTAAAGAAGAGAATGTTATTATATCCAATCGAAGCCTGGAAAAACTTACTAAATTAAAGTTAAAATATCCTTTAATCGAAATAACTGATGATAATAAATTAGTGGGGAAAAAAGCAGATAGAATATTTATTTTTGTAAATACTGGTTTGGTAAAAAAAGTAGTAGAAGAAATTAGCTCTCATGAAAGTTCTAATATGCATATTATACACATAGCAGCGGGTTTGACCCTGCCTACCCTGGCACTGATATTTAAAGGTAAGGTTACCCGGGTAATTCCCTCTGTAACCTCCCTTGGTAAAAAAGGGATATCCCTGATGCACCACAATGAACTGGTTAAGGAGAATGAAAAAAAATTTGTGGAGGATTTATTTGGAGTTATAAGTCAGGTAAAAATTATTGATGAAGAAAATTTTGAAGTAGCCACCGCCATTACCAGTAGTGGTCCTGCTTTTATATCATTTATTATGGCCAGGTACGCCTATATGGCCACCCTTTACAGTGAAATTTCCCTGGAAGAAGCACAGGATATGGTAAAAAATGTTTTAGATGGTACGTCCCACTTATTGTGCCAGGGTTACCACTTTGAAGAGATAGTAGACCGGGTGGCTACTAAAGGAGGAATTACTCAAGAAGGAATAGATATCATGGATAGTAAACTGGAAGATATGTTTCAGGAACTATTTAAAAAGATTGAAGCAAAAAATGAAGAAATAAAACTCAGACTGGAAAGTGATTATAGATCTTAAAAATAATCTAATTTATCCTCATAATCAATTACATACTGAAATTCCCAGAAAGGTTTCCCCTTAACTACCCCCTGGTCCAGATGTTCCATTTCATGTGAAACTCCGTAAGCAGTGGGGCCTGTAAATTCTAAGGGGGTGTTGATTTTTTTTAAATGTATTTTCAAATCGACAGGATCAAGCTCGGCTTGTAATATATAATCGGCATTAACCGAAACTTTATAGGGTCTTTTAACCAGTTCTCTTTCATTTTTAGTACTGCATTTTTCCAGTCGATGGACAGTACCTTCTTGAGAAAGAATTTGGGGGTTTAAAAACAAATAAATCCGTTCTAATGTGCATCCCGACTTTTTTTCATCATCATATTTGGTTATTTTTTCTTTTATGGACATTAATCTTCGAGAATTTTTTTTAACACTCCAATCTCCACCAAAACGTATGGAGAATATGAGGGGTAAAAAAGCATCTTCCGGTAATTCCAGTTTTTGGAGTATTTTTTTTTCATTAAAACTAAATTTCAAGAGTTTTTTAAGGTCTTCGTATTCCAATTAATCACCTGTTGTATCAGAACCGAAAGTTACTGACCATGGTTATGAGTATTAAAAAAAATATTAAAAAAGAAAATATTAATTGGTAGATTTAGATTTAAAACTGCCAATTGCCGCATCAACCAATTCAATAATTGATTCTGAAAGGCTGCCATATTCTTTGGAAATCACCAGAGGTATGTTATCACAATAAACAACTTCTAAGCCGGCTTCAAGTGCATCTTTAGTAGCCACATCCACGGCAGCAGCTTTTAGTTCGGTGAGCATTACATCCACTTCATCTATATATTTTTGAATGTCCTTCTGGAGAAGGGGCCGGTTGGAAAGATGAGGAGTGGTTCCAATTACTTTACATCCATATTCTGATTCTAAATGGTCTACTAAAACCTTTTTTACAGAATCTGGTGCAGTAGTTGCAAATAATACATTTTTATTCTGGATGTCCCCCAATGGTTTTGGTCTAAATACGGTAGGGATTATTTTAGCATCAGGATTAATTTCTTTAACCAGCTCTATAACATGGTTAATTTTTTCTTCACTGGCCATAGGCTCTTCACACATGGTCAATACCACCAGGTCGGCCAGACCTATTCTAAATGGACCCAGGAAGTTTTCTATATTCATAAGTGGTTGATTTACACCCACCAGAACTATTTCTTTATCTGTTTTTATAGGGGGAATAGCAGCACCACTGCCCTCCATAATTAAGAATTCCGCATTCACAGTATTGGCAAGTTCAGCTCCTTTTTTCATGTTAGTGATGAATACATCCCCACCCATACCACCTCCACATCTACGGCATCCAATAGTCAATATACGACTCATTAATGCACCTTCCCAATGATCTGAAGCGGCATGAACTCCTTTATCGGATTGCTCCATCAAAAATTGTGGTGTGATTTCAATTTCATCTCCCTGGACAATTTCCGGTTCTTCTGGTCCTCCCCGACCCATGGCCACTACACAGGGGTTATAATTATTATTATTGATTACCCGGGCAGCATATGCTGAAACTGCTGTTTTACCTATTCTTTTTCCTGTTCCTAAAATTTTTAGAGATGGTTTTTTAAGTACATCGTATTGAGTTAATGGGTCGAATTTAAAGTCCGGGCCCTCATAAGTAACTCCCAGACCCAATACCACTGAAGCAATTTTAAATCTTTTAGTATAATCCAGCACCGGTTCATCACTCAAATCCATTACTAAATCAGGTTGATACTTTTCCACCATATCTCGAATAAGATCATAAGGTATTTCATCAGTATGTGGTCCAAAATATACCGGTCGTCCCATGAGTTCAGCATATTCTTCTTCAGAGCCAGATCTTAATTTTTCTGTGCCTCCAATAAAAATTACAGAAACAACTTCCATATGTTCTATACTGTCTAGTAAATCAATAGCCGATTTGGTTACTGGCAAATAATGTTCACCATCCACCAGACATACTACTTTTTTTAAACTTGTCATTTTAATTGCTCCTTTAATAGAAATTAATATGCACCATAATCATTTTCTTGTATAATGAAAGTTAGATCAGTATGTAATTAATATTTTATGGTAGAATTTAATTTAGAGCTTCAAAATAAGGAAATATATATCCGTTAAAATAATTAAAAAAGATAATTAATATAATGTAACATAAAAACTAAATATTGTGCGGATGAAATGTTTTAATATTTATAAGGATTTTATTTAGCTTCTATTTGAAGATCAACTTTTATTAACTCTTTTCGTGATCTTTTAGCCAATTCTGATAAGCCGTTTACCACATTAGAAGGAAGAGTTCCAGCATTTTCTTTAGCAATAATTTCAGATATAGCGCTGGATAAAACAAAAATAGCGTATTTATGCTCTGCTTTAGTTCTATGAATATGATGAGGACTAATATTTAGAGAAATATATTCTTCACATTCACTTTTAATTTCATAACCATTTTCCAGATATTTTAAAACATATACCAAAAATTGATGGAGTTGTATCATTTCATCCTTATACATGGGTACCAACCTCTTCTCCTAAATAGAAATTAAATCCTATCGCATATATATCTAAGTTTTGAATAATTAAAAATTAAATCGCACATATTCCTGAATTTTTTTAAAAGTTATAGTCTATACTTGGCTATCCATGCTTTATGTAAACACCATAAGATAAGTTTTTCTCTTACTAAATATACAGTAATAGTTAATAATTAAAATTAGATTCTATAATTCTTAAAAAAATAAATGGGGTTTTAATTTTTCTCCAATAACATATTAAACACATATTAATCACTTATGAAAAATAATACTATTAAAAACGATTAAAATTAAGTAATATATTGAAAAAATTAAAAATAAGAGGAGTGTTTATAAGAAAAATAATTATAACTAACTGTACTAAAATAATATCAATATAATTTACCCACCTTGTAAAAATAAATATAAAAAAATTATTTTCCTGTTTTTATTAAAAAACCCGGCATCTATTCTTAACTTAAGATTATAAAAACTAAAAAAATAATTAATAATATTAAATAACTATCTGAGGGGATTAAATGGAGATTATAGAATTTAAAAAAGAAAAAATCAGTGAACTGGTTAAAAGATCCCAAATAGATGTTAATCATATCATAAATGATGTTCAATCCATAATCAATAAGGTTAAAAAAGAAGGGGACCTTGCTTTAGAGTATTACACCAGTAAATTTGATAAGGTGGATCTAAAAAATTTCAGGGTATCTAAAAAAGAAATAGATTACAGTTACAATAATCTGGACCCTGAAATTATTGAATCATTGAAAAAAGCAGGCCGGAACATAAAAAAATTCCACCAGAGGCAGGTCCCATCCGAATGGTCCATGGAAGTGGATTCTGGAATTAAAGCCGGGCAAATAATAAGGCCTATTGGAAGTGCAGGTTGTTATATACCGGGAGGTAGAGCAGTTTATGCCTCCTCCATATTAATGACAGTTATTCCGGCTAAAATAGCCGGTGTAAAAAGGATTGTTTGCTGTACACCACCACAGGGTGATGGTACTGTAAGTGATGCTGTGCTGGTTGCAGCTGATATCGCCGGGGCAGATGAAATATATAAAGTAGGAGGTGCCCAGGCCATTGCTGCTTTAGCCTATGGAACAAGTAGTATTAAACCTGTGGATAAAATTGTAGGTCCGGGAAATATTTTTGTAACAGCCGCCAAGAAGCTGGTTTATGGTGAAGTGGATATTGATTTTCCAGCAGGTCCTTCGGAAGTATTGATTATAGCCGATGAAAATTCAAATCCAGAATATATTACTTATGATCTTCTAGCCCAGGCAGAACACGATCCTGACTCTCCCTGTGTACTGGTAACCACTGACAGTAGCCTGGCTAAAAAAGTACAGGAAATGATTCACACAAACATTAAATACATGGAAAGAAGCAATATAATAGAAGAATCTCTGGAGAAGTATGGAAAAATAATTATTACCAATTCACTGGAAGAATCTATCTATTTCTCCAATGAATACGCTCCAGAACACCTGATTATAATGACTTCAAATCCAGAGAGTGTTTTAGCTGAGATTAATAATGCAGGGTCCATATTCTTAGGTGAACTAACACCAGTTTCTGCAGGGGATTACGGTTCTGGAACCAACCATGTTTTACCCACGGCAGGATGTGCCAAAATGTATTCTGGTCTTTCAACCGAATCTTTCATTAAAAAACCAACGGTGCAAACAATAAGTCCGGAAGGACTAAGCAACCTGGAAGATGTGGTTATACCATTAGCAGAATATGAAGGCCTTTATGCTCACTCTGAATCATTTAAAAGAAGATTAAATAAAAAATAATTCCAGAGTTTTTTTATTTTAAATAATAAAATTAATTAAAAATTAATCAAATACCTGAGGTGAATAACATTGATAAACTCATTAGATTGGAGAAGAACCCATTATTCCCGTGATGTGAACCCTGAAATGGATGGAGAGGAAATAACGGTAATGGGATGGACTCATGAAATAAGGGATTTAGGTGGAATAATATTCGTATTATTAAGAGATCGAGACGGAACCATCCAGATTACTGCCCCCAGCAAAAAAATTGAAAAAGAAATCTTTGAAGATTTAAGAAAGATTAAAAAAGAATCGGTCATTGCAGTAAAAGGAACCATACAGGAATCACCTAAAGCACCAGGTGGTGTGGAACTTATACCCACCTCTTTAAATCTTTTAAATGAATCTAAACAGCCTTTACCTTTGGATCCCACTGAAAAGGTAAGGGCCGAGATAGATACTCGCCTTGATTCCCGGTTCTTAGATATACGTAAACCGGCAGTTAGTGCCATATTTAAGATTAAAAGCAGGATGTTGCATTCTATACGGGTTTTTCTGGAACAAAATGAGTTTTTAGAAATAAATACTCCTAAATTAGTGGCATCTGCAACAGAAGGTGGTACTGAACTTTTCCCCATTACTTACTTTGAAAGAGAAGCCTTTTTAGGGCAAAGCCCCCAGCTGTATAAACAGATAATGATGTCTGCTGGTTTTGATCGGGTTTATGAGATTGCCCCTATATTCCGTGCAGAAGAGCATGACACTCTAAGACACCTCAATGAAGTAATATCCATTGATATAGAGGCTTCTTTTATGAATCATGAAGATGTAATGGAAATTCTAGAAAAACTGGTAGTCCAATCCATAACTGATGTTAAAACCCATTGCCAGGACGATCTAGATGTTTTAGGACGTGAACTGGAAATACCTTCTCTTCCATTTGAAAGGGTAAGTTATGATGATATGGTGGATATGGTCAATTCCCAGGGAGTGGCTCTGGAGTATGGTGAAGATATGTCCCGGGCATCTGAAAAGGCCATGGGTGAAATTATGGAAGGATACTATTTCATAACGGATTGGCCCACTGCCATAAAACCCTTCTATGTAATGCCTGATGAAAAAAATCCTGAGAAAAGTTTTGCTTTTGATTTGATGTATAAGGATCTTGAAATTTCATCAGGAGCCATGCGAGTGCATACCCCTGATTTACTACTGGAGAGAATAAAAAATCAGGGACTAAATCCAGCATCATTTGAAAAATATTTGGCTGCATTCGAATATGGAATGCCACCTCATGCAGGATGGGGTTTAGGTGCAGAAAGATTCAATATGACCCTAACTGGTGTAAATAATATTAGAGAAACTGTTTTATTCCCCAGAGATAGGCGCAGATTGACTCCTTAAATCAGGAGAAAACACTTTTTTTAAAAAACTTTCCGCCCTTTTTTTTATTTATGGATAATAAACTGAAACTTTTTTTAAAAAAAACTAAAAAATTATAAATTCTCCTATGTTCATGACTTCCTTTTAAATTTTTAAAAATTCAGATGTTTTTAATTAAAAAAAGGCTTTTAGAATGCATATCCTGCCCCTGGATTTTTTATTATTTAAGGCACTTAGATTTAAAGTGTAATAGGATATATGAAAAAAATATAAAGCAGTAGGTTGTTAATTCTATAAAGGAAATTTTAAGATATTAACTACACTTTCTGATTGTAAATTAATAAAAGTGATATAATGTTTATGGGTGCATCCACTAAACAGGGCCAGGATATTGCCCTGAAAAGCAGAGAGATAGTAAGATCGTTGATAAGTGATAAAATAGAGCACTTATCTTTGGAAGAACAATCTATTGTAGAAAGGATAGTCCACTCCACCGCTGATGTGGAATATGCAGAAATTTGTCACATAAGTTCTGATTTTGTTAAATGCAGTATTGAATCAATTAAAAATGGCAAAGACATTCTAACTGATATAAATATGGTACGTGCCGGGATAAATAAATATTCTGGAGAAGTTAAATGCTTTATTAACCATCCTGAAACTATTAAAATGGCTAAAAAAGAGGGCATTACCCGGGCAGCGGCGGCTATGGAGTATGCTGCAGAAAATGGATTTAAAGGAATAGTGGTCATTGGCAATGCACCCACGGCACTTTATAAAGTGATTGAACTATTTGAAAAAGGAAAAATGGATATTGAATCTGTCATAGGAGTTCCAGTTGGCTTTGTAGGAGCTACAGAGTCCAAATATGCCTTAAAAAGTAGTCAAATCCCCCATATCATTACAAAAGGACCTAAAGGAGGAACTCCTGTAGCCGTAGCTGCAGCAAATTCTTTAATACAGTTAAGTAAGGATAATAAAAGGAGGAAGCCTGATGAAATCTGAAAAATTATTTAATGAGTCACAAAATTTTTTACCAGGAGGTGTTAGTTCTCCAGTAAGGGCATTTCAACCTTACCCCTTTTTTGCCAAAAAGGGTGAAGGATCACGTTTATGGGACGTGGATGGAAATGAATACCTGGACTACTGTCTGGGATATGGTCCTCTGATTTTAGGCCATAGCCCGGAAAAGATAATTAATGCCGTTTACAGTCAGATGCAAAAAGGTACCACTTACGGGGTTCCCACAAAAAAAGAAATTGATCTAGCCCGGATGGTGGTTGATAAGGTACCCTGTGCCGATATGGTAAGATTTGTGAATTCCGGTACAGAAGCTACCATGAGCGCTATCCGATTAGCAAGGGGATTTACTGGTAAAAATAAGATTGTTAAATTTGAAGGATCTTATCATGGTGCTCATGATTATGTTCTGGTAAAATCAGGATCCGGAGCAGCATGTTTACCTGATTCTCCAGGTGTTCCAGAAGATACTACTAAAAATACTCTATCTGCCCCATTTAATAATGAAGAATATGTAAGTGAGTTAATTGCCAGTAATGGCTCAGACATTGCCGCCATCATCATGGAGCCGGTTATGGCCAATATTGGTTGTATAGAACCTCGCAAAGGATATTTAAAATTTTTAAGAGAAATAACTGCTGAAAATGATATACTTCTTATCTTTGATGAAGTTATCACTGGTTTCAGGCTTTCTGAAGGAGGGGCTCAGGAATATTATGGAATAAATCCAGATTTAGTTACCATGGGTAAAATAATTGGTGGTGGTTTCCCCATGGGTGCTTTTGCTGGATCTAGAGAAATAATGGAATTTATTTCTCCCTGTGGAAGCGTTTATCAAGCAGGTACATTTAATGGTAATCCTATTTCAATTACAGCCGGTTTAAATACTTTAAAAGAATTAGATAGCACTTTTTACAGGGATTTAAATAGTAAAGGCAAATATTTGCGTGATGGAATTCAGGGCATACTGGAAGATAATAACCTGGACTTTAGTCTGGTAGGTTTAGGATCCATGTTTCAGATATACTTTAATTCTAAAAGAGTTTATGATTACCAGGATGCAAAAAATTCAGATATTGAAAAATTCAGGGTTTATTTCAACAATCTGCTCTCAAATGGTGTTTTCATTCCTCCTTCTCAATTTGAGTGTTGTTTCCTCTCCCAAGCGCACCAAAAAGAAGATCTGGATGAAACACTAGAAAAGATAGAATTCGCTTTGAAAACAGTTGCGGATTAGTATTTATTTTTTAATTAATTATCTTTTTTTACAGGAAATATTATCCCTGTCTTAATTTGTTAATTATAAAAGAAATATTAAAAAAAAGGAGTTTATTATTTAATGAATTCTAAGTCCATATCCAGATAAAAAACAGATATACGAACCCCAGTATAATTAAAGATATTATAAATAGGGATATTAAACGAATAATATTTAGATTTACTCCCACATAATCATTATCCCACTTTTTAATAAAGTCCTGGCCTTTAAATTGGTTTTTACCACTCCAGGATCTTGAACTACGAATACTTTGTCTTTTATTTTTAATATGACCCATCAATTTAGCTTCTTCAGTCATAATAGTATCGATCAAGTCTTCCTCATCATATAAATCCGTATTTTCCTGTTCAATGATGTCCCTTATTAACCTTTTTTGATCCTGCACATCATTTTGAATATTTTTTTGAGCTATTCCCTCCCATAAATGCCATTTTCCTTCCTGGATTTCATTTAAAAGTTCTTCCTGAATTTCAACTTTTTTAGATAGCTCTTCAAATAATTTCTTCCGTTTTTCAGCCTTATTTTTTAGATTAGAAATAAGTTTATTAACTTCTTCAGATTCTAAAGAAGTTGAAACTGCTTCATCCTCCTGCCCAAAATTACTGAATTCTCCCCTATCTGCATAGTAAAACAGCTGCCCTCCACATTCACAAAAATCAAAATCAGATGGAGATTCAGCAGGCTGAAGCTGATAATAACCTCCACAGTCTTCACATACTAAATATCCACCGGCAGATAGTTCATACCCATTATAATTTGATAGAATCTGGTTTATCTCATTTGAGACCACAAAAATCCCCCCAAGGCCCCCTTTATCAGAAAACTGAAAATGCAGATACATTTCCATTTAATAAAAACAACATTATCAGTTTTATAAATCTATTAGATAATATTACATTTTTACTATTAATATTTAACTATTTTCTATTGAAAATATATGATTTATATTAAAAAAAAGAATTAAAAAAGAAAAGAAATATTAAATATTTTTAGGATCCAGTCCAGTGGAAATTAAGAACTGAATAAATGCACCCTGGGGAACAACAATAATGTTTCCCTGGGCATACTGGGTAATTCCCACATGAACCAGTGTTAGATATTTACTTTCATCATTGGCAGTACTGGCTACTGCTTTCATTAGGGCTTCTAAGACAGCTCCCCTTGATGCCCCTGCAGATTGAGCTTCTCGTAAGAAAGTTAGAGAATTTCCAGAAACCTCACCATAGCCAGGTATAATAACCGGACCGGCAATATTTAAAAAGCTATCAACAGCTTCAGGTGTCATCATAACCACAATATCTGTTTTTTCACCAGTATTGGCTTCCACAATTTCTTGAGCTAATTTTGCACCTTTTTCTACATCTGCGTCCCAGAGTGCATCATGGAGTAAATGTTTATCCAAACCCATGCTTCTCAATTCAGGAGGGGGTGTAGCAGTGGGGTGAGCCATTTGGAAGGGATAGACCGATAATACATTAGTTATGTCTCCCTCATTCATGGTTAGTACAAATGCCATGTCCACTGCTCCTGGTCCTGGCCGGGGTTCACCCGGGTCAACAGCTAAAAGTAGTATTTTAGTTTCACCTTTAGTCACATCGTATGAGCTTGATGCATACGCTTGAAAAGCCAATATAGAAAGGCCTACTATGGCTAAAAATAAAAATATTATAACATAATCCTTTTTTTCCATACTTTAACCTTATTTTCATTAATTTTAAAAAATTTTTAAGGGTTCATTATTTGCAACCAATGGTATAAAATGCAATAACGAATAATAAGCTAATTTAATATTAAATTTGATTAGTCTTAATTTTAAATAATCCGGGATAAGATACATATTAAATGTTCTTATTAATATATAAACTTATAATTTACCTACCAGTTAAAATGATAAAATTGATTAAGAAATTTTTAAATATAATTACAAAATATTAGAAAAATTGCCCTATTTTAGAAGATTTAAACTAGAATAAGTTAATGCATTACTATTAATACCCTATTTTGAAATCGAATTTAAGGTTTAAATTATAAATTTAATGAAAAAATTATTAAAATTTGAAATTTATATTAAAATTAAATAATTGATAATTAATTAAAGTGAATTTAATGAAGTTAATAGCCGCAGGTGTAGGGAAAAACCAAAAAATTATTGAAGCCGCTCAAAGTGTTAAATTTCCAGTGAAGCTATTTGATAATGAAAAACAGCTTATGGAAATGATTTCTAATCCCCAGGTTAAAGCAGTGGTTAGAGGTTCCCTTGATTCCTCAATAATTTCATCTATAAAAAAAGAATATGGTAATAACATTATTAGAGCTTCTCTTATTAAAATTAAAGACCATGAATTCCTCTTAGCCCCGGTGGGTATTGATGAGGGGAAAAATCTGGAAGAAAAGGCCCTTATGGTGGAACTGTGCTGTGAATTTTTAAAATCAATGGGTAAAAGACCCCAGGTGGCCATTATATCTGGTGGAAGATCACAGGACGTGGGTAGAAGTCCCCAGATTGACCAATCTATTGAGGAAGGAAAACATCTAACCTCCATCATAAAAGATAAATACAGGGTAAAGCACTATTACATATTAATAGAAAAAGCATTGCAAGATAGATGTAATTTAATTTTAGCCCCGGATGGTATTTCTGGAAATTTAATTTTTCGTTCCCTGGTTTTAATTGGATCCCTTAAGAGTTATGGTGCTGTAACCTTAGGAATGAATAAAATATTCATTGATACATCCCGGGATCAAAGTAAAAGTGGTTATATCCGTGCTTTGAATTTTGCTCATCATCTAGCCAGGAGAGATAAATGTACCCTTTAAAACCAATTTATAGAATTTATGAATGGTATATTTCACGTAATTTAACACAGGAAAATATGCCCAAACACGTTGCCATAATAATGGATGGTAACCGTCGATTTTCAAAGATTCAGGGAAATAATAAGATAATCGAAGGCCATAAAAAAGGGATAGCTACTCTGGAAAGAGTGCTGGACTGGTGTGTAGATTTAGGAATAGAAATTGTCACCGCCTATGCATTTTCTACAGAAAATTTCAATCGCAGTCCAGAGGAAGTTAAAGGATTGATGAAATTATTCCAGGAAAATTTTGAAGCAATTGCCCAGAATAAAAAAATTCACCAGAATGAAGTCCAGGTAAAAGCAGTAGGTAAACTGGAATTACTCCCGGAAAATGTAAGAAAAGCCATCCAAATAGCCGAAGAATCCACATCTTCTTACCAGAAAAGAAGAGTAAATATAGCCATTGGATATGATGGGCGTTTAGAAATTATTGATGCCATCCAGAAAATTGCACAAAAGGTTAAAGATGGAGAATTAAGTATAGAAGGCATAAATGAAGATATGGTTAATGATAATCTTTACACTGCTGGTTTAGAGGATCCTAACCTGATAATAAGAACAAGTGGAGAAGAAAGATTAAGTGGCTTCCTATTATGGCAATCATCATATTCCGAACTTTACTTCTGCGATAGTTTATGGCCACAACTACGTAAAGTAGATTTTTTAAGGGCATTAAGATCATATCAACAACGTGAAAGACGTTTTGGAGTATAGGCATGATTTTGATTTTTTTAAAGTCAGGATAATCCGGTTAAGATAAGTTGGTGGAAAAAAAATGATTGATACCCATGCTCATGTGGATTTTAAAGATTTTAATAAAAACCGGGAAGAGGTTATAAAAAGAGCTAAAGATAAATTAATGGCTTTAATTAACTCTGGAGCTACGTTAGGAGGTAATAGGCGTGCTTTAGAACTCTCCAAAAAACATAAAGGTTTTATATATCCCACCTTAGGTTTTCATCCAGTTAATTCTTCCAAAGCCGAATTCAAAGTAGTAGAAGAAGTTATTGATTTAATTGAAGATAATATCGAAAAGGCGGTGGGTATTGGGGAAGCCGGTATGGATTACTATCATGTTAAAGACCTGGAAGGGCGTCGTAAGCAGGAAAAAGTATTTAAGTTATTTGCTAATCTGGCTGCAGAGTATGAACTTCCACTGGTTATTCATGCTCGGGAATGCGAAGAGAAGGCCTTGAATATAGTAAAAAAATTTAATTCCATACCTGAAGTTGTATTCCACTGTTACAGTGGGGACTACCAAACTGCTCAAAAAATTATAGAAGAAGAGTATTATGTGTCCTTTTCAACCATGATATGTTTTTCTAAACATCACCAGGACTTAGCTGCCAAAATCCCTTTAAAATCCATTTTAACTGAAACCGATAGTCCTTACCTATCTCCATTTAAAGGAGAAAAAAATGAGCCTTCTTTTTTATATGAAGCTGTTAATAAATTAGCTAAATTACAATCATTGCCTTTTAAAAAGGTGGATAAAATTACAGAAAATAATGCGAAATATGTGTTCAAAATCTAGGTGGATTATGCCTAAAAAAATATTTTTTATACTATTTTTAATGATTTCATCAGGTACCCTTATATTTGTTCTATCAGGTAATTTCAGTACTTATGAAACTGAAAAGGTATCCTCCCTTAATTCTTCTAATTTAACCATGATGTTTACCGGGGATGTGATGTTAAGTAGAGGAGTAAATAGTGCATTAGAATCTAATGTTAATGTATTCAATGATTTAACACCTCTTTTTAAAAGTTCAGATATGGTAGTAGTTAATCTGGAAGGCCCCTTTACCCGGGTTACTACTCCTACCAAAGCAGTTATTTCTTTAAAGTAAAACCAGAATATGCTAAATTATTAACAGAAAACAATATTAAAGTTACTTTTTTGGCCAACAATCATATTAGGGATTATGGAGAAGAAAGCTTAGATGAATGTATGCTACTCTACAAAAAAATAATATTTCCTATGTTGGAGCCGGAAGTAACCTTGAAGAAGCCATAAGGCCCACCTATGTAGAAAAAAAAATGGTTCGACAAGGTAAATTAATATTTTATAGTTTAGGAAACCGTATATTCGATGCGGTAACTCCTGCAGCAACAAAATCCATGGTGGTTGAATTTAAGATTAAAAAGGGTGATGCTGAAATTATTTTACACCCTATTTACATATCCAATAGTCAGACCTTCTCATGGACCAGAATACTGGCGAAGAATTTCTAAGTAACCTGCAATCCATTTCCAGTCCAGGTATAACAATAAAAAATGTTAAAAAAATTATATTCCTGAAAGACTAATTATAATCCAGATTAATTAATTTTAAATAGATTTTAATCCTCTTTATTTTCAAAGACCTCTTTAGCTATCATGATACCATTTATAGCAGCAGGAAAGCCCGCATATACTGCCATTTGAATTATAACTTCTATGATTTCTTCTTTACTACATCCCACATTTAATGCGCCATTTATATGACTTTTTAGTTGTAATGGGGCAGTTCCCATGGCAGTAAGTGCGGCTACAGTTGCTATTTCTCTTGATTTTAAATCAAGGTTTTTCCGAGTATATATTTCTCCATAGGGAAACTCAGCCACGAAACGAGCAAGATCAGGAGCTATATCATCTAAATTTTTCTTTAATAGTTCATAAGAGTCTTCATTCATTAATTGAAGTTGTTTTAATCCTTTTTGATATCGTTCCGACATTATAATCTCCTCTTATAATTCCGTGCTTAAATTTGTTTTAAATGTATTTATAATATCTATTTGTTTTTTTAGTAAATCATTAATGAGATATATATTCTAAGTGATTAGACCATCAATAATTATTATCCTTTCTATAAAAAAAATTAGTTTTAACCAATTAAAATCTATGTAATAAAAAAATATTAGATAAATTATTATAATTAATCCCGTCATAATCAATTATCAACAAATGAGGATAATAAATTTTTATTCTGATTAATCGGATAGATATAACAGCCCTTTAATTACAGAGCTATAAATATATGATAAAGGTGATAGATTTTGCGACCTCATGTTATCCTGAATGCAGCCATGACCCTTGATGGTAAAATTGCCACAGCCAGTGGCAGCTCGGAAATATCCGGATCTGAAGATTTAGAAAGAGTCCATGGCATGAGAAAAGAGATGGATGCTATCATGGTGGGAATTAATACCCTCTTAATAGATGATCCTCGCTTAACTGTTCATAAAATCCCATCAACAGTAAAAGATAATCCCACCCGTATTGTAGTGGATAGTCAGGGTCGTACCCCCCTTTCCTCCCGGATTTTAAATAAGGATGCCCCTACTATAATTGCTGTTTCTAAAATAGCTCCTCTTGAAAAGGTTGAAAAGCTAAAAAAGAAAGCTGAAGTCATCATTTGTGGAGAAAAAAGGGTGGATCTTGTTTGTTTAATGGAAGAATTAAAATTAAGAGGATTGGATAATTTGATGTTAGAAGGAGGATCAACCCTTAATTTTTCCATGTTATCCTCTGGTCTGGTGGATGAAGTTAGAGTGGCCATAGCCCCTATGATTGCAGGTGGAAGTCAGGCAAAAACTCTGGTAGATGGGGAGGGATTTGATTTAATGAAAGATGCCTTAAAATTGAAATTAAATAAGAGTTATCTGCTTGGTAATGATTTAGTTGTAGAGTATTCTGTTAAAAATCCTGAAAAAATTTTTTAAAATGAATTTAAAATTTAGATCAAACCCCTTTTCTTTAATAATATTTCTGGATTTTTAGTTAATGCTTTTTCAACTTCCTTTTCAGGCAGTCCTGCCCCCAGGCCATAACTGTAGGCAGTTTCATAAGAAATCAAGTCTCCAGGTGCATGGGTATCTGTATCGATCACCAAAAGTGCCCCTACATCCAGGGCCACTTTACCCACATGCCCATTACCCAGGGAATGTCCCCTTCGAGAGGTTATCTCCAGACAAATATCATTTTCCCTGGCTATTTCAGCTTCTTCATAAGTTATAAGCCCTGGATGAGCCAATATATCCACTTCAGGACAGTTTACCGCTGCCCAGTTGGTTCCCTCTATTACTGGTTCTACCAGAGTTTCACCATGAACCACGATAATTTCTGCCCCTATATCCCGGGCATTATTAGCTAATTTATCAATTATTTCTGCAGGGGCATGAGTTATTTCTGCACCAGGGATTACTTTGATGCCCCAGTTATCATTAATGTCATCTACCGCATCAATTATACGGCCCACACAATCCATGTTGGTGGCATCCACATGATCAGTAATAGCAATAGCTTTGTGATCCAATACACAGGCCCTTCTTGCAATTTCAGAGGGCAATAATTCTCCATCACTAAAAAGGCTATGAATGTGCAGATCTATTCTTTGAGTAATTCTAAATCCTCCTGATGGTTAAAAAAATAATTTTTTATAAATCCCGTAAGGGTTATAGAATAATATTGGGAACTAATTATTTTAAGTTTCTCATTAGATATACTAATTAATTGATAATCTAAAAGTTGTGATCTAATGAAGTGTTCCATATTTGTACCATCACATATAACCGGTTTTTTTCAAATAATTGACAATCCTAATCCAGTTAAAAAAGGATCCCGGGGAGCAGGAGTAGTGATGGATAAAGGAGTCATAACCACACTGAAATCTTCAAGAAAAGATGAAAAAATCACCGTAAAAATAAATGGAAAAATTGACAGATTACCCGACTCCATAACTCACCAGACCATAGAATTAATACAACAAAAATTTAGTCTGGATTCTGGTTTTAAAATAGAGCATGAAGTACAGGTTCCCATAGGATGTGGTTTTGGTACATCGGCTGCCTGTGCTTTGGGAACTTCTTTAGGATTATCTCACCTTTTTAATTTGCCTTTTAACCATAATAAAGCAGCAGAGATTGCTCATAATGCAGAAGTAATTTTAGGTACAGGTTTAGGTGATTTAATTGCAGAAACATGCGGAGGTATTGTATTAAGGATTAAAGAAGGACCCCCGGGATTTGGAAAATTAAACCAGATAATCACCGAACCACTGTATGTAATTGCCCATACTAAGGGAGATATGGATACTTCTTCCATTATTCAAAATCCAGTGCACCAGAAAAGAATTAATCAAACCGGATCAGGTATGCTTAAATCATTGTTAAAGGAACCCCGGCCTGAAAAGTTCATGTCTTTATCCCGTCAGTTTGCAGAAAAAACTTCTTTGATGAATAAGGAAATAAAAGAAATGGTGGACCTTTTAGATGATGAAACCATAGGTGCTTCTATGGCCATGCTGGGAAATACTGCATTTGCACTATCCAAAACTCCTGATTCAAGTATTGAAAATCCTATTGTAGGAAAAATTGATTTTTGTGGAAGCCGGTTTAGGGAAATTTAAAAAAATTATAAATCTAAAAAATTGTTTTTAACAAATTATATATTGCCCATTATATCAAATAGAATATTGGAAGCTTTTAAAAGCCCTAAAAGCATGATGAACAGATTTGTGGATTCTATGATAAAAATTGTATATGATATTAAAATCTATCGTGAAAATATAAAGCGAATCATCGAAAAAGACGATGTTGTGGTAGAATTAGGGTGCCATGTTGGTAATTCCACCAGAATGATAGCTGAAAAAGCATTTCAGGGTAAATTAATAGCTATAGATAACAGTCCAGAAGCATTACCCTGTATGAATAAGTTAATGGTAGATTATCCTTACTTAGAATTCATAAATGCAGATGTGAGACTTCATGAAACTCTGGAGTATGTATTTAAGAAAATCAAAAGATGCGATGTATTATTGATTGATTTAGGAGGCGGATACCATCCGGATACCACATTCAAAGTTTATTTCATATGGTCTTCTGCATTAAAACCAAAAAAGACCATAATAAGAAATAGGGGACTGGTAGATTTTGTTCTTTCCTCCCAAACAGAGGAAATAATAAGTTCAACTGAGGGGTGGTTGGAATCCAGTGGTGATGCTGGCATTCCCCCCAGTATAAAGGAATTTAAGCTATGGTCAAATAAGCTATAGTTAGTGTCTATCTTTCATAAATTTAAGACTAAAATTATAAAAAATTAATATCATTAATGGCAATAATATATTTGGAGGGGTGTGCATGATAGGTAAAACAATCAGAATTGAAAGGATCATTGACCGGAAAACCGGAAAAAGCGTAATAGTTCCCATGGACCATGGTGTTTCCATTGGCCCGGTACCAGGTATCATCGATATGACTGAAACCATTGATGAAGTTGCCAGTGGCGGTGCAAATGCAGTTTTAATGCATAAAGGAATGGTAGACTGTGGACATAGAGGATATGGTAGTGACATAGGACTCATAATACATCTTTCAGCCAGTACATCTCTGGGATCAGATCCAGACCATAAAGTTCTGGTTACTTCTGTAGAAAAGGCCATTAAATTAGGTGCTGATGCAGTTTCAGTACATGTAAATGTAGGTTCAGAAAGAGAGCCAGAAATGTTAATTAAATTGGGAACAATTTCTGAAATCTGTGATGATTGGGGCATGCCCTTAATTGCTATGATGTACCCCCGGGGAAAGAAGATTTCCGATGAACACAATGCAGATGTGGTAAAATTAGCTGCCCGGGCTGGTGCTGAATTAGGTGCAGATATTGTTAAAACAAATTACACCGGAGATCCAGATACATTTAAGGAAGTAATTGATGGATGTCCTGTTCCAGTAGTAATTGCCGGTGGTCCTAAAGTGGAAACTGAACAGGAATTACTGGAAATGGTGAAAAATTCAATTGAGGTTGGTGGGGCAGGTGTGGCCATAGGAAGAAATGTTTTCCAGGCAAAATCTCCTCAAAGGACCACTCGAGCAATCTCAGAGATTGTTCATAATAAATTAGATGTGGATGAAGCTTTAAAAATAATTAAAGGTTGAAATATTATAAGAAAATAACTTAGAAGGTAAATCTATGAAATTCGCTTGGATTATGGCCCCTGAAACAGAATGGGAAGAAAAAAAGAGTTACATTACCACTGCACTGGAATCAGGAATTGATCACGTTCTGGATTTGTCTGATGTTGAAAATATCAGGAAATTAGGAAGTATAAATGTTATATCAAATCAGGACGATGCAGATATAATTTTAGTGGGAAAAAATGGTGAAGGTGACGGGACCCTCCATCTGCCTATAGATTTAGATGATTCAAAAGATTTAGCCGTTGCTTCCAGTTTTAAAAGAAAATCTAAAATTGTGGCGGCCTATGTAGAAATTGACAGTAAAAAACATGAAGAACTGGCCAGAAAATTAGGTAGAGTTGTAGATTACCTCATTTTAGTAGGTAGTGACTGGAAAGTTATTCCTCTGGAAAATATTATTGCCGATTTGCAAAAAGAAAAAGTAAAAGTAATTGCTGCAGTTTCTGATTACGAAGAGGCCAGATTAGCTTTAGAAACACTGGAACATGGCACTGATGGTATTCTTATCCAACCCCAGCATTACTCGGAAATTAAAAAAATTGCAGAATTACTGGATAAAATCAAATCAGAAAATTATGACTTAAAAGTAGCCACTCTAACCCGTGTAGAGCCAGTTGGTTCTGGAGACCGGGTATGTATTGATACCTGTTCTATAATGAATGTAGGGGAAGGTATGCTTATTGGTTCCTATTCTAAAGGACTTTTCCTGGTCCATAGTGAATCACTAGAAAGTGAGTATGTTGCCTCGAGGCCTTTTAGAGTGAATGCCGGTCCGGTACAGGCCTATGTCATGACCCCTGATAATAAAACCAAGTACCTCTCTGAAATTGAAACGGGTGATGAAGTACTTATTGTAGATGATAAGGGAAAAACTAAAAACGCCATTGTGGGTCGGGTAAAAATAGAAAAAAGACCTTTGATATTATTAGAAGCAGAATATGAAGACACTAAGATTAAAACTCTACTTCAAAATGCAGAAACAATAAGACTGGTAAGTGATGAAGGTGAAACAGTTTCTGTTTCAGATTTGAAAGAAGGTGACAAAGTTATGGTTTATCTGGATAAAGGAGCCCGACATTTTGGTATGTCCATTGAGGAGAGCATAATAGAAAAATAATTTCTATTCCTGTTTTTTAATTTTAAGTAATTATTATTAAAGCCTGCTCCTCTTATTAAATTCTTTTTTAGACTAAATTAAAAATTTTTTTTAAATCCATCAGAACTTATAGATAGAATGAAAAACTTATAAATAAGTACCGGGTTTCTACCCGGATCGTTTTTGAGAATCCATTTCTCTTAAGAAAAAAATTAAAGAGAAGGTGAGGATATGAGTGATTCTTCAGTTATAAGAACCTTTTTAGCAGCAGATATTGATAAATCTTTAAATGCAGGTATAGTGGATGTTCAGGAAAAACTTAAATCGGTAGAAGCCCCGGTTAAGTTTGTTGAAAGTGAGAATTTGCACTTCACCCTTAAATTTTTTGGAGATATTTCTAAAGATAAAATAAATGAAATATCATCTGTAACTGAAGAAAAACTAAAAAATCATGATCCATTCTCTATTTCTATTGAAGGAATGGGAGTTTTTCCAAGTTTAAGATACATAAGAGTATTGTGGATTGGTACTAAAGATACTGATTCATTTTCCAGCATGCAAAAAGATCTGGATGATGAATTTATTAAAATGGGATTTTCTAAAGAAAGAAGTTACCTGCCCCACCTTACCATTGGACGTTTGAAAGGTTCTGCCAATAAAGAACTTTTAGTGGAGAAAATTGAAGAACTAAAAGAAGTTAAAATAGGTAATATGAAAATTGATCAGTTAGTCCTTAAAAAAAGCGAACTAACACCTGAAGGTCCCATATACACTAATCTGGAAGTATTCAAACTTTAATATTTTTTTAAATACACTTTAATCTTTTATATTATTCGAACATCAACTTAATTTATTGATGAGGCATCAGATGAATTACGATTCTATTTTAAGTTATATCAAACCAGATAAAAAAGAAAAAACTGAAGTGGAAGAATTATCTAATAAAATCATAAATTTGCTGGATAGTCTGTCCTTAGAAAAAGATATTCCATCTAAAGCGGTTCTGGTAGGTTCAGTAGCCAAGGGTACCTGGCTTTCTGGAAAGGCAGATATTGATATATTTTTAAATTTCCCACTGGATACTTCACTGCAGGATTTAAAAAAAAATGGTCTACTTTTAGGCCATGAATGTATTAAAAAAATGGGTGGTGTAGCTGAAGAACGTTACGCCTCCCATCCCTATGTTACCGGTACCATTGAGGGATATGAAATAGATTTTGTACCATGTTATGCTATCAAAAACTCCAGCGAGCTAAAATCAGCCGTTGATAGAACCAATCTCCATAACATCTACATCCAAGAGAACTTGAAAAAAGACCAGTTAAATGAGGTCTTACTTCTTAAAAAGTTCATGTATGGTGTGGAAACATATGGATCTGAATTTAAAGTTGGAGGATTTGCTGGTTATCTATGTGAGTTACTTATATTAGAATATGGTACTTTTGAAGGGGTATTAAAAGCTGCTGCCCATTTATGGAAACCCGGCTTGATTATTGATCTGGAAGATTACCATACTGGAGAAAATTTTACAGAACCCCTGGTGGTGGTGGATCCGGTGGATAAAAACCGGAATGTTGCTGCTGCTTTAACACTCCAAAAGATGTCAGAATTTGTAGCAGCCTCTAGAAATTTCCTGGGTAATCCTAAAGAAGATTATTTTTCAAAAATAAACTTAAAGGGGAATTTCAAATTAGTTGAGAAACTTTTAACAAACAGAGGTACCGAAACCATTTTAATTTCTTTTAAACCTCCGGAAATTCCCTCTGATGCAATTTATCCTCAGTTAAAAAAAACATCGGATTCTATTTCCCAAAAATTGTCTGATGAAGGTTTTATAGTGGAAAATAAGGGATACTGGACAGATGAAGTTGATTTGGCAGTACTGATTCTGGAATTAAGTTCAGGGAGTCTTCCGGAATATAAAAAAAATGTGGGGCCAGAGTTATGGAATGAGTTCCATAGTACCAAGTTTCTGGAAAAATATGGCAATAAGGCCTATCTGGAAAAAGATCGCTGGGTAGTGGATATTCCCCGAAAACAAAGAGATGTTTACCGTTTCCTGAATTATTATCTGCAAAAGGAAAATATACATCATTTAAAAACAGGAAAACATCTTAAAAAGAAAATATTAGAGCATTATGAAATTCAGAATATATCTGATTTTATGGGGAAAACTACCCATCCAGAAATTTTAGAGTTTCTATTTAGATTTTTAAATCCAGGAGTGCATTTATGGAGATAAAAAATAAGGGAGTATAATTTAAATAAATATTAAACTTCTTTTCGTTCTAATACAAACTTAGGAACTGCTTTTTTTATTGGATCGAACTTTTCTAGATTTTGAACCTCCATACACCGCATGGAGACCTTGGAGTGTAGTGAGGAAGGCAATCTTAAAATCCTTTTCAGGTCAATTGATACCTTGGCATCAATTAAGCCCATATTAAGTTTTGAAATACCTTCCACTAACTTCTTATAGCGTATAGGTCCGATTTTATTTTTAAATAAACCCCATTGATCTTCTTCCAGAAGATGGCGGTTTTTTATAACATCTTTTAATAATCTAGGATTTACATTTTCAATACTTTCCTCCCCGGTAAGGTGAAGAATAACATATTTCATCCTGCTGGTGAAAACTGAAGGATATCCCAGAGGTATGGTAAAATGTTCCAATTCATAGGGTTTTTGTCCCTGCTCGGGGCCCAGAAAATATTTATTTTTCGGATTTTCCGCACCACTAACATATTTAAGTACCTGGGCTCTAACATCACTATCAAACTGCATTATTTCCGGGTCCAGTACCCGGATATGGTATCCTCTCCCGGAATAAATTACATGAATATTTTTTAAACCTAAATCACCCTTCAAAGTATCCAGTATATCTTTTACAATAAGAAGAGCTTCATTTAGACATATTTCACAGACACCCTCACAGTTACAGGATCTTACTGGCAAATCTTTGGCATCAACATCAAAAACCAGTTCTGATTTTTGCCAGTCCCCTCTTTTCCATGGTTTATTATAAAAAGCCACCGAGCAATAAGCTGCAAATGGTGATCGGTACCTTAGAAATTTTCTTAATTGATCCTTATTTTTAAAAATCTTATAACGGTCATTAGGGCCTTTTCCCAGATGATCAAACCCAAATTCCCTTTTATTTAATTCCTCAGTTATAAATTCAGGTAAGTCATCCACCTTCCATTCTTCCCGATAATATCTTTTACGTTCCTCTAAGCTGGCTGCTTCAAAAATTCAAATCACCTGGGAGTTATAATTATAAATTTATCATTTCTGAGGTTATCATGAAATCATTTAATCTATTTTCCTGCTAATCTTCCTTTTTAGTGGATTTATCTTTTTCTTCAGGAGATTTTGAATCAGGGGATTGATTCATTATCCATTTTCGCCGGTTGTAATAAGAAAGGGGATTGCTGATCTTTTTACAGTCTTTATCTGGTTTACATAAAACCGGGAGGTGTATCTTTATCTTTTCACAACTCATGGGAGTATACCATTTACTTTCGCCTTCATTATTTAAATCAGGCACCCTATGTACACCAAAACCTAATTTAGCCGTTATATTCAGTTTTTCCTGAGGGTCATCTTCAAAAAGAGGGGGAGTGCAGCGCCCAGCCGCTTCATAAATTACAGGCAATATCTCGTTATTAGTTATTTTAAGTCCTTTATCCAGATCTGAGATTTTTAAATTAGTTTCATTTTTAAAAACTGAGGGGTATAATCTTGCATAAGATATAAATGAGGTTAAAAGGAGTACAATGGCATCATTACGGTTTCCAGAACTAACTCCATCAATAGTATTTTTTATACACGGTGGGAAAGCTTCTCCTACTAATTTAGAGGCCTGGATATCACCACTTCCTGAAAAAATAGAAGTCCTCTCCTTTAACATTTTAGAGATTTCATCTGCAATCACAATTAAAGAGGGATGGGCTTCAATATTGGATGCCATTTCATGGACTTTAAGTAGATAGTTTTCTGTATTCTGCATTATCATCCGGTTAATTATAAGTTCTTTTATTTGATCCCCAATCAAAATATCGTACATCTTTTCCGGGACTCTTCCTATGATTTTATCTGAAAATCGATATATGAAATCCTCTTTATCTAAAATAACCTCTCCTTGATCAATTATCAGGTCAGTTAAATTGATTTTTCTAGAACCAAAAAGTTCGCCCAGGGAAGTCCAGGAAATATTATCCAGAGGAATGAGCTGGTTTAGAAGTTTAGCCACCACCTCCTTTCTCAAAGATGTGCTTAATTTTTCCAGTCTTTCCTGGACTAATTGTCCCTGGGATTCAATAAAAACTCTGCTTTCCCTGGAATTAGGATTAAATCTTATCCCGATAGATTGAGCAGCTATATAAAAAGATATAATATCATAGATGGCCATATCAGGGTTCATCAAAAATGAGTAGTCATTATGATCATATTTCTTATCATTTTTTTTCCTTACAAACCATTCCAACCTTTTCACCGCTAATTCAGCCAGAGTATGGGGTATTAGCTCATCATTAGAAATATTTTGAGAATTGGTATGGGCTATGATATCAATTAAATCTTTATTTTTATTGAATAATTCTTCTAATGAACTTTTTTCCCTGACAATCTGTTCTGCTTCCTCAGAAAATGGATTTAAAAATGATAACAAAACCATAGTTCTATTTTGGTACTACCAATAATAAAGTTGATTATAATAAGGCTGCTATTATAAAAAAATTCAAAAAATGATGTCCCTGTTTTATGCCTTAGAAATATTAAATAGAGTTTATTAGACTATTTTAGTTAATTAAAAGATGCAGAAACTTTATAATAAAAAAATAAGTCTATTAAAAGTTAATAAGTAGTTCACTAATCTTAAATCATCATATTTATATATAGAAATAACTTAAAATAGGATATATTTCTAATATTTTATAAAGTAACTTTCCTTTAACTAATCATAATTAAATTCGTGCTTAATTGGCTCATTTTTTTTAAATTGAACCGATGGCTTAAAGGACATTATATCCCAATTTTTGTGTAAGGAGGATTAAAATTTGAGTAAAATATTCATCACATGTGCACTACCTTATGCTAATGGCCCTACTCATTTAGGTCATTTAAGGTCCACTTATATACCTGCAGATATTTATGCTCGTTATAACCGGATGAAAGGCAGAGATGTTCTTTTTGTCTGTGCAACTGACGAGCATGGTACCCCCATAGCTGTAAAAGCTGAAAAAGAAGGTAAAAAACCTTTTGATATTGCCAGTAGATATTATGGAATGATAAAAAAAGATCTGGATGAGTGTAATATATCATTTGATAATTTTAGTCGGACCACAGATAAAGTCCATTATGATATTGCTCAGAACTTCTTTTTAGATCTTTATAAAAAGGGTTTCATCTATGAAAAAGAGATAAAACAGCCCTACTGTAAGGAATGTGTCAGGTTTCTTCCAGATAGATATGTGGAAGGAACCTGTCCCCAATGCGGTGTAGAGGGTGCCCGGGGAGATCATTGCGAATCCTGTGGTCGGCATCTGGAACCCACCCAGCTGGTGGATCCTCGCTGTTTAATCTGTGAAGGCGAACCTCTAATAAAAGAATCTCAACACTATTTCTTCAAATTAAGCTATTTTCAGGACGATATTAAAAATTGGATTGTTTCTAATGATGAAATGCCTGCTAATGTTAAAAATTATGCTCTCCAATGGATTAAAGAGGGTTTGAAGGATTGGATACTCACCAGAGATATGGATTGGGGGGTGCCCGTACCTCTGGAGGATGCAGGGGGTAAAATAATATATGTATGGGGAGAGGCATTCCTGGGATACATATCTTCAGCAGTGAAATGGTCACAAAAAACCGGTACCCCCTGGAAAAATTACTGGGATGATAAAGCAATCCACTTTATTGGGAAAGATATTATTTACCACCATTCCATATTTTGGCCAGCTTTGCTGATGGCTTATGGGTGTACTCTGCCCCAGAATATAATTGCAGGAGAATACCTATCTCTAGAGGGCCAAAAGATGTCTACCAGTAAAAACTGGGTTATATGGACTTCTGATTTTATTAAAAACTTCGAAGTAGATATCTTAAGGTATTATTTAACCATAAATGCTCCTTTAACACGGGACACTGATTTTTCATGGGATGATTTCCAGAGAAGAGTTAATGATGAGCTAGCCGATGTTTTAGGAAACTTTTTACACCGCACTTTCTCTTTCACCACCCGTTTTTTCCAGGGTAAATTACCAGAACTAACTTCACCGGATAGAGAGGATGAAGAATTTGAAAAAATCATAACAGATGCCCCCACCCACATAGGAGATCTTCTGGAAAATTATAAATTCCGGGAAGCGCTGGTGGCTATAATTAAGCTGGCCAAGAAGGGAAATAAATATTTTAATGATCAGGAACCCTGGAAAGCAGTGAAAGATAACCCTGAAAAGGCTGGCAACTGCCTTTTCTTATGTAATCAGCTGGCCAAAACAATTTCCATGCTGATTTATCCCTATATGCCTTCTAAATCTGAAGAAATTAGAAAAATATTGAATTTAGAAGATGAAGAATTATCATGGAAGGATGCCAGTAAATTTATGGTACCGGGACACACCATTAACCAATCCAAGCCATTATTCCTCAAAATAGATGATGATATAATTAAAATTGAAAAAGAAAAACTTTACCACAGCCTGGAAGAAACTAAAGAGGAAGAAACTATGAAAAAATTAATTAGTATTGATGATTTTGCAAAAATGGAATTTAAAATAGGTAAAGTAATTGCTGCTGAAACAGTTAAAGGTTCCAGTAATCTACTGAAGCTGCAGGTAGATTTAAAAGATAAAAAAATTCAGGTAGTTGCGGGTCTATCTCAAAAATATTCTCCTGAGGATATTTTGAATAAAAAAGTGGTGGTGCTGGTAAATCTGGAACCTGCCAAGTTGTTTGGTGTTAAATCAGAAGGTATGATCCTGGCCACTTCAGAGAGTCTCTCCCTCTTAAGTGCTGAAACCGCAGATATTGGTGAAATAATAAAATGAATGAATCTGTTCTAATTGGTAAATCCGAGAAATTTCTGGACTACCTTCAAAAGCAGGAATTAAGCTTTAAGGAGGTCTGCCATCTGGAGGGATTTCTTGAGATTTATCAAAACCTTAACCATAACCTGGAAGAACTCCAGGATTTAAGAGAAACTATGGAAAATAAGGGTTATAAAGCCCCTTATCGTTCTCTTGCCCGTTACGGTTCATCTCCAACTGCTGAGGTTATGGTGGAAGAAATGCATGATAGCAACCGCCATTCCCAGTATTTTAGAATGAAAGCGGCTGCAAAAAAAAATATTCTGGACCGGGTTAAGTCATCTATTTCCTCCCATAAAATTGCCATGGGTAATCTGGAAGAGTACGGATTGATTAAATGTAAGTCATGTTCTAAAAAATATCGTGTTTTTGAAATATACTATCAAAATAATTCTTTTTCACCCTGTTCCTGTAATTCATCTAACTTTGAGTTAGAAGTAAATAAACAGGGGGTCTGGCAGCTGGGCATTATACCTCATCTTCCCTTATCTGGAGATTATATGGTTAAAATGTCTCATTTAACTGCCTGGGGCCGGGAATCATTTAAAAAAATAATCAAAGTTCTTAAACAAGAAAGGAAAGGCGTAGTCAAAACCATATCTTTAGTTATAAAAGTAATGGAATCTGGCAGATGGATCCGGAAGAGGATAACCATTGATGCAGAGGATAATGAAAATTATGAAAGAGATTTAAGGAATAAATATGGTTCAAATATGCGCATTGAATTTTTACAGTTTCATCGTAAAAAACCAGCCATACTTAATGACCGGCATACCAGAACCGCCCTGGCTTTATCCTATGTGCAATTTGCCGAGAAAATTGTAGAGGAGATAGAAGAAAAGGTAATTTCACATTATATTAAAAACCCTGCCAAACTCCAGTTATATGATGATCTGGTTTTAGAATCTAAATCAATAGCAGAAGACCCTTTAGGAGAATTTGAAAACTTAGAGGATATCCAGGAAGAAAAACTCAATAAACTACTTATTGAAAATGGTTTAATGACTTCTTATGGTGATTTTAAAAGGGAGTTGCAGCAAGACCTTAATTCTAGAGCCCGCTTAGAAAAAAAAATTTTTCCAGGTATCTCCCTGACCATGATAATGTGGGATATAATAAAATATTATTTAAGTACTTCCTATGACCGTAGAAACAAATTTTCAGGTCCTTTTCCTTATTTACGTCCTAATATGGACAGAAATCAGATAAAAGTATTTCAAGAATTTGATAAAGAAGTGGTGGATATACTAAAAATTTTCAATAACGAGAATATTGAATATATTCCCCATATACAGAATATAGTGGCCAAAAAATTTGATATGGAACAAAAAATGAAAGGTTTGCATATGAAATCAAACCCTCCAGCATTTGGAGCGGCAGTTTTAAGCCTGGAATCTGAAATTCCAATAAATAGATGTGCTGAGCTATTTTCTGTTTCCCTGGAAGAGTTAAATATGGAAAAGAGGAATATTGAAACTTTTGGAAAACCCAGCACCACCAAAGCTAAAAAGTTTTTGGAAATGATAAAAAAGTAGAATTCCCTGGAGAATGTTTACATATAACTTCATTAATCCTGATTATAAAGAGACTTGATTATTATCTGAAATTTCCATTTAAGAATATTTAATAAGATTTAAAATGTGATTTAATGTCTTCTGAGGATGTATATGTTAACCAGCCCCTGACTTCCCGGAAAATTATGGAGTTACTTGATCAAAATCCGGATTTGAAAAGAATACGCTGCCCCCATAGTCTTTATAACAGAATATCCCCTAAATATTTAGAAGCCCTGGAAGAATTAGGAATTGAAGTCCTGCCCCTTAAAAATAAAGGCCGGCCTCGAAAATACAACGATGAACATCGTTATAAAGTTAATAAACTATTAAAAGAAGGTAAAACACCGCAACAGATTTCAGGACAAATGCAAATTCCTCTAAAGACAGTTTACTATCTAAAAAAGGGAATGGAGCTAAAAAAAGGACGGAAGTTTAAATATGATAATAAAATAAGATTAAATATTAAGAATATGGCCGAAAAGGGGCACTCCGCAAGGGAGATATCTAACAAATTAAACATACCTTTGAGAACGATTTATTATATACTGAAACGGTGATCTAATGGGATTTGAGTTATCAGCAGGATACCAGAACATACTGATTGTAGCAGTTTTATGTGCACTGGTGGCATTTATTTCAACTTATTCAATGATGCCCCGACTTATAAATAAACTTAAAGAAGCTAATGTAGTGGGTAAAGATATTCATAAGGTATCAAGGCCTTTGGTAGCAGAAATGGGAGGCATTGGAATACTTTTTGGATTTACCATAGGTATGTTCATTGGTATCTATCTTTTCCCGGAGCTGCAATATGAACTGATTGTGACTTTACTGGTTATTCTCCTGGTGGGTATAGTGGGTATGGTAGATGACCTGGTAATGTTGTCTTCTAAAGAAAAACTATTATTACTATTTTTAGCTGGTTTACCTTTAATCTGGGTTGCTCCTCCAGAAGTGGGTATATTATACCTGATACTAATGCCCATATCCGTTTCTATTGCATCTAATTTGACCAATATGCTGGCGGGGCTTAATGGGATTGAATCAGGTTTAGGTGCTATTGCCATGATATCCCTTACAGCTTCATGTATAATAATGGGAAAAAATGATGTTTCTATTATCACCATGGCCATGTTAGGGGCTCTTCTGGCATTCTTAATTTATAATAGACACCCCTCACGCGTTTTTCCCGGGGATGTGGGGACTCTGATTATTGGTGCTACCATAGCCGCAGTGGCCTTTATTGGCCGGATAAAAATCATAGCACTGATTGTACTTTTACCCAACATCATTGATGGAATTCTAAAATTTTACAGTGCAGGAGTGGTGGAGAGACAAAACCATGCTCCTACTGAAGTAAGAGAAGATGGAAGGTTGCTCGTACCCCCCAATGGATTTAAGTCCTTGATTCGCTGGATTTTAAAAAGGCCTATGAAAGAAAAGAACGTGGTAATTATAATATGGATTATTGGGATTTTATTTGGTGCTTTAGGAATCCTGCTGGCCTTCATACTCCCTTTAGATCCGGTATAATTTTAAAAAAAATAGGTGAATCAGTCTTCATATAACGTATTTAAAAGATCTATAGCCGCTGATTCAGCATCTTTATTTCCAATTTTTTGGAATTTTTCCACCGCATTTCTAAAATTATCTGAAACTTCTTGCATATCCCCTAAAGCAAAATTTAATGTTCCTAAAAGAACCATCGTCACTCCAGTTCCTTTTTCATCACCTAATCGTCTAAAAAAAGTTTTGGAATCTTCTAAATATTTTTTAGCATCAGTATATTCTTTTTGTTTTAAGGCAATATTACCCAGCATGAGTAGCAATGCTGCTTCTCCAGCTTCATCACCAATATCCCGTGATATCCTGAAAGCATCTTTCAAATGAGATACGGCTTCTTTATCATTGGAATAAGAACTGTAAATGCTGGTAGAATCAACCATATTCACCACAAAATCAAGTTTGGAGTTTAGTTTTTCCAGGTTTAATTCGGGAGGTTCTTCTGGTTCTGGGACTTTTCTCTCTTTAATCTGGCTGATTTCGGTAATATCAATAGCTTCTTTGATCTTCTTTACTTCTTTTATCTTTTCTTTAATTTCATCTTTTAAAGGAGATTTAATAGAAAAGTAAATGCGCATTGCTTCTTTGTAATATTCTAAGGCCTTATCAATATTTCTTGAATTTAAATATACATCACCAATGGAATCTAGGATAAATGCTTCCATTTCTTCGTCATCCATATCAATGGCCATTCTCAAAGCCTTTTCAAAATAGTTTAATGAATCCTCAAAATTATCCTCCTGCAGATAATAAGCCCCTATGCTTATGAGCACATCCAGTTCTTCCTCTTGAATTTCATAGAGCCTCTGCAGATAATATTGGAGAGACATTTCCTTCTTCTTGAGAATATCAAATACGCCTAAAATTTGAATAAACATCTCTTTTCCTCTAAATGTTTAAAAGGCAAATATTCCCGATATGGTGGTTATTATTAATAAAGATAATTTTAGTTAATATCCTTATAAATATCAGGAAATATACCAGAAATATCTAATATTCCATTAAATGAATTTCCAGATTTTTATATATTATTGTTGATAATTGCAATTATAAATATGGTTATATTCAACCTACAGAAATACCAGAAGAGCTAATTTTATAATTTGATTCAGATTCATGAGTGGATGATTCAAATGTAATTTTTTCCCCATCCATCTTTATTACATTGTCAACCAGTTCTATCAAATTTTCATCTGTTTGGTTATCAACAGACCCTTCAGTATGAATAATAATAGCCGCACCATTAGCTTCTTTAATCCGGGAAATATAGGATTTTAAAACCCTTAATACTAACTGAGGTGGATTAAATGCAAATTCGGTGGTTGCAGAATCAAAAATTGATCGGAATTTACTTGACTTTTGAAACACACTGCGGGTGCCAATACCCACTTTAACCATCATGTCTGTGGGGTTCTGGAGAGAAGATATTTTATAATTATTTTTTTCTTCCAGTTTAGCTCCTGAGAGGCGGGATAACAGGTCTATTACATATAAATTTTGATCCTGAAGGTAAGATTGGATGAACCAGTTAAAATCCATGGTTCTTTGTTGTAATTGTTTCCAGCCATAGTCAGCAGTAATATATAAGCAGGGTTCGCCCTGTAATAAGCCATTATACATGAACTGATAACAAAAAATAGACTTACCCACCTTAGGGGGCCCATAAAGAAGACTAACCGTATTTTCCATGATACCGCCATCATCAGCTGCCAGAGCATCAAAACCAGGGATGCCAGATTCATAAAAGTTTTTCATGATATCACATATCTAATAATATAATTATTCAGACTTGTCAATAGCAATTCCCTGTTCAGTTATCTGGTAGGTTGATTCCTTTCTTCCGGTGCCTACCATAGCTTCAATAACTATTTTTTCACCATCTAAGTGGATAATGTTATCAACAATAGCTTTTAACATGGTTTCAACTTTATCGTCTGCAGTGCCCTGAGTATAGGTAACTACAGCCGTACCCCCATCTTCTTTAATGCGCATAATATAAGCAGTTAAAACTCTCACAATGAGCATTTCTTGATTAAAAGCCATTAAAGTAGTAAGTGAATCCAGAACTGATCTGAATCGAGGGGACTTACCGGATATGAATCGGGTGCCCACCCCCAGTTTAACCATTATATCCGTGGGATTGTGTACAGAAGAAGACAGATAGGTGGGAGTATCCATTATCTTATTTCCAGAAACACTGGAAATAGCATCAATTAGATACAAAGATTCTTCATGGAAATAGGTATCTAATTCCCATCCAAAATCACGGGTGTTTTGTTGAAATTGTTTTATTCCATAGTCTGCAGTAATATATAAGCAGGGTTCGCCCTGTAATAAGCCATTATACATGAACTGATAACAAAAAATAGACTTACCCACCTTAGGGGGCCCATATACTAGAGTTACAGTATTTTCTGGAATGCCTCCTACTCCATCACCGGCAGTCAGAACATCCAAACCAGGAATACCTGAGGGAATACGTAAAATCATTTAATCACCATATATAAGTTTTAATAGAGCATCCATAGCATGGTAAATACCTTTTTTTTCAGTAACCACCGCAGGTACTATAGGTATATCCCTGCTTATCTTCATTTTTTTCCTTATGTCTTCCGGAGATAAGGCGTCAGGGAGATCTTGTTTATTGGCTATGATTATTTTAGGGATTGATTCTGCCCTTGTTTTTCTAATCATTTCTTTAGCACGAGCAAATGTCTGAGGAGCAGTAGAATCAACCAGTATAAAGGCACCTACTGCTTCTTTAGATAATACACTTAAAATAAGATCAAATCTTTCCTGTCCAGGTGTTCCAAATACATCGGCTAAAAATCCTTTATAATCCACATGACCAATATCCATAGCAATTGTCGTGGGGAAAGCACCCATAGCTTTTCGGTCTACTGAAACTGATTCTTCAGATATGGATTTAACAAAACTTGATTTTCCAGAATTATAGGGACCGGTTACTAAAATTTTAGGGACATAAACTTTTACCCCTCCTGGTTGAACCACAAAGAATAAAACCATGGTTTCTTTAGGTTCAGTCCAGGTGGCACGAGCCACCATAAATCCCTGCCCTATAATTACCCTTTCTTCTATGGTTCTTAAATCCACCACACAATCCATGGAATTATTTATTTCATCTATTAAATCAGGATGATAGTCCCATTCTGTGAATATATATACCAGGGTGGTTTTATTTTCTCGGGCCTTCTGGTTCCATTTTTTAATTGTTGCCAGGGTTTCCTCCATTTCCATATAATCAATTAATACTGATAGGTTATTTATGACCCCTATACCTCCTGGGACCTCATTAATTGCATCTAAAATTAAGTCTTCAACTTCATTATAGTTATGTACCACATATTTTGCTGAGGAGGGTGTTCCCAGAAAACTGGAACTACCATCCACAAAAAAAACCTTATCCTCCTGAATAAATGATTCTAAGTCCCAGCCATATGAATCAAACTCATACTGGATGGTTTCTGGTTCTGATACATTGGTAAAAATAAAGCCATTATCCCCTTCATTGACTCTACCATTTAGCATCTGATAACCAAATGCTTCACAATCTACTCCTGGATAAGCACAGAACATTACTGAAATTCCATCTAATATTCCCCCACCTAAGAGTTCATCCAGTTTAGGAATGTGAGTTCTTTTCATTATCACATCTCCTTAAGGATGTCGTCCACCTGGGAAGATCGGCTTTCCATCTCTACCAGTATGAGGCCCAGCTGAGCACTTGGCTCTGTTAAAGCTGTAAAAATGGCTTTTTCTCCAGCAGGTTTTAGAATAATGGTTCCTTTTTCAGTTTTTACTGATATCTCATCCACTGAACCAGTATTCATTTGTCCTGATGCCGCTTCAGCCGCTCCCATTATGGTGGAACAAAGAGCAGAAAAAATTCTTGCATCAACATCAGGGGGGGTGCGAGAATTAATTAGTAGTCCCTCTTTAGAAACAATGCCGCAGGCTTTTATTTGTCCCACTTGCATGAATGCAGAAAGCACATCGTCCAGCTTTTCCTTTTTTGTTTTTGTCATGCATTCACCTAAACTATTTTACCTGATTATTTCTATATTCTTAAAGTTATATAAAATGAACATTTTTATAGGAATAATTGATGTTAATATACTTCTCTTTTCGAGTACATCCTTAAATATCATGGTTTAATCTGAATATGTTGATTTACAATCTCATATCTGACCCTGTCAGTTTTAAAACCTCTTATTATAATTTCGTTGCTATCCATATTTATGATACCCTGTGATATCTGTTGAATAGTTTTTAT
Organism: Methanobacterium alkalithermotolerans; assembly: GCF_018141185.1. Taxonomy (NCBI): domain Archaea; kingdom Methanobacteriati; phylum Methanobacteriota; class Methanobacteria; order Methanobacteriales; family Methanobacteriaceae; genus Methanobacterium; species Methanobacterium alkalithermotolerans. Next base: position 1,947,006 of record NZ_CP058560.1, on the reverse strand, counting down.
TTCCATATCATCGTGGGCCTGCTCTTCAATTAAAAGTAAAGATACCCCTCCCCCGGACCTGACCCGGGTGGATACCACATGCAAAAACTTAAAAACCGTCCTTAAATTGGAATACATCAACAGAGTTGAAACAGAATCAAATACTATTCTTAATTTTTTTATATTTTTTTCCCGGGATACATTATCAATAAACTCATTTAAAGCCACCATAATCATTGTAAGATCCATAGGACTTTCAATGTATCTGATTTGCTCAAAAAAAGGCATTTCAACTGTAGCACCAAATCTACTGGAAACACAGTCAATTATACAGAAATTGTCCATTTTGATTCCATCAAAATTCTCCAGAATTTTTTGGGCAGTCTCATTGGTGGATACCAGTATGCAGGCTTCCCCTTCTTCCAGGCCTTTTTCAATAAAATATTTGTAAAAAAGATCTTTTCCGGAAAAAAGATCACCTGAGAGGATTATATTTGTTCCAGAAGGTATTAACCATTTCAAATTGCTTATACCGATAGAATAATCCATTTGATCCCCCATGACAACTATACATTAATATTTTTCATATAATTATAATATCTTTGACTATACTATAATTTCATTTAACATATAAATTAGATTATGATTTGCCCTATTTATTTTTGCTTTTATGGGACTAAATTAATACCCCTCTGAAATAGGAAATAGAGGATATGCCGGTCAAACCCACCTGACATCTGCGGTTGTAAATACATATTTTGGAGAAAAAGCAGGGTTATAAAGACTATTAGTAATATTTTCCGTTCCAAAACTTTTAGAGATACTCCTTCTCATGAAATAATTTATTCTACTACCTAATGAATCCCTATAGGTTTTCTGACTTATTCCTGGGGCTGAAACATAGGCTATAAGCTGTATTTTAGTTTTTTGGTAACTAACATTAAATCCACAATTAATAGCATCTATTCTTAATATGCGAATGGATGAGGGAAAATTTATCCTTTCTTTATTGCTTTCATATTCATCAAATGATTTTTCAGGAAAAACTGCAAAACTATTCATATTGGCCCCTTCTATGGCCCCACTGCGGGCTGCAGTAATCGCCCTATTTAATTCATCAGAATCTGTGGCCATGTTAACCATGTTAAGAATTAAAATAAAAGAGATACCTAACCAAAATATATATTCAATTGCTAATTGCCCTTTAAAGTCATTTGATAGTATCATATTGTTCTCCCAGTATATAGGCACTGGATAAAAATTTTATTTAACATTAACGATGTATATAACTGTTTTTCCATTATTTCTTTTATTTAATAGCCTGTATGTCTTTCCAGGCATCATTCTATAGCCTGGCCCGTAAGAAGAGTTGAACCATATATTTACAGGATAAATAGCCGCCTTTCCTTTTCTTCCACCTTGCTCTACATATACCCCTGAGGAATTAACCCATAGTAAATAACTGGATTTTCCCAGGTTTTCGGGAAGTGTTATCCTGATTTCATGTCCATTACCGCCTGCATTTACTTTATTAATGGTACTGGCAACTTTTTCAGCTAGAAATCTTGCTTCAGATAATTTTTCTGTTTCATAAACCATGTCCATGCGTTCGGAAATGATAGTCACCATTCCCATTCCCAGAATAATCATAAGGAGCATAGTAATTAAGAAATCCACTGTTAGATGTCCCTGTTCATCCATGCACATATTATATTATTCATAATATAAAAAGTATTACTTATTTTCATGATAAAAATTCGGGTAATTATAGATAGCCACTCCTGAAAGTGAATTAGAGCTTATCGAAAAAAATTTTACTTCTTAAATATACAACATAAATATAGAAAATAAATTAGCTGTAATTCAATAAGGGAATAAGATTAAAATGTATCTAATCCGGGTCTATTCAGGAGGAATTTATAAATTTGACGAGTTTGTGGAATTTGTGGAAGATTTAGGAGGCCTGGTCCTTAAAAAAGATAGTTTTCATATTAGCCGGGGGCAGTACTACCTCTCAGAAGAAATCAGGGTCTTGACCATAATCCCTCCCGGGGAAGAAAAAGAAGCGGAATTAATGGCAAGAAAACTTAAGGGGAGTATGGAAAAGCCAGATATGAAATTTAAAGAAAAAAAGAAAATTCTATCCTGCCTGGCCATTTATGATTGTTTAGGGCAGTTTCCAGAGGGAATGGAAAAAACAGAAATTCAGGAATATTTAAAATGTCCTTGCCCGGTCCAAATTTGCAATGAAAGTGAAAAGAACTGTTATTTAGATTATCTGGATGAAGTGCTGGATGGAATGGTGGAAATGGAATTTCTGGAAATGAAAAACACCAGCAATACAATAAAATACATCCTCAAGAAAAGGAGCAAATAACCATTTTTTTATAACACCTAACGGCTTATGGACATATATCTGGATAGGCCGGAAAAATATAGATTTAATATCTTCAGGTTAAAAATATGATAAAAGGGAATACTTTGATATTATCTGGTTTTTTAGTTGTTCTACTAGGAATTAGCCTTATTATTATAGGCACTATAATTCAGTCTGGATCCGGCAATAATTCCCGGGAAAATGATTCTTCTGCAGAAATAAAAACCGGAGGAGTTATTCTAATAGGACCCATACCAATTATTTTTGGATCAGATAAACGAATGGCCATTACCGGTGTTGTGATGGCCCTGATTTTAATGGTAGCTTACTATTATCTGTTTTATCGTAAATAGTAAAACCAATTATAATAAGGTAAGTATATAATAAATAAAAAAAGAAGAGAGAAATATGAGAGTATTAATACTTAGTTCGGGAGAATACGGTTCTAGAATAGTTAATCATCTGGCCACCCACGGATTATCATCTTCCATTGTGGGTTTAGAAGAATTTGAAGATAATTTACCAGAATTTATTGATGATTTAACTGAATATATGCCTGAAAATCTTCCAGAATGTGATTTAATTATAGCAGTTGGTCTTTTTGGTGATATTAATTTACTCATATCCTCCATAGTTAAAGAAACAGGTGCAAAATCAGTTATAATGCCTATTCACCACCCTCAACAGATTCCTGCAGGTTTAAAACAGGAAATAAAAGATTCCCTTCAAGAAGCTACCATAGTATTCCCCAAGCCTTTCTGTTCACTCACCTCCCAGGGGGATAGATATATTGATAAATTTGTGGAAAAATTTGGTAAACCTGAACTGGAAATTGAAGCAGACGAATATATAAAAAATGTTCAGGTGAAAAGGGGAGCACCCTGTGGATCTACAGATTTTGTTGCTAAAAAGCTATTAGGAGTTCCTGTAGAAGAAGCAGAATTTGAGGGAGGAGATAAATTCCACAATTATCCCTGTTTGGCCTCCATGAATAAAGATTCTGCCACAGGAGATACTATACTACATTTAGCCGGATATAAAACTAAGGAAGCTATCAAAAGGGCTCTGGGATTTACTTATAAATCAGCAGTGGTTGATCTGGAAGTCTGTCAGGGGGGAGAAGATTGCGAACACCTCTGTCGGGAAGTCTGCCCTAATGTTCTATCTGGAGATAGTACCATAAAATTAAGAGATGACGAAAAGGTAGATATAAACCCTGCTTCTTGCGGGGTATGTGAAATATGCATTCCAGAGTGTCCCTACGGTGCTATAGAGATTGTTGAAGAAAAAATATCCTGCAAAAAAGAATAAAGACTGTATAAAATTGAAGTGACTTTACTGAATAAAATTTAAAAGGTATTCAAAATGAAGGGAAAGGTTGTTTTCATTGGAGGGGGTCCCGGAGACCCTGAACTTTTAACTATAAAAGCTTATAATGTAATTAAAGCCGCAGATATTATCATATATGCTGGTTCTCTGGTTAATAAAGAAATTTTGAATTGTTCTAAAAAATCAGCTCGTATATATAATAGTGCATCCATGGATTTAAGAGAAATAATCGATTTAATGGAAAAAGAAACTAATAACGGACTTACTGTAGCCCGGGTCCATACTGGAGATCCATCCATTTATGGTGCTATCGGGGAACAGATCAGGGAATTAAAAAATAGAAAAATATCTTATGAGATAATACCCGGAGTCAGTTCATTATTTGCAACAGCTGCTGCCTTAGAAGCAGAATTAACTTTACCTGAGATTTCACAAACGGTTATTATCACCCGTCCAGAAGGGAGAACCCCCAAACCAGATAAAGAACATATATCCAGTTTAGCCCGTCATCAGGCTACCATGTGCATTTTTTTAGGTGTTCATATGATTAAAGATGTAGTTAAGGACTTATTAGAGTATTATCCCCCACATACTCCAGTAGGAGTGGTTAAAAAAGCTTCATGGGAGGATGAATTCGTAGTCAGGGGGAATCTGGAGAATATTGCTCAAAAAATAGAAAAAGCAGGTATAACTAAAACTGCGCTTATTGTGGTGGGAAACATTCTGGATCCGGGAGATTTCAAAGCATCTAAACTATATGACGCTGATTTTACCCATGAGTACCGGAATGCCCATAAATTGAAATAAAATTTTTTAAAAATATTTTTTTTATCTGTTTAGATATTATTAAATCATCTATTCCTTTTCTATGATGTGAGGAATTATTTCCATTTTATAACAATGGATTCCCTCTGGAATAAATAAACTGCTGCTTTTAAAATAATTAAATTGGATATAGCCATTATAATCGCCATTATCAGCATATTAAATGTATTCAGGGCGATGATACCTGTTACCTGCATTCCAATCAATAAGAGAAGGGGTATGATAATTATAACCCCCATGTTCTGAGCACTTTTAGGATCATCAGTTCTTGAAGAAGCTATGACTCCTAACATAAAACTTAAAATAGTTACTAAAGGAACAAATAGGAACAAGGATATCCACCAGGAAGGAGATAGTACATAGTTCAATATATCAGGGGATCCAATCCAGTTTACGCCAGTTAAAAATACCAGAGCACATATCCAGGTTATGATTAGTGTAGGGACCGCTCCTGCTGTTGCTTTACCCAAAAGTAATTCCCAGGTCCTTACCGGCGTAGCAAGCAATGGTTCTAAAGCCCCTGCCTGTTTTTCTTCAATAATAGAAAAAGTGGCAAAGATTAGGGAAATCATAATTGGAATCAAGAGTATGTAAAGTGGGAACTGAGAGTAGAAGAGTACCTGAAATTGATCAATGGTAGAAAGTGAAGATAAGGAAGGTATGGAACTTTGCAATAAATTCAGACCACGTTCAAGCAGGGTGCTGTTTAGAGAGTCAGCGCTGGCAAACCTTATAACCATATATACTACAAATAATGCCTGCAGGGTGATTAAAAGAGGTAAAAATATTATAAGTGCCGCAGAATTCAGATTAAAAAAGGTATTTCTCCATTCTTTTACAATTACATTCTTGATGCGGTGTGGTGAATTGTGATTCATAGCCTTTCACCTTCATTTGATTTAATTAAAGCTAAATAAATATCTTCCATGGAATGCTTAGTTTCAAAAACACCTTTAATTCTAGCATCAGATTCCACGAGAGCTTTAATTAAATCAGGGACATACCGGTCAAGGTCAATTAATTCTATTTGTAACTGGTTATCAATTTGTTTAACCCTTTCTACAAATTTTAGTTTTTTAACAGTATCTAAAATAGGATTATTTACTTTTTCCAGATCAACAATCACCGTTTTATTGAAGATTTGAGATTTTAAATTGGAACTAGTATCCAGTGCAACCAGATTTGTATCTATCAATGCAATTCGATCTGCTAAGATTTCAGCTTCCTCCAGGTTATGGGTGCACAAAAATATGGTCCTTCCTTCTTTTTTTAGTTTCATTAAAAGGTCCCTGACTTCACGGGAAGCCTGGGGATCCAGACCAGCTGTTGGTTCATCAAAAAATAGTATTTCCGGTTCATGTATCAAGGATCTGGCTAAGGCCAGTTTTTGTTTCATACCTTTAGAAAATCCTGAGACTTTTTCATCTCTACGCTCCCATAGACCCATTATTTTTAGGTATTTTTCTATTTGATATTCCACATCCAGATGGGCATAGAAGTTGGCAAAAAATTCCAGATTTTTCCAGGCACTTAGTGATTCATAAAACCCTGGAGTTTCAGTTAAAAGTCCAATAACTTCATGTAAATCTTCCACTTCATTTTCAATATCATAACCTGCTACCTGGGCACTGCCACTGGTGGGAGAAATTATACCAGATAGCATTCGTATGGTGGTGGTCTTTCCTGCCCCATTAGGGCCCAGTAGTCCTAATAATTCTCCTTTTTTAACATTTAAAGAAAGATCCTTTACTGCTACCCTTTCTGGAAATATTTTGGTTAAATTAGAGCTTTTTATAATAAACGACATATCAGCACCAGAATCAGCTAACTTAATTAGAGATATTTAGGATTTTTTAGTTAATATCAGATGTAATTTATATTGTATATGCCTTATTTTTTTAGAATAATAATCTATTTCAATAGAAAAAGTATTTGGCCTAAAATACAATTAATTTGAGATGCTCCATTTTGCCACAGTTGCGGAACTTTCGGGTCAGGCCCTTTATTCTTGAAGTTTCGCCCTCTAAAATAAATATCTCCAAACAGTTTTCTTCTTTTAAATGACTGTGAATTTGAGTATTGATGATGTCTTCGAAGTCGTGTTTTATGGTGGTAACTGCACCTTCCACCTTTTGGCTGTGGATTAAAAATAAAAGAGCATTAACCTTTCCTTTAATATTATCTTCAGTTTTATTTTCATCAATTAAGACCCTTGCAGCAGCACGGATAACATCAGATCTCCCTGAAAAACCCATTTCATCTTTTAGTGCATCTATTTCTGCTAAAAGCTTGTCATTTAATGAAATACTAATAATGGCCATAGATCTATTTTTTTTAATAATAGTTTATATATATTTGCATAAATTTTATTAAGATAATGTTTAAGTATTAATAAACCCAGAATATTGATAAGAATATCTGCTTTATCCACTAAAATATCTTAAAATGAATAGCTGTATTTACCCATATTAGTTAAAAACAGATAATATAGTGGTGTAATAATGGAAAAAAGACTTAAAATTATAGTTCCAGTACTGATAATATTAATAATAGCCTCGGTTTTTATTTTCTCCAGCATATATAGTAGTTCCGATCCCGCCAATGAAGAGGATAGGCTCATTGTAGCCGCATCTATAATGCCTCAAAAAGAATTTATAGAAAGGATTGGAAAAGAAAAAGTCCATGTGGTGATAATGGTGCCTTCCGGGGCGGACCCCCATACTTATGAAATTGAACCCCGTACCCTGCAGGAGGTTTCCCAATCTCCACTTTACTTTGAAGTAGGTTCCGGGCTGGAGTTTGAATTAAATTACATGGACAAAATTAAATCCGTTAATCCCGATATGAAAGTGGTGAATAGTTCTAAAGGATTGGACTTTATCCCTAATCCTGAGCACTTTGATGATGCTCAAGGCCATGTTCATGCCGAAAATGAAGCAGACCCTCACGTGTGGACTTCTCCTCGAAATGTGAAGGTGATGGTTGAAAATATTTATCAGGAATTAATAAAAGCGGATCCTGAAAATAAGGAGTTCTATCAAAAAAATAAAGAGGAATATATCTTGGAGTTGGAAGAACTGGATGGGAAAATTATTCAGGAGATATCTGGTAAAGAAAATAGGAAGATACTGGTTTACCATCCTTCGTGGGGATATTTCACCAGAGATTACGGTTTCGAGCAGATTGCCATTGAAAAAGGAGGTAAAGAACCCACCCCTCAGTCCATAGCTAATGTTATAGAACAGGCCCGGAAAAATAATATAAGGATAATATTTGTTTCACCCCAGTTTTCCCGGAAAAATGCAGATTTTATTGCAGGAGAACTGGATGCGGAAGTGGTTTTAATAGACCCCTTAGCACCTAATTATCTGGAAAATATGTTGATAGTTTTAGAAGCCTTCAAAAAATCATAAAAAGGAATCATTTTTATGGCAAATGCAGTTAATATGGAAGGAGTTTATTACAAATTAAAGGATCATTACATCCTGGAAGATGTTAATCTTACCATTAAGAAAAATGATTTCATGGCCCTTATCGGACCCAATGGCGGAGGAAAGACCACCCTTTTAAAATTAATTCTGGGCCTTTTAAATCCATATAAGGGAAATATTGAAGTTCTGGGAATGGCTCCCGGTAAATCAAAAAATATAGGTTATCTGCCCCAGAAGTCCAGTTACCAGTCAAATTTTCCCATAAGTGTACTGGAAGTGGTGCTCATGGGACGTTATAAACAATTATTAAAGGGTTACAACAAAGAAGACAGAAAATCTGCTTTGGATTCACTTAAAAAAGTGGAAATGTTGCATTTAAAGAATGAGCAAATAGAAAAACTATCTGGCGGTCAATTACAGCGGGTTTTTATTGCCCGTGCCCTGAGCAGGAACCCGGAATTACTTTTACTGGATGAACCCACCGCCAGTATAGATCCTCATTTTCAGGGCAAGTTCTATGAAATACTATCTAAACTAAGAAAAAAAATGGCAGTGGTTATGGTTTCACATGATATAGGGGTAGTTTCCTCTTATGTGGATAGTATAGCCTGTTTAAATCAGAAAATTTACTGTCATGGGCCGGTGGAAGAATCAATTGAGGGCCTGGAAAAAGCTTATAAATGTCCTATTGACCTTATAGCACATGGATTTCCACACAGAGTTTTAAGAGAGCATGAATAATTTGATAAAAATGATTTTATAATCTAAAAACTAACTAAAAGGAAAACCTCCTATGAAAAAAAGCAGGAATAATGACCATAAGCTTCCCTGCCGGGACTATTTTAAAAAAGGTGGGGAATGATGCTGGAATTTTTGCAGTATCAGTTCATGCAAAATGCATTTATTGCCGCCATACTGGTAAGTATATCCTGTGGTGTGGTGGGCACTTATGTGGTGATTAAAAAAATAGTTTTTATAAGTGGAGGAATATCTCACGCTGCTTTTGGAGGAATAGGTCTGGGGTATCTGCTGGGAATTAACCCTGTTTTGAGTGCCATACCATTTAGTGTGTTTTCTGCTGTATTGATGGGTTCTTTAGGTAAAAAGGTAGAAATTAGTGAAGACACTGCCATAGGGATTTTATGGTCGGTGGGAATGGCCCTGGGTATTATTTTTATCAATTTAAGTCCAGGATATGCGCCTGATCTTTTCAGCTACCTTTTTGGCAGTATATTAACGGTTCCCTATCAGGATCTATTAATAATGGTGGTGCTGGATTTAATTATTCTGGGAACAGTGGGACTATTTTATCGGGAATTTGCCGCAATATCTTTTGATGAAGAATTTGCAGAAGTAATGGGAGTGCCTTCCCACTTAATTTATATAATTCTGCTGGGGCTGGTGGCTTTAAGTGTGGTGGTATTAATTAAAGCCGTGGGAATTATACTCATAATAGCTCTTTTAACCATTCCCGCCGCAATAAGCCGCCAATTTACTCACAATATTCCTAAATTAATGATGACTTCTGTGATACTGGGCATCATACTAACCAGCATAGGACTGTGGTTATCCTATTTATTTAATTTAGCATCAGGGGCCACCATCGTCCTGGTATTAGGGGTGGCATTTTTTGTCAGTGCTATTTTAAAAAAAATATGGTATGACTAGTTAATGGTTCCTGCTACTCAGTTTAAGTTCCCCTGAAGTAAAAAGTCCCGACACAGAAACCAGGAAAAAATATATTAATCATCAGAGCAATATTAATATTCATGAAAAGAATTCTAGTTTTTAGTTTATTATGTATACTTCTTTTAGCTGCTAATCCCTGTTGGGGGGATGTTATTGAACCGGGAACTAAAGAGATTCCCCTTTACTATCAAATCGAGAATATTGATAATTATCCGGAGTATTTTTTCCTTGCCCATGGTATTCCCTCCCCTTCTTTTGAAGTTCTAAATTCCAGCGAATTTAGTTTTTATAAATTAAGCATGGTTTATATTTATGCCCTACCTGAATCTGAATTTAATCCGGTGGAACTGGAAAATGAGGATGATTCCCAGATTAATGCATTATTCCAAAATGACAGTCGATTAATAAAGTCCAATCTGGAGCTTTCTGGTACTTTTGATACAGTTCCTGAGTCAGATAAATTAGAAAAAGCAGTTATGATTCTGGAAATAGATTCTCTAAATGATACTGAATTAATTATTTCTAAAAAACAGATGAAATATTACTTTACTGATGGTACCCAGCAGGTTATGGATTTCCAAAACCAGGAAAACATACCCCAACCCTTAAATGCCCCAGAAGTTAGTGAATATTTATTATATATATTGTTGCCTCTTTTGGCTTTAGGAGCGATAATATTCATTATCTGGAAAAGAAAATAAATTTCAGGTAATCATGCCCAATTTATTTTTATTTTTTTTAACCATAGCTCTGGAATTTATTTTAATCCAGTTTATGATAAAAATTCCTCTTAAAAAAAGTCTTCTGTACATAATCCTTATAAACTGTATCACCTGGCCTTTGGCAAATTTGCTATACATTTATTTTATAAAAAACTGGTTTATGGTAGAGTTGATGGTTTTTACAGGAGAGGGATTTTTAATAAAAAAATTATTTGAAATTAAATATACCCGGGCATTTATTATATCATTTATTTTAAATGCAATAACCGCTCTAACCGGTTATTTGATTCATTTAATCACTATATAGATGCTCTAGAAAACTAAAATTATGAAAGTATTTTCTGGTAATTTTATTAGTTTTTCATCCCCATAGAAAAATAATTAATAAGTGAAAAAACTAACATTTACTTAATTTATAGGAGGACCTGAATGAAGTGCGGCTCTGATCTAAGAGAAACCCTGAAATCTGCTCAAGGGGATTATTTAAGCATAACTCTTATTACCGGTAAAACTTATTATGGTGAGTTAAAAAGAGTGGAAACTGATTATTTACTTTTAGAACTAAAATTAAGAGGTGGGAAAGGTAAAACTTCAGTGATTATACCTCAGCTACACATCGTTACTGTTACCATATAAATTATTTCTGTATTATAAAATATGTTTAAAAGCCAGGTTAAAATAAATAAAAAAATAATTATTGAGATTTTTAACTACCAGTTTGTTTAAATGTATTTTATGCTGAATATCCCTATACTGGTCTTATTTTCTTAACACCCTCATCACTACCGACTATTACCATATCCACCACATTGGAAAAAATCCCGTTTTCCACCACACCCGGTATGGAGTTTAGTTCTTTTTCTAATTTAGAAGCATCCTCCAAGAGGCCAAAATCCGCATCAATAACAAAGTTACCGTGGTCTGTGACCACCGGGCCATCTTTCATCTGGGCCATCCTGATTTGAGGTGAAGCACCTGATTCTTTTAAAATATTTAGAACCATGCGACTGGAGGAGGGTATCACTTCCAGGGGTACCGGCGTTTGGCCCAGCTTAGTAACCATCTTGGAATCATCTACAATGACCAGGAATTTATCTGCTGCATAATCCACTATCTTTTCCAGGGTGTGGGCAGCGCCCCCTCCCTTTATTAAATTTAAATCAGGATCAACTTCATCTGCTCCATCCACGGCAATATCCACATCATGTTCATCTAAGGTAGTGATGGGTATATGGGAATCTCTTGCTAAAAAAAAGGATTGATAAGAGGTGGGTATGCCCATTATGTCCAGTTCTTCTTCTTTTATTCTAATACCTAATTTTTCAATAAAGTAATGGGTGGTGGAGCCGGTTCCCAGGCCTACAATCTGTCCATTTTTTATTTCAAGGGCGGCTTCATAGCCTGCCATCTGTTTTAAATTCATGTTATAATCTCCGATCTATTATAATATTAAATATTTTAAAAATTAGCTAGCATTTTAAAAGGACTTTACTTAGATTATATCCTTTTAAGCATTTTTTATCTGCTTTTCCTAAATTTTTTATAATTTTGCACTTATCATTAACCTTTAATCCTTCAGGAAAACATAATTCATGCATTTGACAATCTTCATCACACATAGGAGGGTTTAAAGAAACTATTGATCCTTCAAAAGCACTTTTTGTATCAACCAGTGATTTTATATGGGCTTTTTCTACTTCTACAACCTTTACTTTATTCGTCTCATGTATATTGCACTTTTGTTGTGCATTTTTAACATCTTTAATGATATACATCCTTCCTTTTTCCAGAGAATCTGTACAGGTTCCTTTAAATCTACATTTAAGACATTCTTCTGCTGGCCCTATGTACTGAAAAATCAATCCCTTTTGTGCAAGTTTATCACCAATAAGTGTTATCATTAAATCACTTCCGTTTTAGTAGCCAGACTCTCTGCTGCTTCCCGGGTTAAACCCCTGTCACCTAAAATAGTATATCTATCTTCCCGGATTTTGTGAGCTGTGGTTAAAGCATCTATAATGTGTTCTGGATCAATTCCCAATTCATAAGCAGTGGTGGGGGCCTTCATTTTTTTTAGAGTGTCCCGTATAAATTCCCAGTCTCCTCCATGGAGGTGCATCATCATTATGGTGCCCACTCCACACTGTTCTCCATGTAAAGCTGGTTTAGGGGCCACTTCATCCAGAGCATGGCTGAATTTATGTTCAGATCCGCTAGCAGGCCTACTAGTTCCAGCAATGGATATGGCAATCCCGCTACTTATCAGGGATTTAGCCACCAGCTTGGCACTTTTCTCCAGACCTTCTTTAATTGCATCAGCCGATTCAATTATTAGTTTAGCAGTCATTAAAGATAAAGCTGAGGCAGATTCACTATAATTTTCATTTAAAAGGCGATTAGCTAATTTCCAATCAAGAATAGCAGTATAATTGGATACAATATCCCCACATCCTGCAGCCAATAATTTAAAGGGAGCCTTACTTATAATTTCAGTATCTGCAATTACCCCAATAGGGGATTGTGCTTCAAGAGAGACGGTTCCATTTTTATCTTTTATAGAAGCACGGGGAGAAGCAATTCCATCGTGGGAAGCAGCCGTGGGGATGCTTATAAAATGCAAATTTGATTTAGTGGAGGCTAGTTTGGCCACATCAATCACCTTGCCTCCACCGACACCTAAAACCAGTGATGCTCCATCTAATTGGTTTTGTATTTCCCTTACTGATTTTTGAGATGCTTCACTAATTTTAAAGGCATCTACCTCAAAACCTGCATTTTGTAAACTTTCAATAGCCTTTTCTCCGCCAATTTTAAGGGTTTTTGGTCCGCTAACCACCAGAACTTTACCTTTGAATCTTAAATCACGGCATATTTCTCCTGTCTTGCCTATGACCCCCGCTCCGGTATGAATTTCCCGTGGTAGTTGAATTTTCTTAGAATCCATTTTATCTTTCCTGAAGTAAATATCTTAATAAATATCAATATATTTTTAAATACCCTGAATAAAGTAATTTTGGATTTAAAATTTTTCTATGCCCATAAATTTATAGATTTAATCAAATTAGTAGATTATATATTTGAATATCATTTAACTAATTATAATGATTAAATCTGGTTAATTTGTAGAATAATATTAAGTACAGACCTCTACATTTATCCATATTTCAAATAGAAAAATAGTAAAGAAAAAAGTCTTGTTTTAAATAAATTTATATTATAAATATTTATTATTAAAACCCTATAAATCAATTAGTTATATTTACAAGTTTATTACAGCAAATCACGGTGAAAAAATGACAGATTTCAGTGAATGGTTTCACGATATTTTAGAGGAAGCAGAAATAATAGACTCCCGTTATCCAGTTAAAGGTATGCATGTTTGGCTTCCCCATGGATTCCAATTAAGGAAAGAAATTTTGAATATTCTAAAAAACATTTTAGATAGAGATCATGATGAAGTATTATTCCCTCTTTTAATCCCTGAAGGTGAATTGGCTAAAGAAGGAATTCATGTTAAGGGATTTGAGGATGAAGTTTATTGGATTACCCACGGAGGTTTAACTGAACTTAATCAAAAACTCGCTTTAAGGCCAACCAGTGAAACTGCAATGTATCCCATGTTCGCCTTGTGGGTACGTTCCCATACTGATTTACCCCTTAAAGTTTATCAGACCGTTAATACCTTCCGTTATGAGACCAAGCACACCCGCCCCCTAATCAGGGTAAGGGAAATAACTACCTTTACTGAGGCCCATACTGTTCATTCAACCCGGAAGGAAGCAGAAGAGCAGGTTGAAAAAGCAATTGAAATATATAAAGAATATTTTGATATGCTGGCCCTGCCCTATGTAATTACCCGGCGCCCGGTGTGGGATAAGTTCCCGGGAGCAGATTACACCATGGCCTTTGACACCATAATGCCTGATGGTAAAAGCCTGCAAATTGGAACGGTGCATAATCTGGGACAGACCTTTGCTAAAACCTTTGAAATAACTTTTGAAAATCCAGAAGGGGATCACAAATTGGGATATCAGACCTGTTATGGGCTATCTGATAGAGTTATAGCCTCTGTTATTGGTATTCATGGAGACGACTCAGGACTTTGTTTACCTCCTGCTGTTTCCCCAAAACAAATAGTTATTGTGCCTATAATCTTCAAAAAGAAGGGTGAGGAAGTTTTAGAAAAATGCAGAAGTTTAAAATCTTCACTGGAAAAAGAAGGATTCCGGGTTCACCTGGATGATAGGGATATCCGGGCAGGTAAAAAATATTATGAGTGGGAAATGAGGGGAGTGCCCCTCCGGATTGAAATAGGGCCTAGAGATCTAGAAAAAAATAGTGCAGTACTATCCAGAAGAGATAATGGGGAAAAATTCAGTGCTAATTTAGATAATATCTGTGATGAAGTAGAAAACACCCTTAAATCCATCACATCCCATATGAAAGAAAAAGCCTGGGCCAAAATGAATTCTAATATCCGTCCGGTTGAAGGATTGGAAGAAGCCCGGGACGAAATAGAAAATAATAAAGGAGTTATCTCCTTTGACTGGTGCGGTAATGAAGAATGCGGTAAAGAAATCGAAGAGAAAATTAGAGTAGACATATTAGGTGTTCAAAAAGAAGAAGACGGTGGTGTCTGTTTCCACTGCAGCAGTAAAGCAACCTGTCGAGCTTTACTGGCAAGAACCTATTAGAGGAAAATTATGAATTTCAGGGTAGTTTTAGTGGTAATGGCCATATTTTTATTTGCCGGGGTCTTTGGATCCTTAAATTTTTTATCTAATCAAGAATTAGATATTGAGCAAGCTTATGCTGCTGGCACTATTACCATAATCCAAAAAACACCAGCGGGATCTGTTCCCCATGAAGTGACCATTGTTAATAAAGGTGAAGAGGCCATTAAAGTTGAAAAAGGTTATACTCTAATCAGTAATTCTTCAGAAGATCTGGTTATTGCCAGAGAAGAAATTATATCACCCCAAAATAACGGGACTGTCTTGGCTTACTGCATTGAACCAGAAACCAATGCTCAGGAAGAAGCAGAGCTGGCAGTTTCTACAAAAGCCCCTCAACTGATTATGGATTTAATAAGTAATTCCAATCCACAAAACCCTGCTGAAGCCTTTAAAACCCAGTTAAAAATATGGATTTTGGTAAGTGATGGTGAAGTGAATATTTATGAAGGGGAAGCTCTTTCCCTGAGTAGAAAACAAGGCATATCTTCTTTTGAACTCCAGAATAATATATCAACATCCAAAATAGAAGTTATGACTCAGTTTAATCTTACAGAAAACGATATGGGCAATATAAGTACCAATACAAACCTTATGAATCCCCCTAAAAGTTGGTGGGATCAGATTTCAGGAATAATAAGTGAATTCATTGGAATTTGAAATTAATGAAAAAATTAAATATATTAACTTTTATTATGCAGGAGATCTAATATGGAAAAATTGTATGCCATAATACCAGTATCACGATTTTCTCATGCGAAAACACGTTTATCCCCTACTTTATCCCCTTCAGAACGAGAAGGTATTCTAAAAGCCATGCTAACCGATGTGAGTAATAGTTTAAAGGACCTGGTTAGTGAGGTAGTGGTTATAAGTGCAGATGAGGATGTTCTGGATTTTGCCTATGATTTAGGAATCAGTATACTGCAGGAAAAAGGTCAGACTGATTTGAATGGTGCTCTAAACCAGGCTATGGAATGGTGTGCCCCTGAATGTCATAAGGTGCTAATCACTCCTTCAGACATCCCCCTTATAGGAAAAGCTCAGCCCCAAAATTTTATTAACCAGTCTAATAAGTATGACATGGTAATTGCCCCTGCAAAAGGCGGAGGAACAAATGCATTACTTTTCAAGCCAGGAGATATGGAATTAAAATTTGGGGATTACAGCTTCTTTGAGCACATTAAAGAAGCAAATAGGAAGGATTTGAGTTATGAGATCTATGACTCCTTTTATTTATCTCTGGATGTTAATACTGCCGAAGATTTAGGTGAAATTATATTGCATGGGGAAGGTACCCATACCCGGGAATTCTTAAATAAAATCCCCTTAAGTGTTAATCCCCACCGGGGATCAGATAGATTAGAAATTCGTCGTGAGATATTATGATTGCCATTTCTATAGCAGGATATGACCCTTCAGCTGGTGCGGGAATATTAAATGATATTAAAACTTTTTCTGCATTAGGAGTATATGGAACCGGGGTTATAACTGCCCTTACTGCTCAAAATGCTAAAAGAGTATCCGGGATATATCCCATTAGCCCTGAATTTATAGAAGAGCAGATAGACCTGGTTATGGAAGATGCAGATATTATTTTTGGAAAAACGGGAATGCTTTATTCACCGGATATAATTCGTTCTCTAGCTAAAAAGGTAAAAGAATACCAGCTTAAAATGGTGGTGGATCCGGTTATGGTGGCCGGATCAGGGGGTAAACTATCCCGGCAGGGTTTGGCAGATTCTCTGAAAAAATATCTTTTAAAAAAATCAATCCTGGTAACCCCTAACATTCCTGAAGCAGAAATATTATCCGGAACCCCTATTAAAAATAAAGATGATGCTATTAAAGCCGCCCGGAAGATAGGTAAATATTGTGACGTGGTAGTAACCGGGGGGCATCTGGAAGGAAATAACATTTTTTTTAATGGTAAAGTGGAAATTTTCCAGGGAGAATTAATAGAAAGTAATAACACCCATGGCAGTGGTTGTTCTTTTTCAGCAGCTGTAACAGCTTACCTGGTTAAGGGATTTGATTTAGAAAAAGCCCTAAAACAAGCAGATAGTTTTGTAAAAGAGAGCATCCGCCAGGGACAATACGGCACCTTGAATCAGTTCTGGAATCATGAAATTTAAATATTATTTTTAATAATAAAGGTTTAAAAAAAAAGATATAATTACCTGAAAAATTAAAAAGAATTAAAATAAATTTAAAGGAGTTCGTCCCTTAAATCTATAGTATCCACTAAATCAGGTCCAGTGGAAACAATGGTAACTGGAACTCCAGTTTCTCCTTCAATTTCATCAATAAATTTCTTAATTTCTGGAGAAAGGCTGGAATAATCCCGGGTCCTCTCACATTGCGGAAATAGTCTGTCCACGCAGGTTAAAGCAATCTGAGTAGCCCCATTTATCATGCATGATTCCCGGGCCATATCCATATCAAATAGTCCCACTCTTCTTCTTCGTCCGGTGACGGTACCATATTCCTCTAATCCCATTTTTTCTGCTTTTTCTTGATTAATCTCAGTTTTAAATGGTCCTTCGCCTACCCTGGTTATGTATGATTTGAATACCACAATAACTTCATCAATACGGGTGGGTCCCACCCCTACATCAGCTGCAGCAGTGCTGGCGGTGGTATCCTTACTGGTTACAAAAGGATAGGTACCATAGTAGAGAGATAATCCAAAGCCCTGGGAACCTTCAATAAAAACATCTTTTTCATCATCCAGTGCTTTATTTATTTCCAGTGGAACATCCGCCGTATATCCCTCCATTTCTGGGACTTGACCTGCCATTTTAGCCACCCTCATTACTCTATCAGAGTTAGCCGGGCCACAGCCTGTTCCAGTACTTCCAATTTTTTTGGATAGATAATCAGAGGCTTGATCTCTCTCTTTATGTTTTTCTTCTATGATTGCACAGCGGTAATCAGCGAAAGTTCTATTTTTAACATTATATTTATTTAAATAATCAAGTTCATGATGGAATACATTAGGGTCCACCAGTACTCCTGCTCCAATTAAAAGCCGGGCATCTTCATGCATAAATCCGGAAGGAGTGAGCCTCAACCCATATTTTTCTCCATTGAATTCTACCGAATGTCCTGCATTAGGGCCTACTCCAGCCCGGGCTATGATATCCGGTTTATCATTATAGCAAAGGTAAGTAATACACTTGCCTTTACCTTCATCACCCCATCCTCCACCAACTAAAACACTGCATGTCATTGTTATAATCTCCTTATCTTGTTGCCTCTCATATATTAAAGTAGAGATAATAAAAGCTTTTCCCTAAAAAATTTATTTTTAAAATTATTTAAATCTTAATACTATTATTTTATTAAAGATATTATTATAAGTTGAAACTCATTCCTTTCTTTTTTTACGGATGATTCTATCAAAAAGGGTGGGAGTAAATCTTCTTTGCAGTGCAATAAGTACATGTTGTTGCAAAGCATTTTCCATGGTCTCCCTGGTGATTATATCTTCTCCTTTTCTAATGCGTATGGCCTGTGCTATTTGAGCTAAATCCCGGGCATGGGCAAAGGTAGGTTGCAGGCCTTCACCACCTTGACTAGGAGGTAGATATACCATTTTGTATTGTTCCATAATAACGGGATCATATTTCTCTCCCATTTCATCCAGATTCTTTTTAAATACCTTTAAAATATCTTCAATTGATGGATTTTCTAAAAGTACATGTAAAGGAGCTCTTCTAAGATGGGCTTCATCCATGATAGTTATATCCAGGTTAGTTGAAAAAGCAGGTATAAAATGAGAGTGGACTATAATCGGAGCACCTTTAATATATATAAGGTCCTTATTGTTTTCCATAGGGACAATTAAACGGTTTAAAAGAGCATTATGGTCTTCTTTTTGTCTTCCTAAATCATCCAGTAATAAAACTCCACCATTAGCCTTTATAATGGGAGAGGTCTCATATACACCTTTATTAGGATCGTAGTTGGTTTCCAGTTTTTGGGTGCTTAATTCAGAACCGGTGAAAACAAAGGGTGCGTAAATTTTAACCCACCGGGGATCTTCAGGTTGTTCTGGAGCTTCTCTATGGAAATCAGGGTCGTAAAGTTGAATGATCTGATCTGAAAACTCAATATAGCGCGGAATAATTAAAGGAGGTAATAAATCTGACATTTTGCTGGTAAGGAATGTTTTACCTGTTCCAGGTAATCCATAAATAAATAAACCTTTACCTCCAATAGCCGACTCCACCAGGGTTTTTTTGGCATCTTCGTTTCCAACTACATCCTTAAATGTTTTTTCTATCACATCTTTTGGTATTTGTAAGGGAAACCTGCCCTTTATTTGGGCTTTCATTACATTGAAATAATAATCATAGGTTACCGGAGCCATACCCACATAAGGGTTTTCACCCATAAGTTTAGAAGCCTGTTTGCGGCCCACCTTTTTTATAGTAAATTCCACACTGGGAAAAAGGAAACCTCCACTAATAGCAGCACATAAATCTTCTTTTTCCATTTCCCGGAGGATGACCTCTAATATATCAACATGTATACCGGTTATTTCAATTATTCTGCTTACCTTAATATTACCATGGGTCGCCAGGACCTTTAAGACCAGATGCTTTATAAAACTAGAAGATAAATCCATATCATCCATTGATTTAGGTTGAGTAAGTAATTCAAATAGTTTCTTCATTGTGTCATCGTGATAATAATCCATTTAACCACTCCTGGATTAGGATACTTATCCCCCAACAAGTTATATGTTATTTGCATAAATAGACTTTTCTACCAATCTAGCAGGATATGGCCAATAATTTAATAAATAATTTTAATATCATTTCGCCACATAATATATTATAAGGGGGTGGGCTAATAAAGCCAACAGAAATATTCAACTTACTTATAACCCTTCAGGGACAGAAGGATGCCATTGCCGGGGAAGAATTTTTAGGTCAAGAAGAAATGTCAATGGCGCTCCAGGCCCAGGAGAGAGAGTTGAATTTTAAAGAATCAGGATTTCCTAATGTAATTTTAATTGATTTGAATATGGATCCCTATCAGGCAGTTGATTTAGTAAGAAAAAGCCCTACCACTGTTATATCCAAGGTAGTTCCTATAGAAGCCGTGGTTAGAACCAGATTGGATACTATTTTAGAGAAAATATTGCTTCTGGCTGGTGAAAAATTGAGTCCAGAAAACTCTTTTCGAGTGATATGTGATTTAAGAGGGAGGAAATATATTAACTCTCCTCAAGATGTAATAGAGATGGTTTCAACAGAGCTAGTGGAAAAATTAAATGGGATAATTGATGAAAATGATCCCGACTGGGTAGTTCAGCTGGAAGTAGTAGGGGAAAACACCGGCCTTAGTGTACTGCGCCCAGGAGATATTCTAAAAAAAATATAATTTTAGAAAATTTAATCAGATATCTAACACTGAAAATTAGTATTAAATAGTTTAATTTAGTTAACTGAGAGATTTAGTAGTCCTGATTATTTATAAATTAAGTTATAATTTGTTAAATTAGTTTTAGGGTTATTAATGACATTTTATAAAAAGGTTTTTCTCCAGCGAACCGATAAGTATATAAGTATATACTTATATACTAATGGAATATGTTGAGGATAAATTCTGAATATAGTTCGGATATATCTCAAGAATTAGAAGAGCTATTCAAAGCACTGGGAAATATTAACCGGCTGTTATTAATTTATTCCCTCTCCTCTAGTGAAATAGAAAAAATCAGTGTTAGTGAAATAGCACAGATGATGGAGTTAACCCAACCTGCAGCATCACAGCATTTGAAAGTACTTAAAACTGCTAAAATACTGGATGCTAAAAAAAAGGGAAACCACATCTACTATACCTTCAACCAGAGAGCACTTATAAAACATAAAAAAAAGATTGATTTTTTATTTGAATGTGTTTTGTCCAAGTGCAGTGATTTAGAATAAGTAGAATAGTCCTTGACTGAATCTAAAAAAAAAGAATTTTTAAGAAGCATACTGATCCTGACCACGGTAGGAAAAGCAGATAAATAGAATATGAATTGTATAATCCCAATTTAATGGGCCCTGCAATCAGTATCCTATCCATTGGTGTGATATAATGAAAGAAATGAACCTCAATAAAGAATTGCCCGTAGTAGTTATACCTGATACCATATTATTGCCTGAAAATAATATGAAATTAAAAATTGGGAAAACCACAGGTAGTGAAATATATTCCCGGGTTGCCAAAGATGATTTTTATGGAATTGCATTGGCAGTAAAAGAGTCCAATAGTAACGGGTTATATATAGAATCTGATTTTTACCAGATAGGGACCTTAATCAAGGTTAAAAACATAAAAGAGATGAGAGATTTCTATCAATTAAGTGTGGAAATAATAGAAAGGGTTAAAGTAAAAGAGCTTATCCCTGATGAAGCAGATTATAAAGCCACCTATGAATTAATCCCGGATATTAACGATCTGGACACAGAAAACCATGCAGAAATCTTAAAGTATGTAAGAGGTCTGGTGGCAGAGATAAGTAAAAACTTTAAAGGTTCAAAAGGGTATGTAGAACAGGTTAATAAATTCAAGGATATTGCCCAGGTAATTGCATTTGTATTCCCCTATGTAAGATTAAACCTGGAAGAGCAACAGGAATTTTTGGAAATACGTTCCTTGAAGAAAAGAAGTTTAAAGTTTCTGGATATTCTAATTGAGCAGAAAGAATCCATACAATTCCAGATGGAAATGGCTGCCAAGTTCAATGATGAAATGAACAAAAAACATCGGGAAAATATGCTCAAAGAACAGTTGAAGGCTATTCAGGAAGAATTAAATGATTCAGAAGGGGGTTCCGGTAGAAAAGATTACCGGGAGATGATTGAAGAATCCCAGATGCCTCCGGAAGTAAGAGAAGTAGCCCTGGAAGAAGTTAATAAATTGGACCGCCAGGGACCGCACAGTTCTGAAGAAAATGTAATTAGAAACTACCTGGATTTACTAACCAGCTTACCCTGGGGCAAAACTGATGCCAAAGATATTGATATTGAAGCTGCCCGGGAATTATTAAATGAACAGCACTACGGACTGGATAAAGTAAAAGACCGTATAATACAGCACCTAACCGTAATGAAGCTCAAGAAAAACAAACAGGGATCCATTCTATTACTGGTAGGGCCTCCAGGAACTGGTAAAACCAGCCTGGGTAAAAGTATAGCTGAGGCTTTAGGCCGCAAGTACGTTAGAATCAGTCTGGGTGGGGTAAAAGATGAATCTGAAATAAGAGGTCACCGCCGAACCTATCTGGGTGCCTTACCTGGTAGAATCATCCAGGGGATGAAACGGGCCGGTGAAGTAAACCCGGTGTTCATACTGGATGAAGTGGATAAAATAAGAGAGTCATATAATGGAGATCCAGCCAGCGCCCTTTTAGAAGTACTGGATCCAGAACAAAATGATAGCTTCTCTGACCACTACCTGGAAGTACCCTATGATTTATCTGATGTGTTCTTCATAGCCACTGCCAACTCCCTGCGAGATATACCCGGGCCTTTAAGAGACCGTATGGAAATTATAGAAATCGGTAGCTACACCAGCCATGAAAAATTCCATATAGCCAAGTACCACTTAATTAAGGAGGTCTTAGAAGATCACGGACTGGATGAAACCCAGCTGCAGATAGATGATCAGGCCCTGGAAACCATCATTGAAAAATACACCAGGGAAGCCGGAGTAAGAGGAGTTAAACGCCAGCTATCTGCAGTAGCCCGGGTGGCCTCAGAAAAGATTGTGCTGGGTAAGGTGGAACTACCCTACGTGGTTAAAGAAGACATGTTATATGATCTCCTGGGCCATGAAATAACCCGCCATGATCGCATAAGTGAAAATAATCCTCCAGGAGTAGTAACCGGACTGGCCTGGACTCCTGTTGGTGGAGACATCCTCTTTATTGAAGGAGCCTTCATGCCCGGAACAGGTAAGCTAATGCTCACCGGACAATTAGGTGATGTAATGAAGGAATCTGCCAAGATATCCCAGAGTCTGATTCGATCCAGACTGGCCTTCAATTTGAAGCAGGTGGAATTTGATAAAAAAGATCTGCACATCCATGTACCATCTGGATCCATTCCCAAGGATGGACCATCTGCCGGTGTGGCTCTTTTAACTACCATTGCTTCACTGGTAACCGGGCATGAAGTGGATCCTGAACTGGCCATGACCGGTGAAATATCCCTGCGGGGTGCAGTTTTACCCGTAGGTGGAATAAAAGAAAAGGTACTGGCAGCTCATCGCGCCGGAATAAAAAAGGTTATCCTGCCACAGGATAATGAAAAGGACCTGGATGATGTGCCAGAAGACGTTAAATCTGAAATGGAGTTCCTCCTCGTGGAAACGGTGGAAGATGTCTTGAAAGAAACCCTGGGCCTGGATCTTCCCAAACCATTATTCATGGAAATGGGTAATAACTCCCTGGCAGGAGGGGCAGGAGCATAAATCTTTAAGTTATTTTCCCTTAATTTCAGGGGAAAATAATTTTTTTATTTTTTAGTTCCTCACAATATTTTTTTTATTTCATTTATTTAATATCCCCAAAAAAAAAACTAAAATTAGTAAAATTTTTACCAATTATAAAAACTTAAAAATAATATAAATTGAAGTTTATCTATTAGTCAAGTGCTAATATATGCTTAGTTACCCCTTTTAGATTACCTATAATTAAATGGGAAGAATATTAATAATATAATTTTCAATTATCATCTTTTTCTGATTCATAGGCTTCAATCAGGGATAATATATAATCTAGATCAACAGGATCTGATTTTTTTAGCCATTTTTTAAAATCATCCAGCTTGTCCATATTAACCACTAACCCCCGGTGCTACAGTATATTTTTTATCCTCCCTAATCTCCCACCAGAGGTTGTTTCTTTTAATCTCTCCTTTTCAATTTCCAGCTGGTGAATATAATTCTTTTTATCCTCTAAAATATCCTCCATAATGGTTAACTGCTGAATAAGAGTTTTTTTATCCTCCCGGAAATCTTTAATTATTTTTCCCAGTTTTTCAAAGTCATCCGCATCCACCACCTTCACCTTATGTCCTGTAGAAAAAATGGTTTTCTCCTCCAGGATAATCAAAGGCTTTTCTATCTTAATTATTTTGGTTCTCAATTTTTTGTCAATCAGTTTTACTTCCTCTACACCCAGGGTAACTTTGGCTTCTTCAGTTCTCATTTTTATCAATTCCTTTACAGGTGCCTGGTGAGATATTATGATAGGGGTGTGGGTCTAAGTTATGGGAGAGCAGATGAAGAGTAAAAACTTATAAAATAGAAATATTTTTAATTACAGGATAATAGTAAAGTTTAGTATTAAATTAAAATAGAAGAAGGGAGGGAATATTAAGAGATTTAATAAGTGAAAGCATTGTCAAATTACTTATTATCATTCAATAATTTCTTTAATGTATTCCAGATGGGTTTTAATTTTCTTCAGTTCTTTATCTTTCTCATCAAGTTTTTTAAGAAGATTTTTATATCCTTCTGGAGTTACATGCTCTATTTCAGGTTCTTCCAGGGATAAATTAGCCAGTGCATGTCTATATTTATTTTTAAGGTCTTCAATTTCAGAATCAGAGTAATTGATATCCTCATCCAGCTTCTGGCCCAAAATAGTCTTTATCAGAGTATCATCTGCTCCAGATTCATATAATTTTGTTTTAAAATATTTGCGGAGCATGGTGGAAGAAAAAAATCTTCTTTTTTCAGTTATATATCCAAAATTAGCCCGATCATTTACACGTTTAAAAATAGAGCCATGAGCAGAAACATTAAGTGCATTATTGCTGGAATTAACAAAAAGTGGATCATTTAATGATTTTACAGGTTTATTTTTACGGTTTCTATCAATTAAATAACTTAAAATGGCTCGGGTGCATTCAGGAGTATTGAAAGTAACATAATTCCTTCCGGTTCTGTATTTTTTTATTTTCCAGGTGCCTATGGTTTCATTCCTTTTACACAGTTCATCTGCAATGTATCTAACTTTAAATTCGTCTTCCTGTTTTAAATCAAGATATTCTCTAATGGAATTAATAAAATCGCCATAAGTTAAATTTCTTAATTCAGTAGCTTCCATCCCGGAAGATGTATGCAGTAAAATAATAGCCTTATCTCTTAAACTGCTTAATTGTAATGCTTCTTTAATCTGATCTGGAGATACAATTTCGTCAGGAACCAGTTTATCTGTTCCAGGCCGTATGATACCATTTATAAAATCCGTGTCAATATCGTACTCTTTATAAAAGGCTTTAACAGTATCTAAGCGGTTTATAATAGTATTGGAGGATTTACCACTTTTTTTTAAGTTTTCTATGTAATCCTGAAGATACTTATCTAAGTTCTTACTCCTTTCTTTCTGGGCTTCTTTAATTAATTCAGAAGGATTTTTACCTAAAAACTCACAAAATGCTCTTAACCTTCCAGAATATACTATTTCAGTTGCTGAAGAGACGTTTCTTCTTTTAATGAAATTTTTAAAGTAGGGGTCGTTATTGATATGTAAAGATGCATTATCCATAATAAAACCTTAAATCAAACATTTATTCACAATAATATATTTCAGCAGTATATAAAATTAATTGTTGCTACTATTTTTTGAGGTTTCATTTTTAATTGATCGGATTTAACTATTAATCTGGCAAAATCAATTTTAGATCATATTCAAAAATAGATATTACCTATTATGCTAATTATCTAAAAACTTCAATTGTAAAAACTGATAAAAACTAGAATTTAAAATTTATAATAAATACCGGGTTATAAAAAGAAATGAAGAATGTTTTAAATAAAAACATTCATTTTATTATTCTTTTAGCTCTTTAATTTCGTTAGCACTAAATAGATCAAATATTTCCATTATGCCGGCTATTATCAAGAAAGCCCCCATTATGGCTGCTAATACTAAGGGATTATCCATATAAGATCCTATAAAAATCAGTACTATCCCAATTATAATACCTGAAGCTCCTATAGATTTCTCTTTAATTCCCTTTCCAGAAAGCAGTGCTGTGAATCCGGCCAGTATAATAAAAAATCCCACCACATATAATGCAAAGAAGGTAAAAAATTCAAAGGCTTTAATATCAGCAATAAATACTATTCCCATCATTATGGCAAAAATGGCCAGTAGCAGGGTGGCAATTCCCGCAGCTATACTTCCTGATTTTAAGCCCTGAATTATAATCCAGATACCTAAAAATATTATTCCCACCCCTAAAATAACATTAATTGTAAAAACACTGATTAATGGAAATAAAATTACAATTAAACCTAATAATATTGCTAAAATACCCACTAGAACATTTTTTGATTCTTTCATTATGAATTCTCCTTATGATTATCTCCCCACTATCTATAAAAAAAAGTTTTTAAGGGGATTAGTTATTTCTAAACAGCATTATAAATCCAGTGATTAAAAGCCATATTCCAATTAGAGTACCTAGAAGTTCAGGATCAGCTATCCAGGAGCCAATAATCAGGTAGATTATACCAATAACTAAAGTGACTATTCCTGCTCGGTTATCTCCATCTATAATACCGGCGATGGTGGCAATTCCTGCTGCAATAAACATGAGCCCGGCTAAAATTACAAATAAAGAAGCCACAAAGCTAAAAAGTGAGGGATTGACTATGAATCCAATACCTAGAATCAGGACTAAAATTCCAGAGATTATCCCTACTATTGCCCAGCCCACCTTTTCTCTTAGCATTATTATTCCACCCACCAGCAGGCCGGCACCTAAAAGTGACACTATTACTCCTGTTAAAAAACTAAAGGGTATAACTCCTATAACTGGAAAAGCCAATATAATAATTCCCAGTAATATTAAAATCAAAGAACCCTGTTTTTGCTGCATATAATTCACCCCTAAATTCTTTTAAAAAGACCATGAAGAGTTTATTCTTCACTAATGATTCTTAATACCTTATCCTTTGTTAAATAAATACATTATAGGGGTTTGTTTGGATTATAAATTTATTCTGGTGGAACCGGGGTTTTAACCATATCTGATGGACTTATAAAGAATAAAGCCACACCATCAATTATTAACCAGATACCAATTAATAAAGCCAGGTAATATGGGTTCCATGCATATGATGCCAGTATTATGTATAAAATACCCAATATAACACCTGCGCCCCCTGCTCCTTTACCCATAGTTCCTTCCTTGGCAAATAAAGACATTATACCTGAAATTATCAAAAAGAATCCTGCAAAATACAGCCAGAAGCTAGCTAAGAAACTAAAGGCAAGTATGCTTCCAAATAATCCAATTCCACCTACCAATGCAATAAGCCCCAGAATTAAATAGACAATACTTATTCCTTTACTGGTACTCCATACTCCAAAACTCTGTACCAGTAACCAGATTCCTAACAATATAATAGCAAAACCAGCCAATACACTGGCGGTAAATACACTAAATAAGGGGAAAGCAATCACTAAAAGACCTAAAATAATTGCTAAAATACCTAATAAAACATTACTTCCCTCTGCCATGTTAATACACCTCCTCTAATAATTCTAACAAACCCCATTGTTATTACTATTACTGTACAAATAAATATAATTATTGATTTAAATGTACAATTAAAGCTTTAAATAATAATGAGGGTTAACAATGCATATGGAATAAATTTTAAGAGGTGAAAAAAATGAGCTATTTAAATCCTGACAAGGACAAAATGAGTCCTTTGCAACGAAATCTGCTCCGATTATTAAGGGTATTTTTGTTGGTTTCTGGTGTTTATATACTGATTTTTGGTGGTGCTAATGGTGCAGAAAGGATTTTTGGTTTATTGATCCTGGTAGCGCTGGTTATAATCAATGCCCCTGCATTTTTTACCCGTGGACGCTTACGGGCTATACCAGTGGAAATTGAACTAATATTACTGGCCATGGTTCTTTTTGAACTGGTGGGTGGAGATGCACTGGGATTATATGTAAGGATTCCCTTCTATGACAATTTTATGCATTTCATGCTGCCCCTATTTATTGCTTTAATTGGTATGATGGTGGTTTACACCATGTACTTCTATGGTAAACTCCAGGCATCATATGGAGTTATGGCCTTTATCATTGTAATTATGACCATTGGTTTTGGAGCAATACTGGAAATGGGAGAATACACCTACGACACCTATTTAGCAGACGGGCCTATAGGAACGATTACCGGTAACACCCAGATGCAGGGATCCCCTACCCAGGGTCCACTGGATGATACCATGAACGATTTTTTCACTGATACCGCCGGAGGAATAGTGGGAGCTGCCCTGGGAGTATGGTTAATCCGTAGAAATGAGAAAAAAGGTGAGCACTGGAAAGTGGCGGATGAAGTAGGGAAAATCATAAACTAATATTTTTATTTTTTTTAATTTGGGGTTTGTAAAGTTTGTGGGTGTTGTTATTTTTTTATGTGCTTTTTTGTCCAATTTTTCATTTTGTAGTGTAGATAAGTGAGTATTCCTTTTTTGGTTTTGTATTTCTTTTTTATTTGTTCTGGTTCTGTTTGTCTGTAGTAATTTTCCACAGTATTAGATGTTCGTGGTATTTTATTGTTTTCCATGAACGTGGTGAGTCTTTTATAGTCTGGAATGATTTTTTGTTTAATAAAACGCTGTAATAAACGTGGAATTCTATTGAAATCGTTTAATAGTTTTTCTAGTCTTTTTTGACTGGTTTTTGAGTTGTATGTGCGGAATATGTTTTTGATATCGGTGAAATATAGGCATAAACTGATTTTTTCACGTTCTGTGACTTTTTTACTGCGTAATTTTTTGTATAATTTGTCACCAATCATTTTAAACAAGTGAAATACGCATAATTGGTGTTTAACACCAATATAATCCATTATATTTTTATAAAGTGGCATATGGTCGGTGGTGACTGATATTAATGGTTGATTAATAGTTGATTCTTCTATAAACTGTGTAATGGCTTGTGGTGTTCTTTTAGGGACTATTTGTTCGGCTATTGGAATGTTGCGTATTTGATCGTATAATGTTAATCTGTACATTCTATGGCCATTAATTCGTAAAAATTGCTCATCATAAGTGTAATATCCTGAATAAAAGCGTTCAGTGTTTTTGATCATGTTTTTATTGTTTATGGTAAGCCAATTTCTGATGGTTTGGTGTGATGGTGAATTTTCCAGGAAGTTCTGCAGATCTTTCTGAGTTTTTCGAAGCGAACGGTAACCTGTCTCCAAAAAACATTCTAATTTATCTTTAAATAAGTTAATATATCGTTTATAAGGTTTTATAATCGATTTAATGTTTGTGGTGAATTTTCGCCCACAAGTTTTACACAGATATCTTCTTAAATAAACATTTAAAGGTTCTTTATCGTCAATTAACAGTTTTCTTTGACGATATTCTTGTTTAATAACATTTTTTGAACCACAATATGGGCAAAGTAGGTTAATATATTCGAAATGATTATTTTCATGGAGATAAAGTTTCTGATTAATATTTTGAGTGTTTTTAACCGGTTTTAATCTATCATTGAGAATTGTTTCAAAATCATTTTTTCCTGTGAAAAAATCGGAAAGTTTAAGTTGTATGGAGTCAATATTACAATTGAGAGTAGTTAATATTTGATTTCGCATGATAATATATCTACTCTCACTTAATACTTATATTTAACCTCTTTAATTTTGAATTATGGGGTCAGAGGATCTAGAAAATAAGATTTTAAAATTTTTTTCCGCAAACCCTCAACACCCATAAACTTTACAGTCTCTTAATTTGTAAGTCACTGGTCCCTTTTTAGTTATGGCCCTCTCTAACTACTCATAATCCCTGCCCCAATTATAAAAATAATAAGATTAATTTAAATAACTGATTAGTCTTTTTTTAGTTTATTAAGACTTTTTTTAGTTTTTGGTAAAAAAATAGATGTAATGAAGCCTAAAATCATTATTAATCCTAATACATCGAATGTTCGATTCATGGCAGAACTAATAGCAGAGTCTACTATTTGGGTAGCTTGTGGTACTAATTCAGGAGGTATTTGGGGTGTATCAGTCTGCATATTTTCCACATAGTTAATCAATTCATCCTGGATTTGAGAGGTGGTCCTATTTTCTGCCAGATTAGAAGATTCAATACCTGCTGTAAGCCCTCCAAATATTCCAATCAATAATAGAACCCCTATTAAAGCAGTTCCCATGGAATAACCCAGATTTTTAAAGGAGTTTAAAAATCCAGAGGCATCAGTTTCCTGATGAGTTCCAGCTGCAGCCATGGTTAGATTGGTTAGCTGGGAGAGTAAAAGTCCAATTCCTATCCCAAAAACTATAGTACCCGGTATTATGTCCATTATTTGAGTATTTAAATTAAATACCGAGCTTAAAATGAATGTTCCTGCAGCAGAAACTATAAATCCAATCATTATAATGTGTTTAGACTCTAAAAATGAGGAGAATCTGGCACCCAGTATAGAGAAAAGTAAAATGGCAATTGAAGCCGGTAGAAGGGCCAGTCCAGTATAAAATGCATTAGTTTTGGTAACCTGCTGTAAAAATACAGGTATGATAAAAAGAAACCCGGCTAAAGGTATCTGAGTAATAACGGAATTCAAGTTTCCCAGACCAAAGAGACGATTTTTTAAAAGAGATATGTCGGTTAGTGGTTCTAAGCCCTTATTAATTCTTCTTTTCTCCCATAGCAAGAATAACACAAACAATATAGATCCAGAAACAATTAAAATTCCTACGTATCCCCAGTTTTCTGGACGGCTAAGAAATAAAATACCCACCACGATTAGAATAAGAGAAATTATGGATAGAATTGCCCCTATAATATCCAGATCTTTCCATTGCAGCGTTGGTTTAGATTCTGATAGATAGTGTCTGAAAAATAAAATGGCCCCAATAAATATAAGTTCAGATCCAAAAACCAATCTCCAGGAGAGGTAAGTGGTGAAAATTCCTCCTACTATTGGTCCTATGGCAGCGCCCATAGCAGCAATACCGCCCCATATTCCAAAGGCAGTTACTTTATCCTTGCCTTCATAACTGGAGCTTACCAGAGTAGTGGTGGCCGGTAACATCAAAGCAGCACCTATACCCTCTAAAATAGCCCATCCCACCATAAGCATGGCAGCATTAATACTTAAAGTGGCAATAATTGTTCCAGACCCATAAATAAGTAATCCTAAAAGGAAAGTTTTCTTTCTACCCAGAATATCCTGAATTTTACTCCCTAAAAGCATAAAGGATGCAATTATCAGGGCATATAAGGCAATTATGGATTGAATAACAGATAGAGTGGTATTCAATTCCACTACTAAATTGGTTATAGCCACATTCATGGCAGATGAATCCAGTACAATAATAAAAATTGCCATACATGCAACTAAAACCACACCCCATTTGTATTGACTTTCATGTTCCATTTTAATCACTAATTTCTCCTGTTACTGAACTCATGACTAATTATAAGTGTATAAAAATTATATAAATAATTATTGATTTAAATGTACAATTATAGCTCCAGATAGATGACTATTTAATGCTATTCGGATATATACTAATAAAAAAAAAGGGGAGAAAATTGAATGCTGATTTTAACTACACAGACTATTGAAGGAAAGAAAATAAATGAATATCTGGGGTTTGTAACCGGAGATTCCCTCCTGGGGGCGAATCTGTATAAGGATATGTTCTCAGGAGTAAGGGATGTGGTGGGAGGAAGGACTTCTAAATATGAGGAAGAACTTACCCATGCCCGGGAAGTGGCTCTGGAGAGTATGCAGGAAAAAGCTAAAAAAAAAGGAGCCAATGCCATAATAGGAGTCCGGGTAGCTTATCATAACCTGGGAGGGACCATGGGAAACACCATCATGGTCACTGTATTTGGAACTGCAGTTTCTTATCAGGATTAATAAATTTAAATTAGGGTGGTGGAATTATGATAGCCATGGTTAGTTCCGGGACAAATTTTTTTATAGAAAAACGCTGGGCACTAATTGCCATATCCCTGGGAGTTATAGCAGGATTTGGTTCAGCACTTATCTGTATAGCCTTCAATTTAGTTATATTCGGATTTAATATAATGTATATTGTATCTCCCTTACTGGCCGGGTTTATTGAAACAATAATAGCCCGCAAGAAATATGGTAAAACTACCGGGGCTATCAGTGCTCTTTTAACCTTCCTTATCATAAATGGTTATGGTTGGTTTGCTCCCGGGAGAATATTCCCTAAAGAACCAGTAAGCCTTAGTTTAATTACCATAATTGCCATAATACTCACCATTCAAGCAGCATTCCCCATATTCGTAAATTATCTTCTTTTTGTTACCAGTTTAGGTATAGTCCGGAAGTTTATTGGATTTCTAATATTTTTACCATCTAAGATCCTGAGAATTCCCCCCAAAGAGGAAGTAAAACCATCTGAAAAAGAAGCAGATGAGATTTTCCTGGATAATCTGGATACACCCCTAACATCTGTTCCCTCCATTAAGGGAGGTAAAATAAAAAAATATATTGGTTTAGTTACCGGGGAAGCAGTAGCCCAGGAAAATGAATCAGAAGGTAAACTGGATAAACTTACCCGAATTATTGAACCCACCCCTTTGGAGGATATGAACCTGGGAGAAGCAAGAAAATTAGCCCTGTCTAGAATGATGGATGATGCTAAATCCCGGGGCGCAAATGCAGTGATAGAATTTAAGATGGATTATGTTTCTATGGGCGGGTTGCAGGGTAGTGCATTAATTGTAACTGCTACTGGAACCGCAGTATTATACGAATAATAATTTTTTTTAAAAGATTACCCCCTGACTCATTAACTTATTCAATTTTTTTTTGTAAATTTTGTTTTTTCGCTATAAATTCGGTATCTTAAGAGATTTTCTAAAAAAAATAGAAAAACTACCCTAAATCACTCCGGCCATCTATACCCAATCATTAAAAAATGGTTATTTAGGAAATTTTGTAATTATCATCTAAAAACAATGACGTTTTAGGAAAAATTGTTGTTTTTTATATTTTCTAAAGATTAAAATATAGATTTTAGATGGAAGTTCGTTATAGGATAGTTTAACGAAGATAAATGTAGAAAAAAATTCCTCAAGTTAAAAATTAAGTAAATAATCATAATAATCAATAGATTATATTATAATTTAATATTGAAACTATCTAATGAATAATAAACATATACATTTATATAGTATTGCGTCGAATTCTATTTATGATAAGTTAGAAGATGATTCAGACGATGAAGATATGGAAATTTGGATACAAAAAATAGGAATATTAAATATAGAAAAATGAGATTAAAAATCAGCCTAGCATCGCCCGGGAGTAATTATTTAATTCCTTATAATTACAACCATATTCTTTCTGCTATTATTTATCGTAAGATATCTGACCTTGATTTAGCTGCTAAACTTCATTTTTCAAAGGATTTTAAGTTTTTTACTTTTTCACAGATTTATGTTCCTGAATTTAAGCTCACAAAAAGAGGGGTTCTTTCAAGGGATGGAAAACTTGAGTTTTATGTTAGTTCTCCCAATAATGAACTTATAAAAAGTCTGGTTGAAGGCCATCTTGAAAATTCTGAAGTTGATTTTAAAGGCCATAAACTGCTTGTTGAACAGATTGAGCTTTTAAAGAAGCCAATATTTAAAGAATCCATGAAAATGAAAACCATGTCCCCCGTTATGGCCCGTATAAAGCGTGAAGTAGATGGAAAGCTTAAAATATGGGATTTAGGGCCTGGAGATGAGCGATTTTATGAGAGCATTCAGAAGAATTTGATTAATAAGTATATTAGTTTTTATGGAGATTTTGATGGTGAAAGGTGGGTTAGAATAAGGCCAGATATGAGATCTGCTAAGAGACGCAGGATTGATATTAAAGGGAATTTTCATAGAGGATTTATGATGAATTTTGAGATTGAGGCAGATTTGAGGCTTTTAGAGTTTGCATATGATTGTGGATTGGGAGAGAAGAATAGTATGGGGTTTGGAATGATTGAAACATTTGGAAACCAGAATAAGGGTGATTAAATGATTTCTGATCTTATAGAATTTGGAAAATGGCTTAATGATAATAAGCAGGATGACTTTGGAAAAAATGTTAAAGAAAATGATTATATTTTAGATATTAATTTTGATAAGGAACTAAATAGTTTTAATTTAGGGAAAATAACTCAAATGAAAGAATATGAACCTCATTACTCCAAAAATTCAATTTTTCATGATGTATTTTTTATTACCACCGATCAGAAGTTTATGATACCTTCTAAATCTAATTTACTTGGTTTAACTCCATTTTTTATTAAAATTGATCATGATTTTAAAACAAGGGGTGAAATTGATGAAAAGAAATTAAAGAGGTTTTATGGTAAAATAGAACGTTCTAAAAAATCTAATGAAGGTTTAAAAGAGTTTAATGCAGTAATTAAGAAAATTTATGATGATATTGAAAAATATTTAGGTAGTATAGGCATTAATGATAATCAACGGATTTTATTAGAATCTTTTTTCATGGAATATCCTTTTGAATATATTGAAAAAATAATAAATGATTATTACAGTTTTTTATTTCAGAATAAGAATATTATTTTAAATATAATTAATGAATTCAAAGGAACAGATAAATATGCTAAAAAGTCCGGCGGAAATTTTTATTTAGCTTGCTATTCAAATTTAAATGTTGATTTAATTAATGATGTTTTATATTATTATTCTAAATTCATAAAAAAACGAAAAGAATCTTTTCAGGAGTATGAAAACGGAATTTGCGCGTTTTGTAACAATATAGGGATAGTTTATCCTTCTATTGGTAGTTATTCTATTGGAAACCCTTCTTATTCTTTTAACTATGACAAAAATGAAAAAACTGCAGTTAAAAATTCAAGGTTAAGATTCTGTAAAATATGTGCAACTTATTCTATGTTTGCTGAAGATAAATTAAAGAAAATTCAAGCAAATAATATATTTATTATCCCTAAAAGGATTAATGGTAATTATAAAGATTTTTTAATGATATCAAATAAAGAAATTAATTCTTTCGAGAAAATCAATGAATTTATGGATAAAACTGACGGTTTTAACTATGATTTAGTTGTATATACTTTAGAACAGGGTGATAGATACGATATTAAGAAATATATTGAGAATTATAATGCATATAGAGCTAAATTTAAGAATATAAACTTATATGAAAATAATAAATTACCTTATCTTCTAGATCAACCATTTAAGAAAGGCAAAAATGAAAAATCAGAAATTAAGGATATTTTTGACCTAGAATTTATTTTTAAACAATTTTTTATCAAAATCGAAGATGAAAAAATCGATTTATCTAAGAAATTTTATCATTTTTATGAAATATATACTAATAAATTAACTGGCAAAACAGGCATATTATATCGTTTTGATACTAAAACTGTTTCTATTTTTGCTAAATATATGCACAATATATTTAATCTGATTTATGAATTAAATGAGGACGCTTTAAATAAAAACATGTTAAATGAAATAGTTTTTAACTCTCTAATTAAATTACAGAAGCATAATAACTTAAATAAGAAAAATCCAAGGGGTTCATTTTATTTTGATATTTTAAGGAGATTAAATTACTATTTCATGTTAAAAAAAGAACTTTTGGGTGATGAAATGCTAAAAGAAGGAAGTGTTAAAAAGTTAAAAGAAATCGGCTTGAAGTATAATATGGATTCTGAATTAGAAAAGATTGCTGTTGACGATTCTAATTTTATATTAGAAACCATTGAAAATGATCCTGCCTTAAAGTATTATATTATTGGGCAATTTTTAGGGCTTATTGATGGTTCTAAGCGAACAAAAAATAAAAAAGCTGAAGTTTTTTCTAATTTCGTTACTAATGCAAATAGAAATAATGTCCGCAATTTATTTGTAACTGAAGTTTTACAAAAAAACAATTATTACATCGAAAAAATGAATAAAAAAGGTAAATTTATGTTTAAATTATTTGAAAAGGATATGAATTCCCTTTTTAACGAATCGGATGGATTTTCTTTTGAAGATTACCTTCTACTAATTTTCACAGGTTATTACACTGAAAATGCTTTGTCTTCAGTATACGGTACCGAAAAAATGGAGGATGATAAAGATGAGTGAAAAAATTGTGAAAAACTACTATCAGGGAATATATTTGACAGAAACCATTATGGGAAATCCTAATGGGGATTTTGTTGATAATTCACCTAGAAATTTTGATGGGAAAGTCTTTACAACAGATAAATGTATAAAATTCAACGTTAGAAGATATATAAATGAAACTATGGAAAATATTAAAGATAAGAAGGATATCGTGTTTTTTTATCCTAGATTATCTAAAGATGCTGAAAAAGATGATGCAAAGTATCAAACTAAAGATGATATTTTCAAAGAAATTTTTGGGAATGATTTTGATGCATTGAAAATGAATTCTCCAGATGTTAGGATGTTTGGAGGAACTTTTAGTTTCACAGAAACCGGTTCAAAACAAATTTATGGACCTATACAATTAAGCTATGGTAAAGACATTAATAATGCTCAAATAAAGCGTCTACAAATCGGTGCACCTTTTGCAACAATGGATGGACAACAAACTACAACTGGTTCAGAAGCTGTTGTTGATGATGCAATCATAAGCTATGATATTACAATTAATCCAAACAATTATCCAGGTCTCCTTAAAGAAAGTGATTTAAAAATGTTTAAAGAATCTCTTTGGTACGGTACAAATCTAAGAAAGTCTACAAGCAAAAAAACAGATTCTAAATTATTGATTTTGATAAAATTTAAAAATGAAAGGGAAGGAGAAAAAGTAACTGCCTTAAATATTGGAGAATTAAAAGAATTAATTGCAATTAAAAATGGAAACGAGAGAAAAAATGTAGATACACCTATAAAAAAAATAGAAATAGATACTACACAATTAAATCAAAAATTAGAAAAATACAAAGATTTCATTGAAAAAATTATGATATACAGGGATTCAGCAGATGTAGATATTAATTTAGATGTTAATGGAATTAATGAACATCAAATTTCATTAGAAGAGCCTACTGTTTTGTTAAATGGCGATTGAAATGAATAATTATAAGAATATAATTGAAATAGACATATGGAGCAGTTTCGGCTGCTTCACAAAACCATTTTCAAATACAGGAGGACTATTAACATATTTAATTCCTCCAAAAACGTCAATTATTGGCATGATTGCAGCAATCTTAGGTTACGAATTCGATGATTATGAAGAATTAGAGGACAAAACTAGAAAATATAAAATAGAAGAATTGTATGACATTAAAGTTTCAATACAGGCACTTTTTGATTTGAAAATTAAAAGAGTTACTTTTAATTCTCATTATGGAAATGAACCACATATGCTCAATGTACACGAAGATGTTCTTATAAATCCATTTTATAAAGTCTATTTAAGTTTTCCAAGCGAATTAAAAGATAAAGAAAAAATATTTTTAGAGAGAGTAATGGCTAATGAAACAGTTTATAATTTGTACATGGGAAGAAATGAATTTTTCATGAATTATGAATTTAAAAATTATTTTGAAGGATTGAAGCCTTATGTATTAGATAATAGCAATGAAAATGATTTTTTTGAAGATAAAAAAGATCAGAAGGTATATGGAACATTGGATAAGACAAAAATTAATAATGTTAAATTATTTTCTAAAATAACTGAAACAACAATATTCGGAACATTAAAACAAGATATAAAGAAACTTGCAAGTTATTATGAATACATAATTAGAGATTATCCTGTAAAGAGATATAATTTCGTGAATTTTAACTATATTCCAGTATCTTTTTACTCTATGCATCAAAATGACACTGCTTATTTCAGTAAATTAAGTTTAAATGAAAATGAAAAGTTTGAGCTATATGAAATAGGTGAAAACGAATGGATATCACTGATTTAAAGTATGACTTAAATAATTCTTACTTTTATGCAAATGGCGATAAAATTAAGATTTTAGCTCATAATAACGAACTTTTAAATGAGCATATAATAAAAACAAAGATTATTTTTAATAGATTAGTAGATATAACTCTTTTAAAGGATTTTTATGATTATTTTTACCATCAAAAATATCTCGATATTTCATATGTTAATTTTAAAAAATATTTATATAAAATGATAGATTTCCATGACATTGCTAAAATATCTTTCAATTTTCAAGTAGATAGACTAAAAAATGATGAGGTAGTAAAAGTTCTTAAAAAATATGGCTTAGATAAATTTATAGGGTTAATTGAACCTAAACACTCGTTTATTAGTTCTTTATTGTACATGTCTTATTTATTAAACCAAAAAATTGATCCTGAAAAGAATAAACTGCTTGTTCTGCTTTCTTATGTAATTTATGGTCACCACACTTCTTTAAAAGATATTTTATTTGAAAGTAAATTTATGTATAATATAGATAAATACAGTGATACTTTTGATTTATTTTCTGTTTATATTAATGAAAATGCTGCAAATTCAAGGGATTACCAAGATTTACAAGATTCATTTTATACTTTTTTAGATGAAATTGACGGAGATTCTAAGATAGCTTTTTTTTATTCATATATTTATTCAATTTTAGTTTCTTCAGATGTCATTGGGAGTTCTTATTCTAATAAAACTGTTGAATATGTGAAAGAATACTCTAAAAACTGGAATAATCGAATTAAAGATGAACTAGCAAATATAATGGGACAAGAATTCTATGAATTAAGTTATAATAAAGAATGCAAAGAGATTTCAAATGAAGAGTTATTCTCTAAAGATGAAATCAATTCTTTAAAGGATATTAATATTTTAAGAACAAAAATGCTTAAAGAAGCTTCTTTTAATCTCAAAAAGTCATTAAAAGCGGATCCAAATAAAAAAATTTTTTATCTGAACATGCCCACGGGTGGCGGAAAAACAAATACTTCAATGAAGTTAGCCTTGGATATTTTAAAAAATACTGATGCTGATCGTTTAATTTATGCAATGCCTTTTATAAACATAATAGAGCAAAATTATTATGTAATAAAGGATAATTTTGGTTTAAGCGAGGATAAAGGAGAAATCAGGAAAATATATTCTGCTTCTGAAAGTATTTTTTCAGATATTTCAGATGATGATAAATCTGAAATAATATTAAAAGACAGTTTTTTTGATTATCCCGTGCTTTGCACAACATTTGTGACTCTTTTTAATTCTATAATTAAAAATAAGAAAAAATATAAGTATACTCTTTCTTCTTTGGCTAATTCTGTTATAATTCTGGATGAAATTCAATCTCTTCCATTGAAAAACTGGACAAGTCTGTATTATTTGATTAATGAGATATCAAAGAATTATAACATCTATTTTATTATAATGAGCGCAACATTACCTAATTTTGATGAATTAAAGTTAAATAAGGAAGTTCCATTCGATTATGAAACTGTTCATTTAATAAATGAACCCCAAAAGTATTTTTCACATTACTTATTTGATAGGACTGAACTTAAAAATGAAATAACTGAATTAAACAGTGAAAATGAAGATTTTTCCTTTTATTTTAAAGATATTATAGAAGAAAACTTTGATATAGGTTATACTAAAGGTTTAATAGTTTTAAACACCATAAAAATGTCAAAATTAGTTTATGATGAACTTTATGAGCTAAAAGATAGCTATGGATTTGAAATGGACTTATTAAACTCCAGTATAATCCCATCAGAGAAGAGAAAAATAATTCATAAAATCAAAAATATGGATTCTAATAATGCAAGATATATTTTAGTTAGTACGCAAAGCGTGGAAGCAGGGGTAGATGTTAGTTTTGATTTTGTTATACGGG
The DNA here is from genome assembly GCF_018141185.1 of Methanobacterium alkalithermotolerans. Classification (NCBI taxonomy): domain Archaea; kingdom Methanobacteriati; phylum Methanobacteriota; class Methanobacteria; order Methanobacteriales; family Methanobacteriaceae; genus Methanobacterium; species Methanobacterium alkalithermotolerans. Next base: position 1,907,061 of record NZ_CP058560.1, on the reverse strand, counting down.
ATTTTGCTACTCTTGATTCAATTGAACAGATTCGTGGAAGATGTAATAGAAGTAGAGAATTGAACAAGCGATTTGATGATGAAAATAAAAAAGGAAATGTGTATATAACTAATATAAAACGAAATGATAGATTAGATCACAGATATATTTATGATAAAGAAGAAATAGACACAAAAATCAAAGAAACTGAATTATTGCTTGATAATAATGTAAATTACAATTATCAGAATATTTTAGATTATTATGGGCTAATTTCTAATAATATAAATAAAATACAAGATGATAAAGAACTAAATTTTGTTTTTAAAGATAGAGATAATATGATTTCTTGGAATAAACTAAAGTTCTCTGAACTCCTTGATAAGAATTATGGTATCCATATTATTCAAAAAAAGAACAATCAATGTTCATTTTTTATTGCTACAGGACTAAATATCTTAATTGATGATAAAGAATTTCAAAATAAATCTATAGAGTACTTATCTATTGATAAAACTGAAAAAGTTTATGAAAGAAACAAAAATAACTTTATTTTTACTTTAAATGAATTAAAATATTTGAAAGATCATGAATCTAGATACAATGTTAAATTAATTAAAAATAATATTGTTGATGGGACTAAACTAATTGAATGTTACTCTAAATGTATAGCAAAACTTAAAAAGGATATTGGGGCTAAAAAAATAATTCAAAAAGAGTTTTCATCTATTCTATATAAATTCATTTTCCAAGTAACGATCAATAATCCTGAAGATTTTGTTGAATCTCAAGGACTTGATAAAAAAGGTTTCTTTTTTGTAATTCCTAAAGATAAAATTGGAAATGGAGAAAAGTGCATTTATTCTATTGAAAAGGGATTTAATTTTGACTTTAAAAAAAATGAAAATGATATGGTTGAAATAATTTGAATAATTATGATTAAGCTACTAAAACCATTTTTGAAAATGATTTCAAGGGTGATACCGTGAGCAGAGCGTATTATGAAATGTTTTTTGCTGCCAAAGCACTTTTATCCCAAAAAGGCATTTATCCAAGAACACATAGGGGTTTAATTTCACAGTTTGGTCTCGAATTTGTCAAAAATGGAGAATTCAAAAATGATCTCTTCGATTTACTCACAAGAGCTCAAGAAGATCTAGAAGAAGCTGATTATGGATTATTTATAGAAATGGATAAAAATGAGGCTGGAAGTATAATAGGTGGTGCCGAAATATCTTTAGATGATGTAAAACATAATATCATAAATTAATTAAGCTATTATTTTGAAAAAGGAATTAGAATGATTTCAGACTCCGAAAAGCAACTCCGAATAATAGGAACTCAAATCAACTACTACTTCATCTGCAAGACTAAGCTATGGCTTTTTTCCCACCACATACAGATGGAACAGGAATCGGACCTGGTATCTTTAGGTAAATTACTTCATTCTAAAAGCTATAAGGATGAAAAAGAATACACCATTGATAATCTAATCAGTATTGATTTTATTAAAAAAAGAGATTATTTAGAGCTACACGAGGTTAAAAAAAGCAATAAAATGAAAAAGTCACATGAATATCAGCTTCTCTATTACACGTATTATCTAAAAAATAAAAAAGGCATTAAAAATATCAAAGGTATACTCAACTATCCTAAAATAAGGAAAAAAGCCACTATTAATTTAGATAAGTCTAAAGAGAAGGATCTAATGGACATAATTGAAGATATTGGCAATATTATTAATAATGAAACTCCAAAACCTCAAAAAATAAAGATTTGCAGGAAATGTGCCTATTTTGAGTTTTGTTGGGTATAAAATTTGATTATGGTGAATCTAATTTGTTGGTGAAGCAATGAAAAAGAACTATTATTTAATGTCAGATGGTCTGCTTAAGAGAAAGGAAAATACAGTTTATTTTGTTAATAAAGATGTTAAAAAGCCAATCCCTATAAACAAAATTTATGCTATATATGCCTATGGTTCATTAACTTTCTCTTCCCAGGCCATACATCTTCTGGCCAAAGAGGGCATAGCAGTACATTTTTTTAATTATTATGGTTATTATGATGGTAGTTTTTATCCCCGAGAGAAATTATTATCAGGGGATCTCATTATAAAGCAGGCTGAGCATTATCTTGATCATGAAAAGAGAATTTTCATTGCGAAAAAGTTTGTAGAAGGTGCTGCTAAGAATATGGACAAGGTTTTAAAGTATTATAGCCTTGAAAACCATATAAGCAGCATATTAAATGATTTAGATGGTTGCAACAAGATAACTGAAGTAATGAATGTTGAAGGTAGAATACGTGCAGATTACTATCAGAAAATGAACCAGATATTACCAGAAGATTTTGAGTTTGAAAAAAGAGTTAAAAGGCCCCCGGAGAATATGGTTAATGCTCTTATAAGCTTTGGAAATTCCTTGCTTTACTCTACTGTTTTATCTGAAATATATAATACCCAACTAAACCCCACCATTTCCTATCTACATGAGCCTTCCCAAAGAAGATTTTCCCTAGCACTAGACTTGAGTGAGATATTCAAACCCATCCTAGTCGACAGGCTGATATTTTATCTGGTAAATAAGAAGATGATTAATGCAGATGATTTTGAGAAAGATCTCAATTATTGCCTTTTGAATGATAAAGGTAGGAAAACCTTCATCAAACAATATGATGAAAGGCTAAAAAAAACTATAAAACATAGAGAACTTAATAGGAAAGTTTCTTATAAGAGATTAATCCGTTTAGAATCATATAAACTTATTAAACATCTTCTAGGAACCAAAGAATATAAACCATTCGTAATGTGGTGGTAATGCTTAAGGAAATGATTTTATGTATGTGATTATTGTTTATGACATAAATGTGGAACGGGTAAATAAGGTTAAAGGCTTTCTCAGGAAACATTTATACTGGATCCAAAACTCAGTATTTGAAGGAGAAGTCACCAGAAGTGAACTGGCAGAAATAAAATCAGGCCTCATGGATATAATCAATAAAGAAGAAGATTCAGTTATAATCTATCGACTTAGAACACAAGACGCATTTGATAGAAAAGTACTGGGAATTGAAAAAGCACCCATTGATGGTATTATCTAAATATAAACTCCTACTAAAGATTTTTTTACCTTTAACACCATAGGAGAAGATCGTTTATTCTATGATTTATTAGGATAAACTTAAAATAACCTCTTGTTATTTTAAGTCTCTGCTCTTTTAAACTATTTCTAAGTAATTCTTTATCTATTTTCCAGATTAATTGGCTTAAAAAATGAAAATAGATCTATTTTATTACTAATTTTCTTAAAAATCCCTTTCTTAGAAAGTCGTTTAACCACATAAAAGAATTAGTATATTGCTAATCGACAATTTTAAGTAGTGAAAAGGTTAAAGTAGAGCCTATATTAGGGTGAAAAAAGGCATTTTTGGGGCCTGTTAAAATCAGACTATTTTAGGATTGAAATATACTTCACCGTCTTCTTTTTGTATAATCAATTTAAGTTAAAATCAGACTATTTTAGGATTGAAATCACAAGTGAAAACCAGGTTATTATCAACCGTATTTATGTTAAAATCAGACTATTTTAGGATTGAAATGGAAATGAAAGTGGATGTGCCTGTGGATATGGAGATGTTAAAATCAGACTATTTTAGGATTGAAATTTAAATGTGGATGGTAATGTGTTAAGTGTATCTTATACGTTAAAATCAGACTATTTTAGGATTGAAATTCACTTCCTGCACTGGGAACAATAATACAGGTGGAGGTTAAAATCAGACTATTTTAGGATTGAAATTATTTTAAAAACTATCTGATAAATATGATAAAGCCAGTTAAAATCAGACTATTTTAGGATTGAAATGGAAACCCAAACCTGATTATGTTTATCCTTATCAGAGTTAAAATCAGACTATTTTAGGATTGAAATGCCTATTTGTTCCCTGAAGACTACCAAAGACTTAAAAGTTAAAATCAGACTATTTTAGGATTGAAATCAAATTATACTGGGGCGGGGCGAATGGTCCGGATGGGTTAAAATCAGACTATTTTAGGATTGAAATTTCTTATATAATAATTCATAAATCTGATTAAATAATGTTAAAATCAGACTATTTTAGGATTGAAATTTTGATGAAGAGGATAGTAAACAAAAAGTTAAATCAGTTAAAATCAGACTATTTTAGGATTGAAATTTTGATGAAGAGGATAGTAAACAAAAAGTTAAATCAGTTAAAATCAGACTATTTTAGGATTGAAATACAACCCCCCCTACAAATCAAGACACTACTAACCCGGTTAAAATCAGACTATTTTAGGATTGAAATAAAAAATCAGAGAATGGGACTTAGACAACCTATTCGAGTTAAAATCAGACTATTTTAGGATTGAAATAAAGATAAAATGGAGGGATAATAATTTATGTTATCATGTTAAAATCAGACTATTTTAGGATTGAAATTGGTATAAGTAAAAATTAGCTTTAACAACTGGTAAAGTTAAAATCAGACTATTTTAGGATTGAAATTAGGTAACTGTATAAGTCTAAACTCATTACCCTCTTGTTAAAATCAGACTATTTTAGGATTGAAATTCTTCTGTGGCGCCATGTATTTCTGATAGGAGGTTTGTTAAAATCAGACTATTTTAGGATTGAAATCAAAGAACACAATCCCCTTTGTGGTGATTGAATTGTTGTTAAAATCAGACTATTTTAGGATTGAAATAAAAAAGAAAATGAAGGGGTTATTATGGATGTGACTCGTTAAAATCAGACTATTTTAGGATTGAAATATATAAACCTTACTAAAATGGTAATTCTCTGTAAGTGTTAAAATCAGACTATTTTAGGATTGAAATTTTTTAGGTAGTCGGGTATCTACTGCCCCCAGGTACGTTAAAATCAGACTATTTTAGGATTGAAATTAATCAAATAGTACCCTTAACGGAGATGATAAGGGAGTTAAAATCAGACTATTTTAGGATTGAAATTTGGATGGTGTGATTGTCACGGTGACTAATATGGAAGTTAAAATCAGACTATTTTAGGATTGAAATGTAAAACAAGGTGTAACATTACTGTTGAATCTTTACGTTAAAATCAGACTATTTTAGGATTGAAATAACAGTATCATTGGTTATATAGCGTCCTTGACGGTGAGTTAAAATCAGACTATTTTAGGATTGAAATTTAATTCTTGAGCTTCACCTGTACTTTTACCCATTAGTTAAAATCAGACTATTTTAGGATTGAAATGCAGACATTAAACCCAAATAAATTGATTCCGGAACATGTTAAAATCAGACTATTTTAGGATTGAAATCGGTTAAGTTCTTAAGTATTTTATCTACATCAGCAGTTAAAATCAGACTATTTTAGGATTGAAATACAAAAACCCCCGGAGTACGTTATAACTAATATTGAGTTAAAATCAGACTATTTTAGGATTGAAATATAAATATTAATGGGGTGTTCTTCACTGGTTTCAAAGTTAAAATCAGACTATTTTAGGATTGAAATAAAAAACAGCAGCATCAACACATTCATCACCAGAGTGTTAAAATCAGACTATTTTAGGATTGAAATCAAAACATCCGTATACGAGTTGAGAAAAAAAGACATGTTAAAATCAGACTATTTTAGGATTGAAATCTGATTTGCACTTCACCATCCGGGATTAAAGTATTAGTTAAAATCAGACTATTTTAGGATTGAAATAATAGATGCTTTTGATTGGGATATGAAAATAATGGGTTAAAATCAGACTATTTTAGGATTGAAATCTAGAATGGAAAGTCATAGCCTCCACCCCCGAAGCTGTTAAAATCAGACTATTTTAGGATTGAAATAAAATATTAAAAAAAAATAATCAGGATAGTTCAACAGTTAAAATCAGACTATTTTAGGATTGAAATCATGGTATAATGAAGAAATGATTGTCCAGGGATTAGTTAAAATCAGACTATTTTAGGATTGAAATTTGGATTGGAGGCATAATCCTTTTATTAATCAAAAAGGTTAAAATCAGACTATTTTAGGATTGAAATCTGTTAGTCCGGTAAGTCCTGAAGCAGTGGCATTGCAGTTAAAATCAGACTATTTTAGGATTGAAATGGGTAAAATGCAAGGATCATGGTTTAAACTACCTAAGTTAAAATCAGACTATTTTAGGATTGAAATTGAAATCAACACTTATCATGCTAAATGCGTGGAAGAGTTAAAATCAGACTATTTTAGGATTGAAATTATTACTGGTTAATCGTATGCAAATGTTTTTAATAGCGTTAAAATCAGACTATTTTAGGATTGAAATAAAAAAAGATTTAGAATTGTGTTTGATTATTTCTTCGTTAAAATCAGACTATTTTAGGATTGAAATATGAACTCCTTCAACAGGCAACATACTCATACTTAAGTTAAAATCAGACTATTTTAGGATTGAAATACCATAATCATCTAATGGCCGGCCCTGGAAAAATCTGTTAAAATCAGACTATTTTAGGATTGAAATTAAAATATTAGGCCTCCTTAAATTCTTTCATATATTTGTTAAAATCAGACTATTTTAGGATTGAAATCTTATTACTTCATAATAATCTCCTTTGTCTAGTAGGGTTAAAATCAGACTATTTTAGGATTGAAATGACTAAGGGTATTCATGATGATCAGGTTGATATGTTGTGTTAAAATCAGACTATTTTAGGATTGAAATTAAACTACCTACTCCGTTCATTGCTGGTGTAGGCCCGTTAAAATCAGACTATTTTAGGATTGAAATTTCTTATATAATAATTCATAAACCGGATTAAATCTAGTTAAAATCAGACTATTTTAGGATTGAAATATTGTATTCATGGCATTACCAACTTCGGTTAAACCTGTTAAAATCAGACTATTTTAGGATTGAAATATTTAAAGACACATTAGAATTAGATGAATTGCTACCTGGTTAAAATCAGACTATTTTAGGATTGAAATCCCTCTCGACTTAACCCAGTGCAGGCGGAGAGATTTGTTAAAATCAGATATTAAAATGTTATATGCATGTAATTACATAATAATATCAATGGTGTTAATATGACAGAAAAATTAAACTCAGTTACCTTTAAACTTGAAAAAGGATACCTGGATAAAATAAAAGAAATTTCAGAAAAAAATGACCAATCTGTTGATTATATTCTGAGATTATGTGTCATTGAGGGTTTAAGATCAATTTACGGGCCTATTAAACTCTAATTAATCGTATTAATTTTTAAATCAAAAAAAGATTACAACCATAAAGTTTACCAGGACATAACTATAGTTATAATTTAATTTATGGAATAAAATAACCTATTCCCCCATACTTAAAATCCTTATAATTATCTTAAGAAAATTATAATTGAACATAAAAAAAGCATTATTAACTCAACTTAAAAATAAAAAGTTGGTGAACTGATGAGTAAGCAAAAAATAGATGTAACCGGTGAAACCTGCCCGGTGCCCTTAGTCGAAGCAAGAAAGGCCCTGAAAAAAGCATCCCCTGGAGATGTGATAGAGATAACCGGTAACCATCCTGCTTCAAAAAAAGAAATTCCCATGGCTGTTGAAGCACTGGGTCTGGAATTAGTGGATGTAAAAGAAAAAAATGGGATATGGACCATCAAAATCCGTAAATAGTGGAGTGGATATTATGACGGATAAAACAACCATTATTGTTCACAGCGGCGATATGGACAAAGTGTACAGTGCACTTATTATTGGTAATGGGGCCCTATCCATGGGTATGGAAGCTTCATTATACTTTACTTTCTGGGGATTAGAACGCTTAAAAAAAGATGGACTGGAAAAAGGACCTCTCTCTAAGATGAATATGGGTGGTCTTGGCAAAAAAATGATCAACAGCCGCATGGAAAAAGCCAATGTAGCATCATTGGAAAGATTAATGACAGATTATAAAGAACTTGGCGGTAAAATAATAGCCTGTGAGATGACCATGGAAATCATGGGGGTTGAAAAAGATGAAATGCGCCAGGATCTAATAGATGAGTACGGAGCAGTGGGTACTTACATCCAGGAAGCTCGGGATTCAAAAATAACCCTGTTCATATAAGGAGAGTTGGTATGAATGTTTGAAGACTACATCTATCTGGATAATGCTTCCATGACCCGTCTGGATGAGAGGGTTTTTGAAAAAATGAAACCCTATTTTTTTGATACATATGCCCTACCCACCTCAGAATCAGGATATTCAATGGGAGTTGAAGCTAAAGAGGTGCTGGAAAAAAGCAGGGAGAATATTGCTAAAATTTTAGGTGCTGAAAGTTCTGAATTTATTTTCACATCAGGATTCACCGAATCAAGTAACATAGCTCTTAAAGGTGTGGTAGGGGCATTAAAAAGAAAAGGTTCACATATCATCCTGTCAAAAATTGAAGATTATTCTGTTTTAAATACGGCTAAAGCTCTGGAAAAAGAGGGCTTTAAGGTTACCTATCTTGATGTTGATAACACAGGGAGGGTAGATCCGGAAGTTTTAAAAGATTCCATCACCTCAAAAACCATTCTGGTTTCTATTCAGCATGCTAATCAAGAAATTGGAACTATTCAGAATATTAAAGCCATAGGAGAACTGTGTCAGGAAAAAGAAGTTATTTTTCATACTGATGCTACCCACAGCTTCAAGAGAATACCCTTAGATGTTAAAAAAATTCCAGTAGATTTAATTACCATGTCTGCACACACGATCCATGGCCCTTCAGGTATTGGTGGTCTTTATATCCGGAAAGGAACTCCCCTTAAAAAGTGGATGGATGGTGGTTTTCAGGAATTCAACCGTCGTGCTGGTCTGGAAAATATTCCCGGTGCAGTTGGCTTTGCAAAAGCAGCCCATCTGGTCACAGTAGAAGAAAACCAGGCTTTGAAAAAAATGCGTGACCACTTAATGGATAGGATTCTCTCAGAAGTGCCCCAATCTATTCTAAACGGTCATAAAACTAATAGAACACCTCAAAATGTTAATATAACCTTTGAATTTGTAGAAGGAGAATCCATAACCCTGCACCTTGATATGCGAGGGTTTGCAGTAAGTACCGGGTCGGCCTGTTTTAGTCGTTCCCTGGATCCCAGCCATGTTATTCTGGGTATAGGAGGAGATCATGAAAGGGCTCATGGTTCAGTAAGATTTACACTTAGTCGCTTCACCACCATGGATGATGTGAATCGTGCTGCTGATGCCGTGGCCAGTGTGGTGGAGAATTTAAGGAAAATCAGCCCCCTGGGATAAAATTAGACTATAGATTGAAATTCATTTTGTACATATCCCCCGGGTATTGCCAGTAATGTTCATCACTATTTATTATCCCCATCTTTTTTTTTATCTGTCGGATCTGGTATAACGCCCACTTGATTTTCAAATTTATCTACCTGTTTAGTCAGCCATGTTGCTAATTGTTTTGCAGCTAAGGGAGGTAGAACTAATTGAGCCTTCACTTCCCTCATAACATTGAATGATCCTGAATTTAATGGTTCATCTTGCTCCAGTGGTTCTTCAGAAAAAAATAAAATTCTAAAATCATGGGCACTATGGCCTCCAAAAGCCCCTGTAGCATAAATTTTTGGGGATTCTGAAGGAATTACAACCGGGATTCTTTTTTCTGCTTTATTTTGTTTTTCATTCATTTCAAATCAACCCCAATAAAAGAATAAGAAATTTTTTCAGGTGAATCAAAATCAGTTCCATCCATTTGATAAAAATCAACAAAAGATTCTCGATTATTGATTTTTTCTTCCTTTTCAGCTTTTTCTAATGAAATTTCCATTTTACGAAAGGTATTCCTCACTCTCAAGAATAGATAATGCCACTGCCCTTTTATCATCTTCTTTTAATTTAAATTGTTTTGGTTTTAATCCACTTTGTTCCAGAATGCCTATGTGATTTAGTTCATTAATATGACGGTAAGCGGTTTTAGGAGATGTATTAGAAATTCTAGCTATTTCATCAATTGTTAAAAATTCTCCCCAATTCTCAACAAGCTCTTCTAGAATACTAATCCTTTTAGTATCACCAAAAATTCCTTTTAGAACACTTGTCATTTTTTTCCCCAGCCCCAATATTTTTAAAAGTAGTTTAATGTTGAATTATTAAACATGCCCCGTCCAGAACTTTCAGTTGAAGAGACTATAGGTTAAATATCTACGAAAAAAAGGTATTGACTTATTTGGGCAAAAAATGCATATCAAAACATAAAAATATCCGATTAGAGACCATCAAAGATGAATTACCTAATAAGTATGAGAAACATGTTAATAAAGCTCTCCAAACCTTGCACACTGAAGGATTGGTTTTTAAATACCGGCACAAAAATTATGGTTTAAGTGCAAAAGGTGTCATTGTAGCTCAACAATTAAAAGAAGATTTTAGAAAAAAAAGATACGGAGATCTTAAAATCCTCATGTTAGTATAATGCTCTGGCCATATTCTGATTTAACGAAGTTTTTTTAAATATTAGCTTGATAAACAGTGCAGATAATTAAAATAAAAAATTATTTGAAAAATTTAAATACTTTGAAAAAGAATATTTCAAATGGTATTGCTATGACTTCAGAAACTAAAATTTCAAAAGGTTTTCAAACTGTGGTTCCATCACATATAAGAAAAAAATTTGATGTTGGCCCGGGAGACATTTTAGAATGGAAACCCACCGAAAAGGGGGCAGAAATCAAATTCCGTAAGAAAGTAACTATAGATGACATTTATGGAATATGCGATGGGCCAAAAACCAATGCTGTAAAGCTTAAAAAGAAAATACAAAGAGGAGAAAAGCTTTGATATTTATTGATTCTTCTTTTTTTATTGCCGCAATTAATAAAAAAGATCAGTGGCACCAAAAGGCTGGTGAAATTCTTCCCATAATTAAGAATGAAGAAAAAATTATTTCAGAGTTAATTTTATCTGAATCCGTGACACTTATTGGAAGTCTTTTTGGGGGTAAAACAGGTATAAAACTGTTTAATTACATCTTAGATAATCATGAGATTCACTATTTAGATAAAAATCTGATTTTTGATGCAATGGAAATATTCCTGAAATATGATGGAACCTTATCCTTTGCTGATTCTGTATCAGTGCAAATAATGAAAGATTTGCAAATAGAAAAAATAGTTTCATTTGACTCTGACTTTGACAAAGTTAAAAAAATCAGGAGAATTTATTCCGAATAAATATCCCATCATCTCCTCATCCTTAAATAACCCCCAATCCAACCACAAACCGCCCCATTAATAGCCCCCACTAAAGTTAGAGGGATTAAAAAGAGATATGCTCCGGTTAAAAGACCGCCTAAAAAGAAGGAAATAGCTCCGGTAATAAGAGCATTCTTAATACCCAGCACCTGATCTTTAAATAAGTACCCCGCCATGATTAAAAGTGCAAAAATCAGTAATGTGAATATACCGGGAGTAAAAGCATATATGATGGTTATGGCTACAGTTACCGGTATGACCACCGACCATTGGATATTATTCAGATTAAACTCATTTTTTATAGACTCCAGACTTAAACCCCTACCATAAGGGGAATTATAGTAGGTATTCCCATAGGATGGTCTCTGGAACCGGTTTTTAAAATCATTAGCAAATCTAGAAAGCCTGTTTTTTAAATGGGCCGGGATAGAAAGCAAGTTATTTATTTTATTTTTTATTATTTCCCTGTTAGTAGGTTTTTTAGCCAGGATGATAGGCTTCCAGCGGGGATCCACAATATCCAGATTTTCTACATATCTAACGTTTCCACCACAAGGGCATTTATCCCTAAAATCTTTGGTTTTTTCACCTTTTTGTAGTTTATAGTAGCTTTTGCATTTACCACAAATCAAATAACCCATTTAATCACCAGAATAATTAGAATCCTTAAGTTAAGGTATAATGGACTTTTATTGTATAGTTTATGTTATTTAAATATTGTTTAATTTGGTTATTTTGAACCAAACCCCCGCTTGAAGACGTAAAATTTAAGTATAATGCTCTCTAAGGTAATTTAAATAATACGGTGAATTTATGGAAAAAGTAGTTAATATAAATCCCCTATTTTACATTAGTGGGTTGGGTATGGTAGCTGTGGCCATTATAGCCATTTTATACATTTTAAACCAGAACGCTTCCCCTTTTATCCTCTTTTTAGGAGGGTTATCCTGGATAATATCTGTGGCCATGAAGTTTTTATGGGCCAGCAAAACCAATAAAAAAGTTCTGGAATATTTAAATGACCATTTATCCCCTGAACTGTCAGGTCCCTTATCCTGGAGTTATATTGGATTGTTAACCGGAGTATTTGAGTGCGGTTTTGTACTGATACTGGTATTATTTACACCCCTATTATACCAGGCTACATGGATAGATGTTTTAGCCTTTGGGATTGGATTTGGAGCAATTGAAAGCCTTTTTATAGGAATAATAAGTATCCTGACCCTGATTAAACCCCAAAATATCACCCCAGATACCCTGGAAAGATATGAGCTTAATCGTAACAACCTGTTAACCATACCATTGGGGATTGTAGAGAGAATATCCACCTTATTTATACACATATTCACCTGTGCTTTAATATTCATCGCCGTCCAGGAAGGCAGTTACTTCTTTTTCTGGGTTTCTTTTTTATTTAAAAGTCTGATAGATTCTATTGCTGGATGGTTGCATCTGGAAAAGGATATAAAAAATGTTAAGAGTGCTTATCAGCACTGGAAGTACCAATTAATATTTTTGGTTTTGGGAATTGTCAGTTTAGCAGGTGTTTTGATTTTAGGAGGCATCTAAAAAATCCAGATGTCTTAAATTAAACGTATTTATTAAAAAATTATAGGTTTTAGATCATGTTAGAATCAGGAGAAATGATATCACTAAAATTAAAAGAAGAGGAAGATAACTTAAGTTCCCGTAACCCCCTGGCAGATATAATACTGGGAGTAGTAATTCCCTCCATTATTTTAATGAAGCTATCTGGTCCGGATATGCTGGGTTATTATCTGGCCCTTTTTATGGCCCTGGGATTCCCTCTAGGTCTGGGAATGTACCGGTATTTGAAAACCCGGAAAATGAATCTATTTGCTATACTCGGGTTTAGCAGTGTAATATTAACCGGGATTCTGGGTTTATTTGGGGCCAGTGCACTGTATTTTGCCTTTAAAGAAGCCCTAATTCCAACTATTTTTGCTTTAGCATTCCTAATTAGCATGAAAACTAAAAAACCATTAATAATATCTCTTTTTTTAAATGAAAAGTTATTGAATGTTAATCTTATTGAAGAAAAAGTATATGAGAAATCTTTGTATCGGAAATTTAATAATATTGTTTTATGTACCAACTTATTTTTTGTGGCTTCCTTTAGCCTTAGTGCTATTTTGAATTTTGTTTTGGCCGTTATCATACTGCAGAGCCCACCCCAGAGTGCTGCATTCTTAGAAGAGTTAGGAAGAATGAATTTTATATCATTCCCGGTTATTATGGTACCGGTGGTGGTGATTTCAATCCTGGCTGTAATTTACTTTTATGTAGCCACCTCCAATCTGTTAGAGGTGTCCATGGATGATATTACCAAAAAGAATAAAAAAAATAAATCCTCCTAATATTTGCAGAAATACCAGTAGGTATTTAATCAGTCGTACTGATTATTCCAGTTAATACAAAAAAATATATTCTTAAATAATATAAATCATATTAATCTGATTAATATTCTAATAAAGGAGGTGATATGGTGAAAAATAACAAGATATGGCAAATAGGATTAGTTATGTTACTTTGTTGTATTGTGGCTGTATCCGGGTGTACCACCACTGAAAATACAACTACTTCTGATACATCAGGTACAAATGCTTCCAGCACAGAGGATGTTTTAGTCACGGTAAATTATAATGGTAACTGGGGTGGATCTGCAAGTGGTGAATTTGGATACAAGGAATTATCTGGTAATGGTGAACAAACAGTTAATTTAGGAAAAATATCCGGTATTTTAACTGTCAGTACCTGGACAACAGCAGGAACAGGGCCTATGAGTCTTAAAATAACTAGAGGTGATGAAACCCTGGGAGAGCAATCCAACTCCTATCCGTCAGCCACTGTAACCATAACGGTTTAAATTCCTTCTTTTTTTCTTTTTATTTAGATAAGTCCTTTAAAAAAATAAAATGGTTTTAAAAAATCACTAAATCATCCAGCTCCAACTGCCTAAATATAGGAATATCAAAAATAAACCAGGTTAAGGGTGGATACCCTTAAATTGTTTGTTAATTTATTCAATGGATATACATTCCCATGGCTGGTTTTCTGTATCTATGGTGGCAAATAGCTCTTTATCTAAGTCCTGGAAGAGATCCTCGCAGTCGAATTTCAAATCCGCAGATTTTTTTACCGGATACATTTTACCTCTTCCACTTTTAACCACTATTTCTCCTTCTCGGGTTATACCCACTACTAATTGTTTTATTTCTTTGGCCATATTATCAACTTTTAGGTAACTTTTAAAATTTTATGTAAACCTATCATTAATACATTAGTATGGAGGGGAAATAAATAATTTATTTTTTTAAAATGAATTTATCAAAATAAAAAAAAAGAGAATTGTAACTTTAAAACATTTATCTCTACATAAATTAATCATTCTCATCTCATCATCTATATTTTTTCCAGTTTTAATAGTTCCGGACGTACCCGGGATAATAAAGATAATATGGCTGCGTTGGCTAATCCCTCTAAAACGGCCACCAGTAAGTAGAATGGTATTAAAGTGGCTAATATAACTTCTAAGCTGAATATTCCTGCAATTAATAAAATCACAGTCTGAATGAAGGTGGCCATAATAACCCCCATGAAAGTACCTGAGAAGACTCCCAGCCTAAAATCAATACTCCTCAATACTCTATAAAATGCACAGGTGGCCAGAGTCAGGGGTAAACCAATAGTCACCGCATTAGCACCTAAAGCAACAATACCGCCCATTCCCAGGAAAAAAGCCTGAATTAAAAGTATTATTACTGCTACTGTAGCGGCGCTAAATGGCCCTACTATTAGAGCCACCAGAGGTATCATGAAAAAGTGGATGGGTATGCCCAGGGGAGTGGGTATGGAAAGGGAAGAAAGTGCAAAGGCAGCAGCAGCCAGAAGTGAAGTGGTTATCATTAGTTTATGTTTATCTTCAACTTTAGATAGTTTATAGAGATATATGATCAGGGTTATTCCGGTTATTATCCAGTAAATCAATGACTGCCCTAGAGGCAGGATTCCATCAGGTAAATGCATTATAAACCTCCATTTCCAAATATCAATTTTATTTGAATAATATTAAATTTAACTTAAATAAGGTGGAGGTAGTATATAAGATTAACTATAAAGAAACCTCAGAAGACCTTAAAATTTAAAAAGGGTATTATTAATCCAGAATAAAACCTAATAATTATTAATAAGAAATAAATACCGACTTAAATTATTTAGTTATTTAAAGGCTTCAATTAGTTTAATTTAATGAACTAATTTCCAGTGAATCAAATTTGATTTAACAAAACCATAACCAATCACTTTAATACTATTTAAAAGTAATTTTATCTTAGAATAATATAGAGGGCTTACGGATAACTTCAGGCAGCGATAATATGGTTAATAAGAAGAACTACGTCATGGAACTTAAAGCAAAGGATATTCCTCTGGAAAAAATTGGAGGAAAGGCACTCAATTTAAGTAAAATGTCAAAAGCTGGTTTTAATATTCCACCCGCATTTGTAGTAGGGGTGGATGCCTATGATTTTTTTATTAAGCAGAAGTTAGAAGCTGAAATATCGAAAATACTTGCATCTATTGATTTTAATAATGATAAATCCTTGTCTGAGGGATGTGCCTCCATTAGAAATTTAATTAAGACAGAAAGAGTGCCAGATGCCATACTGGTAGAAATTAATAATAAAATAGAAAGTCTTCCACCAGGTTACTATGCGGTAAGATCATCTGCAACATCAGAAGACCTGGATGATGCCAGTTTTGCTGGACAACTGGATACTTTCTTAAATATAAGAAAAGAAGATATTTTAGAAAAAATTAGTGATTGCTGGGCATCTTACTGGAATAACCGGGCAGTTAAATACCGGCACGACTCCTCTATTGAACACCTGGATACGGCACAATCCTCTGCTGGTATAGCAGTACTGGTACAAAAGATGGTGAATGCCACCGTAAGTGGAGTAACCTTCACCGCCAACCCGGTAAATGGAAGTGAAGATATAGTTATTGAATCCACCTGGGGTCTGGGTGAAGCTATTGCCTCTGGTTTGGTCACCCCGGATACTTTTGTTTTAAGTAGAAATGGTGAAGTGCTGGAAAGGAAGATTAAATCCAAAAACAAGGGATATTTCCTTAAAAATGGTGAAAATACTTTAGTGAAACTAAAAAAAGAGGATCAGGAAAAACCTAGTCTTGATGGAGAAGTTCTTAAAAAATTATTAAAAAGAGCTCTGGAATTGGAAAGCTTTTTTGGGGCTCCTCAGGATATTGAATGGGCCCTGGAAGATGGAAAAAAGGACATATATATACTCCAATCAAGGCCCGTGACCACCCTCAGCAGGGATAAGGATGATATTTTATGGACCCGGGCTTATGGAGATGAATACTGGGCCGATGCCACCACCCCGCTTTTTTTTGATGTGATGGGTAAAATGCTCACTGATTATGTGAACCATGAAGGGGCCCGGATAATGGGTTATGCTGAGATAACAGACTCCAAACTGCTAAAACTCCATAAATCCAGGGTTTATTTTAATAGCTGGGTTTTAGAAAAAGCTTTTTCTTATTACCCTAAATTTGCCCGGTCCAAAGAATTATTAAATTATTTCCCCCTGGATGATCAGGAACGAATATCAAAATATCCTTCTATTTTACATAAAACCTTGCTTTCCCAGATTTTAGTAGCCATCAGGGATCCAGATGGTATGATGCACCGGACCGATAAAGCCTATAGAAAATGGGCCCATGGATTCCTGAAAAAATGTGAAGATTTTGATGAGATTGATTTAGGAGTATTAAATAGCGCCCAGCTTATGAAGCTTTATAATGACATTGAAAATGCAGGAATAAAACACTACCAGCTGATAAGGTACGGTATGGTCTCCCATTCCATAGCCACCAATTTAATGATAAAAAACTGGCTGGTTGATTGGTTGGAAGATAAAGATGGCTCCCTTTATGCTGGTTTGATATCTGGTTTAGAGGATAATAAAACAATAGAAATGAATATCCGATTTTCAGATATGGCTAAAATTTTAAGAGAGGATTCAAATTTACAGGGCATGATAAATTCAATTTCTGATTTAAGTTATTTAACTCAAACCCAGCTAACTGAATTAATTTCTTCTAATTCCGAATTTGAAGAAAGTTTTAATCAATTTATTAAGGACTATGGTCACCGTTCCAATACCAGGGAAATACTTTATCCCCGCTGGAGGGAAGATAAAGCTTACATTTTAGAGGTAATAAAATTATTATCATCATCAGATTTGGATTTGCGAAAAAAAGAAGTAGAGAGTAAAAAAAATAGGTTTGAAACTGAAAAAGAAGTTTTAAAAAGAATAAAAAAGCAAAACTTCGGTTTTTTCAAAGCCAGAATATTTAAAATAGTGCTAAATTTAGCCCAGACCTATTTAACCTTCCGGGAAAATCAGCGTTTTTATTTAGATCATTTGCTTTTCCGGCAAAGATTGATGTTGCAGGAAATGGGAAGGAGATTAATACAAAAAGGTGTAATATCGGAAGGGGATGATGTTTTCTTTTTCTATGAAAAAGAGTTATTTTCTTTTTTTAATAAATCCTCACCAGATAAGAGGATTATTTCTTCCTTAAAAGAGAAAATTCTAAAAAGAAAAAAGGAATTTTTCCGTTATAAATCATCTCTACCTCCAAAATTCTTAAAAAACGGGATTGAATTTGATGATACCGTTATGGAATATAAGCCTAGTGCCATTTATGGGGCTGCTGCTAGTCCCGGAATATTCCAGGGGGTGGCCCGGGTGGTGGAATCTATTGGAGAATTGTCACAGCTGGAAGAAAATGAAATCCTCATTACCAGCAATACCGATCCTGCCTGGACTGCCATATTTTCAAAATTAGGAGGTCTTATTACCGAAACAGGGGGCATATTATCCCACGGAGCGGTAATTTCTCGTGAATATAGGATACCTGCTGTTACTGCAGTTAAAGGAGCTACTAAGATTTTTAAAACCGGTGATGAGTTGGTGGTGGATGGTAATGAGGGAGTAGTTTATATAAATGAAACGAATTCTTTAAAAAAAAAATAGAGGGTAGGTGATGGTATGGATTTAGAAACACTAAAAAAGCATGAAGAATGGAATGAAAGCTATTATTTTAATTTTCATGACCAAAATAATGATTTAACGGTCTTTATGCGTATTGGGAATAAAGTTAATAAAAATGAAAAGTCCATGTTCTTTTATTTGATGTCTTCTGAAATTATGGCTGGAATTAAATTGGAAGTTCCCTGTGATGATAGACCCTGGAGCATTGCCGGTTTAGAGTACCAGGAAACAGGTCCCTGGAAATGGAGACTGCAGTATGATGGTCCCCTTTTTAATCCTCAGGATAAATCAGAATTTAAAGTTAAAATGGATGTTATATGGGAATCTTTAAACCCTCTGATGGATTATAGTAACTGTGTGGATGAAAAAGAAACCCAATTATCATCTAAAGTTGCATCAGAGCATTATGAACAGTTTGGAAAAGCAGAGGGTACGATTATAGTTGATGGAAAAGCATGGGAGATTGAGGCCCTGGGTGAAAGGGATCTTAGCCGGGGTATACGCCAGTGGGGATCACCCCGGATGTGGATGTGGATAAATTCACAGTTTTCCAGCGCAGAAGCATTTAATATCACCAAACTTTCTGTAGCAGAAGGAGAGATAGATGCTGGATATTTTTATCAGGACGGAGTTAATAATACCCTTATAAAAGCAGATATAGATTTAAAAATGGATAAGGGAGTGCCTTCTAAATTTTCCATGCTATTAAAAGATAATAAAGGTGGGGAGTATCCGGTTGAAGGGAAGGTTATTAGAATGAGCCTTATTCCTGTTGAAGGGGATATGATACTTATGGAGACTCTTTCCCATTGCACCTGGGATAATAAAGAAGGTTATGGTGTGGCAGAGTTTCTGGTCCCTGATTCTAAAAAGATAAAGTAATTACTGAGCTTAAGTCATATATGTCCTCTGATTAGATCCAGATGAATTTAATTTTCATAAAACTAAAAAAAAAAGGTGAATAATTAATGTGGGAATCTATTGGCACCATTCTGCATGGTGATCCGGTTGATAAAAAAGAAGTAAACCGAATGAGGGATCTGGTATTATTTGAGGGCCCAGAGACTAAAAAAAAGCTGGTAAAATTTTTCTGCCTCCTTATTCTCTCTTCAGGTATTGCTACTTATGGGCTTTTAGGAGATTCTGTAGCGGTGGTTATCGGGGCCATGATTGTCGCACCCCTGATGTTACCCATAATGGGACTTGCTTTTAGTATAAGTATTGCTGATCGTCTTGCCATTAAGCATTCATTACTTATAAGCATAGGAGGCATACTAACTGCCATAGCAGTGGGTTTTATTTTAGCCTGGCCTTTAAGTAATTTTTTTCAAGTCCAGAATATTGATCAGGTGATGGTTCGGACTTCTCCCCGTCTTTTAGACCTTCTTGCTGCCCTTATAACTGGTTTTGCCGGGGCTTTTGCCATGTCCCGCCATGATGTTTCAGATACCCTTCCCGGGGTAGCCATTGCCATATCTCTGGTGCCTCCACTGGCCAATGTGGGTATTTTAATGGCAACATCAAATTATTCGCTGGCTCTGGGCAGTCTTCTACTTTTTATGACCAACTACTTTGCCATCCTCCTCACCGGAGCAGTGCTTTTTGGGATTATGAGCTTTCCAAAAGTAGCCATTCTTAAACAATCCTTAAGTGCTAAAAGAAGCGGTATTGTCATAGCTATAGTAATGCTGGTTTTGATTGCAGTACCTCTGGGTTATACAGGCCATAATATTTTTATCAACAATAGCATAACCCAGAATGTTAATGAGGCCTCTATCAACTGGTTAAGTGGAAGTGGATTTGAAGTTATTTCAGTTGATGCTGAATCAGCCAATGAAGAAGTTATATTAAGAGTTATAGGAGAGGGCGAGTTACCACCTATTGCAGATCTAGAAGAAATGATAAAAGGAAAACTTTATGGAAAAACCTTAAAGGTGGAAGTGGTTTATTCCAGTACCTATTTCCTGGAGAGTGGATAATTTATTATTTGATTAATCATTTTTTAGTATCAGATTATCCCCTATTTGATGGACCATTTTAAAGGGGATTATGGTTTCAGATGTGGATAATTTGAAAATATTTGCCATTCCACCCTGACCCATAATTATAGATTTAATTTCCCGGGTATCATCATCCAAGACCACATCTATTACCTTCCCCACCACCATTCCAGAATTATTTAAAACATCTTTTCCAATAATTTTTTCATTTATTCTGATTCTTTTATCTGATTTAATATTTTTATTCCCGCTTAAACTTTCTATTTTTTGATTTATTCTGGAAATACTGGAATTAATGCGGAAACTATTATCAAAAACCAGATCAAAGTGTTCATCATCCTTTTTATTCATACTGAAAATTCCTCCCCCAGAAAATTTTTTAAAACATTCGCCTTAATATGAGGTAATAGATTCCTGAATAATCTAAGATCTATTATTTACTTAATTCTATAAAATATTATTCAAAATATACTTAAGTTCCGGTTATATCAAAAAGTCATTCCGTTTAGCATAAATAATAGATTAACATTGAACATTAAATGGAGAGCTCCCCCAATTTTTTCCGGCACAGAAAAAAAACTCACTCTGTAATTAATAAAGTAATAATATTTTTTAATGTATCTCTGATATCCAAAACTATAATTAATTAGTAAATTAAATAAAATAAATCTTAATTTTAAAGTATTACATTTAAAGAAATTTTTAAGGTGAGTTATTAGATGAAAAATTGGCAAAAATTACTGGGAATTTTATCATTAATAATAATTATAGGAGTAGCTTTATCCTTTTTAGTATTTATTAATGAATCAGAGTCCAGTGAGAGAATAAATATATTATTATTAGGTTCAGATGACCGTACCGGGCAAATGAGGGGAAATACAGATTCAATGAGTGTTTTATCCATTGATAAAAACACCACAGAGGTTTCTCTTCTTTCCATACCACGGGATACCCGGGTTGATATTCCTGGAAGAGGGGTGGATAAAATAAATTCAGCCTATCCCTATGGAGATATTGATACTACCATAGAAACTGTGGAGAACTTCCTGGATATAAGAATTGATTATTATATTCTGGTAGATTTTAAAGAATTTAAAGAAATGGTGGATACCCTGGGAGGTATCACCCTGGATGTGGAGCCCCATGTTGCTAGTGCTGTTCCAGAATTACATGGAAAATCTGGTATAAGTAGATTAAATGGTGAAGAAGCTTTAGCATATCTTCGCTTTAGGTTTGATGAAGATGCAGACCCGGGAAGAGTAAGAAGGCATCAAAAAGCAATACAATCTATTATACAGGAAACATTAAACCCATCAAATATCAGTAATGCCCCTGCTATTTTAAACCAGCTGCGTAAAAATGTAAGAACCAACATCCCCCCTCTAGAAGCCACTTTGATTGATACACTGATTCAGGGATATGATATAGAAAATTCTAAAACCGCGGTAATTACTGGAGAATGGGTTACCATTAATGGAATTGTTTATCTCATTCCAGATATGGATAAAACTGAAGAAATGGTAGTGGAATTAGGGTTGAGAAAGTAAGGCCCTATTCCAATGAGACTAAATGAAATACCTCCTATTTCTTTAGTAATTATATCCCCTTCAGTTAGATGACCTGTTTTTACTAAAAGAAAGTAAAAACTATAATCTACTACTTATTTATTTAATTTTTTAATGAAAATAGCGTTTTATACTTATTCTATTTGAATAAAAAGATTTACTCTTGTTTTATGACTTTAATTTGATAAACGTTTTTTTTCGAAAAAATTAGATAATCCTGTCCCCAGATAGAAAGGTAAAGTTTTAATAAAATTGGATACAAATTATTATATACAAATTTTTGGGGGGGAACTAATTTGATAAAAGAAATATTACTTTTGAGTTTAGTAGTGATGATGTTGGCTGGTGCCGCATCTGCAGCTAAAGGAGGTATGCCTGCAGCACATGGTGTAGATGGTAAAACATTCGGTGCTGCTGTAAGCGGCCTGGCGCAAACCAATCCTGCAGCTTTAGCTGACCATGTAAGTGCAAAAGCTGGTGGATTGCCTGCAGCACATGGTTTAAGTGGAAGTGGTTTTGGTGCTGCTGTAAGCGGCCTGGCGCAAACCAATCCTGGAGCTTTAGCTGAACATGTAAGGGGAAAATAAGAATTAATTTCTTTTTTCTTCTTTTTTTATTTTAAAAAAATCTTTTTTTATAATTAATAGAAAAATATATAAATAAGCCAAATTTATGACCAGAATTTTAATTAAAGCCATATTTAAGCCTATTTTTAATCGAATCCTTTTTATAAGATGAAAATGGAAATAAGTATATGGGTCCTGATAATGAGAAAATACGGCCAATAATTATTAGAAAACCAGAACTAAGGGATGGTAACTCGATTTACCAGCTGGTATCCCATTCACCCCCACTGGATATTAATTCTTTGTACAGTTATTTACTGGTATGTACACATTTTAATAAAAGCAGTGTGGTGGCTGAATACCAGGGGAAAATAGTAGGATATGTTTCCGCCTATATCCATCCTCATAAAGAAGATACTCTTTTTATCTGGCAGGTTGCTGTTGACTCCTCTATGCGAGGTAAGGGTTTAGGCCACAAGCTATTAATGAAATTAATAGAGAGAAAAGGACTTGAAAATATAAGATTTTTGGAAACAACGGTAAGTCCTTCCAATCATGCATCCCGGGCTTTATTTGAAAAATTAGCCCGGAAAATGCAGGCTAATTTAAAAGAAGTGGAATTCTTAAGTAGTGACCTTTTTGGTGAATCCGGTCATGAAGAAGAACCCCTCCTCATAATAGGACCCCTTAAAAAATCAGGAGATTAGTTTAAGATATATTATGACATCACCCCTTGGTGATAAAATAAGAGTGATTTGATGAAAACTTTCAAACAACATGAATCTCAAGTTAGAAGTTATGTTAGAAGTTTCCCTGCTGTATTTGAAAAGGCAAAAGGATCCATCCTTTGTGACGAGCAGGGAAAGGAATATATAGACTTTTTTGCAGGTGCTGGAACCTTAAATTATGGGCATAATAATCCCCTGGTATCCAAAGCACTGGTGGATTACATTAATAAGGATGGTATAATCCATGGCCTGGATAAGGCCACCACCGCCAAAAAGCAGTTTCTGGATCAGTTTTATGACACCATACTTCAACCACGACATATGGAATATAAAATCCAGTTCACCGGACCTACCGGGACCAATGCTGTTGAATCCGCCCTTAAATTAGTCCGGATGGTGAAGGGCAGGTCTAACGTCATATCATTTACCAATGCCTTCCATGGATTAACCATGGGCTCCATGGCTGTAACTGCCAATGCATTTTACCGGGATGAAGCCTTTATTAATCGTACCAATGTGAGTTTCATGCCTTTTGATGGGTATTTTGGAGAAGAGGTAAATACAGCCGAGTATTTAAGAACCTTTTTAGAAGACCAGAGCAGTGGAGTGGATCTGCCGGCGGCTATAATCCTGGAAACCATACAGGCTGAAGGTGGAATCAATGTGGCCAGTGATAAATGGTTGCAGGATATTGAACAAATCTGCCGTGACTTTGATATTCTGTTAATTGTGGATGATATTCAGGTGGGAAATGGTAGAACCGGTACTTTTTTTAGTTTTGAAAATGCAGGAATCAACCCGGATATTATAACCCTTTCCAAGTCTATAGGAGGAGGTTTACCCCTTTCCATGGTACTCTTAAAAGGTGAACTGGATCAGTGGAAGCCAGGAGAACATACCGGTACATTTAGAGGTAATAATCTGGCCTTTGTAGCATCCCGTGAACTTTTAAGTTACTGGGAAAATGATAGTCTCTCCCAAACCGTTCAAAATAAAGAAAAGATAATAAAAGAAAGATTAAATGAAATATCAAACAAATTCCCCACCATCGATTCTAAAGTACGGGGAAAAGGAATGATATGTGGACTTAAAGTTCCTCTTAGAGGTTTTTGTGGAGATATATCTGAAGAAGCATTTTCCAGAGGTTTGTTAATTGAACTGGCCGGAGCCCAGGATGATGTGCTTAAATTATTGCCTCCTTTGACCATTGAAAATGACTTGCTGCAGGAAGGTTTGCAAATTATTGAGGATTCTATTGCCTCTGTTCTGGAAAGAAGAGAAGCCATGGTGGAAGGTCTCAATCATGATAGTTAAAACCATTAAAGATATTGAAGGAACCTCCCGGGAGGTTTTTGCCCAAAATGGTAACTGGGTAAGCAAGCGTCTTCTTTTAAAAGAAGATAAAATGGGTTTTTCCCTTCATGAAACTATAATTAAAGCCGGTACTGAAACCTTAATATGGTACAAAAACCACTTAGAAGCAGTATACTGTGTTGAAGGAGAAGGTGAGATAGAAACCACCAGGGAGGGCGAAATATATACTATTAAACCCGGTACCATGTATGCTCTGGATAAAAACGACCGTCATTATCTGCGGGCCTTTAAAAATGATCTGAAACTGTTATGTGTTTTCAATCCCCCTCTAGAAGGAGGGGAGGTACATGATGAAGATGGTTCCTATCCTCTCTGAATAATAAAATCATATAATATGATTAAGAAGTAATCAATTGAACTAAACATTTAAAAGAGGAAAACTTTAAACCCCCATTATTTTTTTTTATTTTTACGATTTTTTTAAGATTCCCGATATAAATGAGGCTATTTTCACCAAAAACAGAATTATTAAATAAAATGGCCTTAAAAAACCCCTCTACTTGTCAATAATCAAAATATTATATAGTCATCAAAAACAAAAATATAAGTAGAATTTGTAAAGTCCAATAAATATGACTGCAAGTTCTACTAAAGAGGTGATTTAATGTCTGAAATATATGAGAAAATGATAAAGGAAGCCATGCAGGCTCAAAAAGCAGATGTTGAAACAATAAAGAATAAAAGGGGTTCTGATTTCAAAATAAAAGACACCAAGGCCTACTTTGATGTGGTGCAGGGTATGAAGGCCGTGGGGGACCAGAGCCAATCTGTAATTGATTTACATGTTGACTCTGTTAAAGCTCACTACACTATTTTAGACGGTCTAACTGACACCATAAGACCTGAAGACGATCCTTTTGTAGAACACTATCAAACACCAGTGATTTTAGAGATATTATCTGATGAAGATTCTGCTTTTGAAAAAAGTATGGAGGCCTTTATAGAGGCTATAGGAAAAGCAGAAGCTTTAATTGGTAAAGAATCTGTTAGAAGATACGGTGGATTTTATGGACCCACCTGTGTGGTTGATTTTGCATTAATGCCAGGTAGTACCAGTAACACCGTAAATAGAATTCTAAGAGAAACAGACATTCCAGAAATGCACAAACAGGCCATATTATCCGCCAAATCATGGGGTATGAACACTTCTTATGGTATTGGAGAAGTATTTGCCAATGAATTAGAAGGAGGTGCCACCGCAGCAGAAGCAGTGGAAAAAGAAGTGGCCATGGTTAAAAAGATATACCAGGAACCGGTAACTGCCCAGGCTGAACTCATGGATTCTCTAGGACACAGTTCCTTTGATGTGCGTAAATATATGAGCCAATACCGTACTAAAATGGAAAAAACCATAAAAGCGGCCGTAGATGATGGAGTACACTATGGAAACATTTTAACTGTACCGGCCTACTGTGTAGGTGATATATCTCACCACATCGCCCAGTCCACCTTTAATATGTGTAAAGACGATGTTATAATGGGCATAATAGAAGCAACCACTGCCGTAATGGATAAAACACTAAATGATAACTTAAATAACTTCAAAAGCGAGTATGATGTTTTAACCCTGGCTACCGGAGCTTCAGCCTGTGCAGTAGAATACATACTGGAATTAGATGGATTCAATGCACCTATGGTGGTAGATTTACTCACCAAAAGATTCCACAATTACGTACAGCTCTACCCCACCCGGGGAGCAGCCGCAGAACTCCACAACAGTGACTTCATGGATATGATTTTCCGAGGATGGAAACACCTGGATGAAGCACGTAAATTAAGAAATGGTGTTGAAGGTCCATTAGAACCAAAGGTAAGTGGATTTAAAGTGGATTTAGAGCCCATACATCAAAATGAAGTTATCATGAACCCACAACGCTACACCTACCCGGCCTGTGCCATCACCGTAAGGTACTCCTCCCTGATGAGGTTATCTGACTATCCATGTCTGTTAACCAGCGAACCGGTCACCGCCACCTTGATGACCAACATCATTGCTCTGCACAAAGAAAGTGCTGCTTCACCAGCCCGAACATGTAAAAACTGTGCTGCAGCCTCTTTAGTAGATTTCCGTCACAACCACTGCCAGTGGAGAGAAGCGGTATAAAAATCTACTTTTTTATAATTTTTTTGAGGTGAAAAAATATGAAATGTTACATATGTGCCCAGATGGGAAAAGATACTGATGCTGTGGCCGTTTGTATAGTCTGTGGAATGGGACTTTGCATGGACCATGCCATAAGAGAAGAAGTGGACATATGGGAAGGAGGATATCCATTCCCTTCAGAGAAAATGGAAAAAACCATACCTCGAATACTCTGTCCACCATGTTATGAAGGACTAAAAGGGGATTAAAATGGTTTCACTTTCTAAAAGGATGCTTGCAGAGTTCATAGGAACATTCCTGCTGGTATTTTTTGGTGCTGGAGCAGCGGTTATAACCTTAATGATCAGTGCCGGGCAACCCACCCCTAATGAATTTAATATAGGGATAGGAGTACTGGGTGGTCTGGGAGACTGGTTAGCTATTGGTCTAGCATTCGGTATAACAGTAGCAGCATGTATTTATGCATTTGGACGGGTATCGGGTTGCCATATCAATCCGGCAGTTACCATTGCCCTGTGGGCCATTAAGAAGTTCCCATCAGGTGATGTTATACCCTACATAATTGCCCAGCTGGCAGGTGCCTCACTGGCCAGTTTCCTCTTTTTTGCAAGTGTTGGTCCAGATGCCCTGGCCATTGGAGGTTTAGGTGCCACAGCACCATTCCCAGGTATAGGTTACATGCAAGCTATACTGGTGGAGGCCATCGGAACATTCCTGCTCATGATTGCTATTATGGGTGTGGCCGTGGATAGAAAAGCAACTCCTGGATTTGCTGGTCTGATTATAGGTCTAACTGTGGCCGGAGTAATTACCACTATAGGTAATATTACCGGTGCATCCATTAACCCCGCCCGTACCTTTGGTCCTTATCTGGGACAGCTGTTACTGGGTGGTGCCAACTTATGGGAATTTTTCCCTATTTACATCATAGGGCCCCTAGTAGGAGCAGTGCTGGCTGCAGTAGCATATAATTATATGAGTGCAGAAACGGCCACCTGATAAAAAAAATTAAATTTTTTTTTTATTTTTTTTAAAAGATATTTTATCATTAGAAATAATTTTTTTTAAACCCTAAAAAAATAAGATATGTATTTAAAAATAAATTAGAAGGATAATTTAGATATCCTTTCCATGGCTTTTTTAGTATTTTCCAGGGTGTTGAAAGCAGTTATCCTGAAATAACCTTCCCCACTAGGTCCAAATCCTGACCCGGGAGTTCCCACCACATGGACCTCATTTAATAGCAGATCAAAGAATTCCCAGGAGTCCATACCCTCTGGTGTTTTTATCCAGATGTAAGGGGAGTTAACTCCACCATAAACATTCAAACCTATTTTTTCCAGACTATCCCTGATAATCCGGGCATTTTCCATATAATAGTTAATGTATTCTTTTATTTCAGATTGTCCTTCCGGAGTGTATACTGCTTCTGCAGCCCGCTGAATTGGATAGGAAACCCCATTAAATTTTGTGGTTTGTCTGCGGTTCCATAGTGGATTTAAGGCCTGGGCCTTACCTTCTGAATCATAGGCCATTACCTGTTTTGGTACCACGGTGTAGGCACACCGGGTTCCAGTAAAACCGGCATTCTTGGAAAAGCTCCTGAATTCAATGGCCACCTCTTTTGCACCTTCGATTTCATAGATACTGTGAGGTATATTATCTTCCTGAATGTAGGCTTCATATGCCGCATCAAAGAGGATTATAGATTTATTTTCCCGGGCATAGTTTACCCAACGACTCAGTTCTTCTTTGTTTAAGACCGTCCCGGTGGGATTGTTAGGTAGGCAGAGGTAGATTAAATCCACTGGTTCTTCTGGTAGTGAGGGGACAAAATCATTTTCAGCAGTGCAGGGAAGGTATACCAGTTTCTGGTAGCGCCCTTCCTCATCCATAGGTCCGGTTCTACCTGCCATTACATTGGTCTCCACATAAACAGGATACACCGGATCAGTTACAGCCACCACATTATCCAGACCAAATATTTCCTGGATATTACCGGTATCGCACTTGGCCCCGTCACTGATAAAAACCTCGTCTGAATCCAGTTCTATACCCCGGGATTGAAAGTCATTTTTAATTATTTCCTGGATTAAAAAGGAGTAACCCTGTTCTGGTCCATACCCCCGGAAGGTATCCGGTTGTCCCATTTCATCCACTGCATTTTTAAATTCCTTTAAAACCGTAGGAGGTAATGGTTTGGTTACATCACCAATACCCAGGCGAATTATTTCTGCTTTCGGGTTTTCTTCCTGGAATTTATTTACTCTCTGGGCAATTTCAGCAAATATATAACTACTTTTAAGTAATAAATAGTTTTCATTTATTTTTACTACCATGTTTACTACCTTCTATATTTTACATTTAATTAATCAGGGGTGGGCATAATAGAATATTAATTTATCATTAAGTATCTTATCAAGTCGGGCAAATCCAAATCGTTCCATTTGAATAACATCGCCTTTAGTTAATTTATCACAATCCGGTTCAACCCATCCTTTTATGATGCTGGCATCGGGCATTACCACTTCAGTGGAGATATTACTATCAGAAGGCACCCATTGTACAATTTGGGCCTTCAAAGCTCGAGCTTCCTCGAAGGTGTGGCTGTGATAATCCACTTTACCATTTCTAACCTCCACATTTACCGCATCCATTAACCGTAGTATTTGATCTTGTTCTAAGTCATCGGCATTAAGATAAACATTTCCCGTGAAGGGGATTTTTCGGTACCCTCTTTTTAAAAAATCAGGGTGCAGTGGTCTTTCTACTACTCCTAAGACTTCTTCAGGTACATTTTTAATTTGTACTTCCTGTGCATCTCCTACAAAGAAGTAACGGTTGGATTTTTCCTCCAGAATATTACGGTTGAGTCCATAAATCTTTTTCCAGCTGATTATAGAATCTGATATCTTAACCCCAATTTCTTGCATCAATTCATGTATAGCCTGGGGATTTATACCCCTTCGGGCTATGGCCCGGATGGTACCCAGCCGGGGATCATCCCAGCCACTGTATTTACCCTCTTCTATTCCCTGTCTGGCTTTAGATGTACTTAAGGCCACATCATCCATTTTAAGTCTTCCATAATGTATAAAAGCCGGTACTTCCCATCCCATGTGGTCATAGAGATATTTTTGTTTTTCAGAATTGGCCAGGTGGTCTTTACCCCTTAAAACATGGGTTACGCCCATTAAATGATCATCCACCGCCACCGAGAAGTTCATCATAGGATAAATTTTATAGCGAGTTCCGGTACGGGGGTGATCTTCTTCCACCACCCTCATGGCCACCCAATCTCTTATGGCTGGATTTTTATGAGCAATATCTGTTTTTACTCTTAATACAGCTTCACCTTCAGCCATATTCTCCATTTGAGCCCATTTAATTAAATTCTCATCCACAGTTAAATCCCGACAGGGGCAGGGTAGGGAATTGTCTTTTAATTTCTTAAATTCTCCCCCGGGACAATTACACATATAAGCGGCCCCTTTATTTATGAGTTTTTCGGCATAGTCATAATATATGGGGATCCTATCACTCTGAATGAATGTTTCTTGATATTCGACCCCTAGCCAACTTAAATCTTCACTTATCATCTGGTAAGCATCTGGATCAACCCGGCGGGGATCAGTATCTTCTATCCTTAAAATTAGTTTTCCCTGGTATCTATCCACATATTCACTATTTAATACCGCTGCCCGGGCATGTCCTATATGTAATGGGCCACTGGGGTTAGGTGCAAACCTTAAAACGACACCCCGGTGTGGTTGGGGAAGGTTAATGAGTCCTTTTTGTTCAACCTTCTTTTTTTCTTCAATTTTACCCCCAATTTTTTCCAGTTCCAGTGTTTGTTGTTTTAGATCCATAGCATTAACTTTATCTAAAATGGTTCGGGTAATTTTTGCAATTTCTTTAGCCTCTTTTCTTAAATCTGGCTGGGAACTCATTATGGATCCTATTACTGCACCCTGGTTGGCTTTTCCCTTATGTTTAATTGCATTTATAAGGGCGTGTTGGTATACCACCCTTTCCATGTTGCTCATATAAAATCACCTGATTATAGAAAATAATGATCTAATTTTGTCTTTCCAGGACATAATCTGCCAGTAAAATTAAAGCATCTTTAGCTTCAGAGTCTTCAAAGATATCGAGTAGTTCTTTAGCTTTTCTCACGTTATCCAGAGCAACTTTATGAGTATATTGCAAGGAGCCATATTTCTCAAAGATAGCTATTGCTTCACCTACTCCATCAGGATTATTTTCCTTAAGGATGGAGATTAGTTTTTCTTTATCCTCAGGAGAAGCTTTTTCCAGGGCTTTAACCACCATTAAAGTCATTTTACCCTCAACAATATCACTTCCCACTGGTTTTCCCAGGGATTCCTCGTCACTTACCACATCCAGATAATCATCCTGGATCTGGAAGGCCAGTCCAATTAGTTTACCATACTCTTCCAATGCAGCTACTTCTTCCGGGTTTCCCCCGCCAATTATGGCCCCTCCTTTAGTGGCAGCAGCAATAAGGGCCGCGGTTTTTTTATAAATCATATTCATGTATTCTGCTTCACTTACCTCAAATTTTCCTTCAAAGCTCATGTCGCAGGCCTGACCTTCGCAGATTTTAATACAAGAATCAACCACCGTATCTAAAGCTTTTATGACTCTTTTATAGGATGAGTCATCTATACGGGTCCTTATAACTGTTTCAAAAGCCTTGGAAAAAAGGGTGTCTCCCGCCAGGATGGCCATAGGTTCCCCCCATAAAACATGAACCGAGGATTTACCCCGCCTCATATCATCTTTATCCATGATATCATCATGGATAAGTGAAAAAGTATGTATAAGTTCTATAGCAGCAGCAGTTTTAAGAGCATATTCTGCTTTTCCCCCTACAACTTCACAAGTAAGTACCGCCAGAGCAGGCCTTATTTTTTTCCCGCCTGCCTTAATAAGATGATTTGAAGACTCATAAAGGTTAAGAGGAGTTATAGTAGATAGTGCTTCCTCAATTTCATGGTCTATACTTTCTGAATATTTTTTTAAAATTTCCATAACTTCCATCAAACCCCTCCATTAAACACTTGAGCCTGGCCATTTCTTAAAACATGAACATCATTACCCAGTTTATATCCTTCTTCTTCTGCCAGTTCGGCATATGCCCCCAGCATATTCAAGTCACCATGGGCAGGTATGATATGCATGGGCTTAAGCATTCTTATAAAGTCTCTATGGTCTTCTATACCAGCATGCCCTGAGACATGGGCATTAGCATATATCCGGGCTCCACTGGAGACCATTCTCCTCTCCATCAGATTCCGGTTAGCGAAATTTACCGGGCTGGGAATAATTGGTGCTGATATTATCACATTATCACCTCTTTGAATATTAAATTGAGTTTTAGCATTGGCTATTCTAGGTAAAAGAGCATCCACTTCACCTTGATGGCCAGTAGTAACCAGCAGGTATTCTTCCCTCTTATCTTCTGCTCGGGAGAGTGCCTTATTGACTGATTTAGGGCTGCCATACATACCTGCATTTTTTGGAAGTTTCAAAATCCCCATGGATTCGGCCAGACTACAATATCGTTCCATAGAACGACCCAGAAGCATTAATTTACGGTCGCTGTATTTAGCTATGTCACTTATGGCCTGAATACGTTCAATATGAGAAGAAAAAGTGGTTATAATCATTCCTTCCTTTTCCTGTAGCGGGCCTTTCATAACATCTTCCAGTACTATCTTGGCCACCTTTTCAGAATGGGTTTTAACTTCCTCTTTTTCTGTTGCCCGGGTGGTTTCTACAATAAGGGCCAGGACTCCTTTTTTACCCAGTTGCTTCAATCTTTTATAGTCCGGGGGAGGAGAAATCTTCTGATGATTATCAAATTTAAAGTCAAGGGCATAAACTATTATTCCCTCAGAAGTATGTAAAGCAGCAATCACCGCATGAGGAATACTATGAGTAGAGTTAATAAATTCCAGAGTTATATCAGGAGATATCTGACATTTTTCTCCCGGTTTGAGTGATTGGAGAGGATTAGAAACCTTAAATTTTTTTTCTCCTTTTATGGTACTTTCAATAAGAGCCATGGTATAGGGTGTGGCAATAATAGGGGCCCCATACCTATGAGCCAATTTAGCCACCGCACCTATATGATCCAGATGCCCATGGGTAAATACAATAGCCCTTACCTTACCATCCACGTCTTTCATAAGGGTGTCATCCGGTATAATGCCCTTCTCAATTAAATCCAGGCTATGCATTCTTGAAATATCAGTATCCTCATGGATATGTAATCTATCCAGGTGAATGCCCATATCGAATATGATAACCTCATCACCTACCCGAACCGCAGACATGTTTTTTCCAACTTCCTCATATCCCCCCATGGCAATAACTTCCACACTCAAAATTATAGCCTCCGGGCATAGTCTTCAGTATGGAATCCTCTTTCCTTGAGCCATTCTCTTGTTTTTCCCCGAATAACTAAACTTGAGTTTTGAAGTTCCTCTAAATTGGAAGCTCCCACCAGGAACATGGCTGACTTTAAAGATTCCTGAAACCGTTCAATGACTTTAATTACTTCTTTATATCCCATATATGCTTCTTTTAAAACAGGCAGGGCAATTCCAACTCCGTCTGCACCTAAGGCTATAGCTTTAGCAGCATCAAGACCGCTTCTTATTCCCCCAGAGGATATAACCTGAATATTGACTGATTGGCATACTTCAACCGTGCTTATGGCAGTAGGTATACCCCAATCCCAGTAAAGTTCTCCCAGATAACTATCATCTGCCCGGTAGGTTTCCACTGCTGCCCAGCTGGTTCCTCCTGAACCTGCTACATCAATAGCATCAATGCCTTTACCTTCCAGGATTAAAGCATCTTCTTGTGAAATGCCAGTTCCTGTTTCTTTAACAACCACCGGCACATCCACGGTTTTTACAATTTCACCAATAGATTTAGCATAACCCCTTGCATCAAGATCCCCTTCTGGTTGTATGGATTCCTGTAATGGATTTAAATGAACCGCCAGGGCATCAGCATCAATCATTTCCACTGCTTGCGGTGCATATTCTATTTGAGGAGCACCAATATTCCCTATTAAAAGGGCAGAAGGTGCTTCTTCCCGGGCTATGGTATAGGTGGAGGAGAGTTCTGGATTTTCAACCGCCGCCCTCTGGCTTCCCACACCCATGCCAATTCCCATTTTTTCTGCAGCACGGGCTAATTCCCGGTTAATGGCCAGAGCAGCAGGATGGCCCCCGGTAATTGCAGATAGAATTATGGGTGATTGGAGTTCCTTTCCTAAAATTTCAGCAGATATATCGATTTCTTTCTTATTTACTTCACCTAAAGCTCTGTGAATAAGTTCTACATCCTCAAAACCGGTGGTTTTGTTCTTATACTGAACATCACAATGTGCACATAGCAGTAAATGTTCTAATTTTCGATTGGAAATCATGTTAACGCCCTTTAATGATTTAATAATTATTTTAGATGGAATTTTTAGATGAAAATTCCACTAATTTAGATAAAAACTATACTTTTATTTTTTAATAACTGTGCCTGGTACTTTTTTGCCCTTAAGGGCTTCTTCAATCAAGTTATTGCACCCTGCATTGATAATTTCTGATTCAATTCCAAGTTGGGCCAGTTTTAATAATTCTTCAAGTTTACCTATCATTCCGCCAGTTACATCCACCGTGGTGGTTGAATCAACAGAATCCAGTTCCTGAAGGGAAGAAAGGGTTTCAATTATCCGGGGATCTTTATTTAATTTCGGATTTTTATTGAATACCCCATCAACATCAGTTCCCAAAATCACCCTTTCTGGAAGAAGATTTTTCGCCAGATAAGAAATAATCTGGTCCCCTGAAACCACCGCCATTTGGATAGAGGGATCCTCATCTAAAACCACATCCCCATAGATCACCGGTACAAAGCCTTTTTTTAGATAACTATCTACAATACTGATATCTGCTTTATTTATTCGTTTATTTTCCGTGGTGATAAAAGAAGAAGGTTGAATAGAAATAGCAGGTACACCGTGCTTTCTTAAAGCATCACATACAATAGAATTAAGTTTTTTCACCCAGGACTGGGTAATAGCAAATCCCATTCTTTTTTTCTGAAAGTCTTCGTCAGAAGAAAATGGTTTTCCAATGGAGTATTCTTTGGCAAAAGGATGACCATATGATCCTGCCCCATGTACAATAATCAAATCAGATGTATTTGAATTTTTAATTTCTCTGGCAATCCTGTTTAAATGATTATGATTTACAGTAGGTTCTTTTGCAGCCTTATCAGTAATTATGCTTCCGCCTAACTTTAATATTATCATAAAGGCACCTTTATTTATTTATGGTGAATTAAAACTCCTTCTTTTGAAAAATCTGCATTAATTGCACTATCTGTTTTTTGAAGGATATGAAGTACTTCCTCTAGTTTACCCGGGCAAAAGGCAATAATACTTCCCCCGCCCCCTGCACCTGTAATTTTAGAACCTAATGCACCATATTTACGTGCATTAAAAATCATCCGGGAGAGTTCAGGAGTGTTTACTCCCATAGAATCCAATAATCCCTGATTTATATTCATTAATTCCCCCAGGTATTCTTTATCCAGATTATCCTGTGATAGTAATTTTAGGGCCTGGCGGGTAATGTTCCCCACTGATTCAATAACCGGATCCATTATTTGAGGGAATCTTTCTCTTCTTTTTCTAACAGAATCCACCATTTCACCAGTATTGCCCCGGTAAGAAGTGTAACCCAGTATTAGAGAATTATCCAGATAGGCTTGATGGGAGGAAATTTCTGAATTTTCATCTAAATAAACCAGACCACCATTAGTACTAACTGCTGTATCCAGTGGGCTGGCTGCACCCTGAACCATTAATTCAACTTCATGGGCTTTTTTAGCTAAATTAGAAATATCAATATTTTTATGATGTAAATTATATGCTGCTGCAAGTGTGGCAACAGTTACAGCAGCTGAAGAACCCATCCCCGCACCTACAGGCATTTCCATGCTGAGTTCAATTTCCAGAGGGGATCCATCATGGCCCAGAGACAGGGCCCCTAATATATAATTGACAATCCCTTTTTTTTGATTTTTAAGAATATCTATACCTCGGGATAAATCAAAACTAGCTTCAAAATTTAAATCTGTAGATTTAATGGTAGATTTTTTCCCAGAGCTTTTTTTAAGAGAGACATATGCTCTTTTATCAACTGCAAAGGCCAGGGCAGGCTGTCCAAAAACAACTGCGTGTTCCCCAAAAAGAATTGCTTTACCTGGTGCAGATGCCTTGGATTCCATATGTTCACCTTTTAGCCTTCTGTGGCTTAAAATAATTTAATGATGATTATAACATCTTATTAATAAGTGCTTAGTAAATTTGTAACTCATATTTCCCTAATAGTAAAATAAATCATGATATAAATTCATTTAAATAATAGGGAACCATAACCCACCACAGAACTATGATCTCCGGTAATATCTCCGCTGGTAGCATACTTTAAGATTTCAGCGCTCCTGGCACCTAATATTTTAGAGGCTATGCTGGTAGCAGCCACCGGACCATAGCCACACATGCTGATATTGTGCTGACGAATTAAAGCATACATCTGGCTTTCATCTAGCCGGGCAATAGCTTCTAAAAGTAGATGATCATTATGTGCTGCTATTTTTTGAGGCTGATAATGGGTAAAGTCCGTGCTGGCTATGATGACTATATTTCTTTTTAGCTCCTGAGCAGCAGTGGCAATGGATTCTCCAATTTCTAGAGATGTTTCTTCATCCTGCATCCACATGGATACTGGAACTATTTTAAAATCTGATTCAAAGTACTGTAAAAATGGTAAATGGACTTCACAGCTATGTTCCTGAGAGTGTGCCTGAGGATTGGTATCAATGATACTGGATTTAGAAACCATGAGACTGGCCAGTTCCTGATCAATTTCTACCAAGCCCAGGGGTGTTTCCCATTCACCTTTAACCATGGTAGAAACCCCGGAGCCCATTCCAGTATGGTTGGGACATAAAATAACAAAAGTGTCCGGGTATCCGTCTTCTACTAGTTGATAATAGGCATGGGCTGCCACTGGTCCGGAATAGACATAGCCCGCATGAGGGACAACCATACCCATTATGTTATGTTTATGGCCCTTTACCGGTATCTTTCCCGGACCCAGAGTATGCTGGAAGCACCATTTAATCCTTTTTTTTAGAGATGCAGGATTGCTCTCATAGAAAAGTCCTGCAACGGCAGGTTTTCTTATCATACACTCACGACCTTAATAATATAAATTCAGTTTATGTGTTAATTTATATCTTTTAAGCCGTATTAAATTTTCAATTCAAATTCAGTAGCAGGGATATCCAGTTCTTCATCTTCTTTAAGGATTCCTTTTTCACGGAGTAGCTGCTGGGCGAGTAGCCAGTATACCAGAGCAATGGCCTTTCTACCCTTGTTATTGACGGGAATTACCAGATCAACATTGCCCAGTAAATTTTCAGTATCACAAAGAGCAACTACCGGTATTCCAATTTGATTGGCTTCAATAATTGCCTGGGAATCAGATCTAGGATCAGTAATTAAAAGCACCTTAGGTTCTATGAACTTGGCATAGTTAGGATTGGTCAGAGTTCCAGGAATAAATCTTCCAGGTATGGTTTTAGTACCAGTTACTTCACCAAATTTTCTTACCGGTGCTTGGCCGTATTGTCGGGTAGAAACCGCCAGTATATCATCAGTATCATATTTTGCCAGGAATTTGGCAGCATCCATAATTCTATCATTAGTTTTTCTTACATCTAAAACATACAAACCATCGGATCTGACCCGGTAAATATATCTTTCCATATCACTAGTTTTCTGTTGAGTTCCAATGTGCAAACCTGCTGCTAAATACTTGTCGAGTGGAATTAAAAGTTCTGACAACTTATCACCTCATTTTATATATTGTCGCCTCTTGTTTAATCTAAATAGCTTAGACACGAGTACTGATTAAATATTATTTTATTTTTTTTTATTAAGGAGTAAATATTCCTTAACTAAATTAGTTTAAATTAAGAATGGAAAAAGCTTAATCTTCATCTACATCTATAGCCTCTTTAGGGCAG
Source organism: Methanobacterium alkalithermotolerans (assembly GCF_018141185.1). NCBI lineage: Archaea > Methanobacteriati > Methanobacteriota > Methanobacteria > Methanobacteriales > Methanobacteriaceae > Methanobacterium > Methanobacterium alkalithermotolerans. The sequence continues at coordinate 1,869,284 of NZ_CP058560.1, read as the reverse complement.
ACATCCATGCAGACCTCACATAAGCTGCATTCTTCTAGATTTTGAATTACAATTTTGTCCCCTTCAATTATGAGGACTTCCATGGGGCAGACATCCACACATTCACCACAGTCTGCTCCATCACATTTTTCATAATCAATGACTATTTTTACCATTTATATCTCCTTTATAAGTATTATAAATAAACCAGCAACATAAATTTAAAAAGGATAGTTTGTTAATTTTTTTTTAGTTTATTTATTCAAAGAAGCCATTTGTGGATTAGCAACTTCTTCTTCTATACGTATCAGTTCATTGAGTTTGGCTATTCTCTCCCCACCTAAAGCTCCAGTTTTAATTAAAGGAGCAGAAAATGCCACTGCAAGATGGGCTATAGTTTCATCAGTTGTCTCTCCAGATCTATGGGATACCACAGGGACATATTGATTTTCTCGGGCCAGTTTAACCGTTTCATATGTATCGGTAAGTGTACCAATCTGATTAGGTTTGATGATAATGGAATTTCCAGCTTTCGCATCAATGCCTTCTTTTAGTATTTCTTTGTTGGTTACAAAGATATCATCACCACATATCAGGCATTTATGGCCAATTTTGGAAGTCAGCTCTGAAAATCCCTGGAAATCACCTTCATGTAGAGGGTCTTCCACATAGAACATGTTATAGTTTTCAATTATTTCTTTAACAAATTCTATCTGTTCGGCTGTATCACGGGCTATGTTCTCCTGGGAGTATAAATACTTTTCCTGGGAAGAGTCCCACATTTCACTGGCAGCCATATCCAGGGAAGGTCGAATTTCTATACCCATTTCATCTCCAACTTCTTCACATGCTTTAGATTGGATTTCTAATGCATCGTAATTGGAAAGATTGGGTGCCCATCCTCCTTCATCACCTTTACCACCCGTGAAGGTTTTATCTTTTAACTGGATGAATTCTTTAATCTTTTTATGAACATTTGAATTGGCAAAAACTGCTTCGGTGATGTTACTAGCACCAGCTGGAACCACCAAAAACTCCTGGATATCAGGAGCATGTTTTCCTGCATGTGCCCCTCCATTAATCATATTACCCAGAGGATATGGTATTTCAGTACGCATACTGCCGCCTAAAAATTTATATAACGGCATATTATAGGAAGCTGCTGCCGCCTTAGCCACAGCCATAGAAACTGCTACAGTGGTATTTCCACCAATGGCTGAAAGATTTTCAGTACCATCAATTTCCTTAAGTACCAGGTCAATATCCTGCAGGTCCTCTGCATCCATACCTATTAGTTCCGAGGATATAACATCCTCTACTTCGCCAATAATCTTATCTACCCCACCTTCAGGAAAGGCTACAACTTCGCGAGATCCGGTACTGGCTCCACTAGGAGCAGCAGCTCTTCCAAATCCATTCCAAGTTATAACATCTACTTCCAGTGTAGGGTTTCCTCTACTATCTAAAATCTTCCTTACACGGACGTCTTCAATAACGCTATCCACAAAAACACCTCTTTAGGCAAAAATAATGGTTATTTTCTAATATCTAGAGGGATAACTTTCTTCTTAAGTTCTAATGTAGCTATATCAATAGGATCAAGAGAATTTGGAACATCAACTAATGGTGTTGCTCCCATAGAAAGCTGAAGAGCTCTTGCGCCTATAATTCTGGCCTTTTCAAAACGGGTTAATTTACTTGATGCCATATCATCTCATCCCCAAAAAATTATATTTTCTAATTACAGTATGATGATAATTATTAAATTAAAGTAATGGGACCGCCGAGATTTGAACTCGGGTCTCCAGCGTTCCGGTGTTGACCATCCCCGATCCAGTTGAATAAATGGCCTAGAATCATACCAGTTTTAATCCCCGCTACTTGCAAGGCCTGTAATATTCTTTAGATATTTAATTCAATGGCTGGGAGGATGGACCAAGCTACCCTACGGTCCCTACCATGTTTCTACATGAGAAATCAACATTCTTCTGCAACAATATCGATTTACTCCTAAATCATCTAAAACTACCTTAGGGTCTTCTCCCTCTGCAGTTCTATTCTGGTATTCATCGAAATATGCAGATACCACTTTGCCGCAGCTTATACATCTTACAGGAATCATAATAAATCAACGATTCTTATTTTTTTATAAATATAAAAGAATATAAGGTTATCGACTTATCGATAACTTTTCTGTTTTCTAGCTCTAGCTCCTCTTCCACCGTACTTTTTAGGTTCGGATCTTCGAGGATCTCCAACCAGCATGGTTCTGTCGTACTGAACAAACTTTTCCTTCAAATCCATGTCACTGGTCCACTGTACCAATCCTTTAGCAATGACCATACGGGCAGCTTCTGCCTGGCCCATTACTCCGCCGCCAATGACTTTTACATCAATATCCAGGTCATTGGTAATGTCTCCAGCTAAGGTTAGAGGTTCTGCTATTTTCAGGCGAGCTATTTCCGGGTCGTAAAGTTCAACCGGACATTTATTTATCCGCACTCTACCTTTACCCTCTTTCACAGTACCCCGGGCAATAGCAGTTTTTCTCTTTCCGCTAGTATGAACAACTTTTTTCATCTATACACTTCCCTTCTTAATATAATCGTTTTAAACATAAATAGCTAATTTAAAATTTAGCTCCCAGAAGTTTAGATATTTCTCCCAGTTCTATGCCTTTTTTAATATTTTCAAACTGTGCTTCCGGTATTTGATCAAGTTCAACTTCATTGAATTCTCGGGGGATTCCAACAAATGCTTTGAAGCCTTTAAAAGCTTCTCTACCTTTTGATTTTTTATAAGGAAGCATTCCTCTAACAGTTCTTCTAAATATATCATCTGGCCGTCTAGGGTATTTAGGACCCATGTCACGAGGGTTAGAAATACTGGCCCGGTCAACTCTCTGTTTGTATTTATTGTATGTCCACTCTTTGGAACCGGTGATCATTATCTTTTCAGCATTTAGAACCACCACTTTCTCTCCTTCTAAGAGTTTTTGACTTACCACACTGGCCAGCCTTCCCATGATGTGTCCTTCTCCATTTATAATCATAAAAACACCACTTATCTTTTTTTAACAGGTTGTTTTCCTGATACTTATTCAATAATTCGAATATTGCTCCCCTTAGGATTTTCTTCCAGTATGGTAGCTATATCCAGGCATTCTCCGCCTGCCTCTTTAATTTTTTCTTGAGCCATTTTAGAAAATCCAAGTGCTACAACCTGTACTTTATGATCCAGATTGCCGCTTCCCAGAACTTTTCCAGGTATTAAAATTGTTTCATCTACACTGGAATTTCTACTGATTTTAGATAAATTTACCTGGGCTCTTCGGCGGTTAGACCTTTCTAATCGTTTGGCCAAGTCCTTCCAGATGGCCGCTTGTTCTTGATTAGATTGTTTCCTAAGATTTATTATTAATTCAATGATATTAGGATTAGTTTTGGTAATTTTTCTTACCATTATTAGCTTCCTCCTTCACAAAACGTTATAATTTTATCTGCTTTATTTGATAAAACATCGCAAGCTTTGATTAAAACCTCTTCCGGAGGTATTGATCCGTCTGTTTCTATAGTGAAAATGAAATCACCATCTTTATGACCTATAGTAATGTACTTATGGTCACAAACCCTCACACAACTCTTACACATGGAACAGTTTTCCAGGTCAACCACCTTTATCTGGTTGTCCTTTTCATCAAATTCCAGAACACCTCGAGGGCATGCATCTGCGCATTTCTGGCACTGATCACAATTTTCATCAATAGTTATATGAGGATAGTATTTGTAAGCGCATGCCGTGGTTGGTTCCCATTTAGCATGGTCCATACCAACGCCTAGTCGGGCAGTGGCTTCCAGTTCAACTTCCTGATCCTCCATGAGTTTTAGAAGAGGTATAGTATCGTATACTGGTTTTATTTTTGAGTCTTCTGAAGATAAGTCCCTGCTGTAAACTACCCCTGGTCCTTTTTTTCGTAGTACCAGAGATACACTGCACTTAGGGCATTGGTCCTCGCAATCACATTCTGAAGGTATCAAAAGAGCTTCAGCAGATTCAGAATCAGAAAATAAAGGAATCAAACCAAGACGATGAGCTAAAACCTCATCGAACATAGCAGATTCATTTTTAATCATATGCACGTCTTCTATTGCTATTTTAGGAACTTCCATCATGCAGATCCGGCGAATAGCATTGGCAAAAGACAGGTCTGAATCTCGAATTACGAAAACGAGTTCATTTTCTTGCTTTTTTTTGACATCAATCTCCATATTAGACCCTTCTTCCTCTCTTACCTCCAGGCCTTCCAGTCCCGTCGTGAGGTATGGGAGTTACATCTTCTATTTTTCCAATCCTTATACCTGCCCTGGCCAAAGCCCTGATGGTGGCCTGAGCACCTGGACCTGGAGTACGGGGACCGTTTCCACCAGGAGCACGTACCTTAATATGTAATCCTACGATTCCTTTTTCCCTTGCATCATCAGCAGCACGAGTAGCCGCTTCCATAGCAGCAAAAGGAGATGATTCCTGCCTATCAGCACGAACTACCTTTCCACCAGACCATTGAGTTATGGTTTCTGCTCCGGTTATATCTGTAATAGTTATGATAGTATTGTTAAATGATGAGTAAATATTAGCAATACCCCATTTTTCTTTTTCCGCCATTTTATCTCCTCTTAATCTGAACTTTCCTTAGCAGCTGCGGTTTTTTCAGTTTTAAATTGTTTAGCCACAGGGGATGAAAAATAGAAATCTATTATATCTTCTTCTCCTCTTTTAACCATATAGCTGGGGGATGTTACCTTTTTACCATCCATGGCAATGTGACCATGCACCACAAATATTCTAGCTTCTTTAGCTGTTCGAGATAATCCTTTCTGATGGACTACCGTTTGAAGCCTTCTTTTTAAAACATCTTCCACAGTTAAATTCAAAACATCTTCCAGTTTAGAATTTTCAGCCAGTATACCCAGACGGATTAAATGTGCTAAAAGCTGTTTTCTTTCTGTGGGGGTATGTTCGGTAGCCACACCCAGTAAATGCCGGGCATCTCTACGGTACCTTCTAACCATGGTCTCTGCTTTCCAAACTTCTTTTTTGGATTTTAAACCATATTTGGATACCAGTTTATTTTCGTTCTTAATCCTTTCAGCATTCCAGGGGTGAGGAGGAGTATCGTATTGCTTTCTTGATTTTCTTGGATGTCCCATAATAATGTCTCCTTATAGTCGATAATCTAAGTTATTGTCTTCCCTTCCTTCTCCTTACACCTACAGAACTACCTTTTCTGAAAGTTGACTTGGTCCTTTGTCCCCTTACTGGTAATCCTACTTCATGTCGCCTGCCCTTGTAACTTCGGGTCTTTTTCATTCGATTTAAATCATCTCTGAGAGTCATAGCCAGATCTGATTCAATTAAATGTACAGTGACACCAGTTTCATAATCATTACGCCGGTTCAACATCCAGTCAGGAATATCGTACTTTTTAGGATCTTTTAAAGCTTCTTCGATTTTTAAAATATCCTCGTCAGAAATATAACCAATTTTTTGTTCAAGATCAAAACCCATGGCAATGCCAATGGCCTTGGATAAACCTTCTCCAATACCTTTGATAGTAGTTAGAGCATTTAAAAGTGGTTTATTACCATCTATATCTTTTCGGGCAATACGCACCAAATGCTTAAAATCTTCTTCCATTTATTAACCTCCAATTTAGAGCGAATTTGCCAAAACAGGATTTATAGCAAATTCAAGACACTTATTTTAGTGTCTGTTTTTTCATTTATTCGTGCAAATATGTCATAGGGGCAAGAATTGAAGCTTGCTTCAAAACTTGCTTAAAATACCAATAAACGCCGGGACTGGGATTTGAACCCAGGCGGAGCAAAGCTCCACAAGATTTCCAGTCTTGCGCCTTACCAGGCTAGACTATCCCGGCAATTGAAACAATTGCATAGTCAGCTTATTTTATAGTTTACTATCTAATTACCCTCTTTTTAAGTACAAAATCAGATGGTTATTTATAGTAAAATAGTATTTTAGTTTTTTTAGTATATTAGTTTTTGGTATAGAGAGGAGATATATTAATTATATTGCAGGATAATGCAAAATAATATTTTAATATTGGTCCTTGAATTTAAAACACGGATTTTATTTCCACATCCTAGGATATGTTCCCGGTTCCATAAAAACCTTTTTTATATCTACCATAATACCTTTCTCAGATTGTAATATTTCCAGTGAATTATCCATACTTTCACCAGAAGCCACCAGCTCACCTTTAAGGGTTTGAACTGATATTAAATCACCTTTTTTGATGTTATCATCCAGTCCAACTATACCCCCTGCTGCTAAGTCTGCACCATGGCATATAGCATCCACTGCGGAATCACGAATTACTATTTTAGGTAAATGGGTAACTGCTACTTCCATGGGAAGTACGCATTTTCTAAGGAAGGACTCATCATTATCCTCCTTCCAGTAATGATAAGCATCATTGAGATCATGCAGGGTGGTTAAAGTTTCATCCTCCACAAAGGGGCCTGCTTTAGTTCGGCGTAGTTCCGCCATATGGGCCCCAATGCCCAGTGCTTCACCAATATCATGGCAGTACTTACGAATATAAGTTCCTGCCTCACATCCAATGATGAATAAAACATCTTTGTCCTGTATCTCCAGGATATTTATGTAATAAATATTCCTGACTCTTAGTTCTCTTTTTACTGCAGATTTTAAAGGAGGAGTTTGATATATTTTACCCTGAAATTCAGCCAATATGTTTCTTATATCCTCTTCATCAACTTCATGATGTAGTCTCATTAAACAAACATATTCTTTGGGAGCCCCCAGGAGTAACTGGATTACCCGGGTAGCATTATCTACTCCCACAGGCAGTATGCCAGTAACCCGGGGATCCAGGGTTCCACCATGACCGGTTTTATCAGCATGTAAAATTCTACGAACCCAGGAATCCACTTCATGGGAGGTAGGTCCAGAAGGCTTGTCTAGATTAATGACGCCCAGACGTAGGTGTTCTTCAATAGGCCTTTTATCAGGCCAGCACCCATAAAGAGAACTGGTTTCACTTTCAGCCTTAATTAGAAAATTTTCCATCCCATAACCTGCATAATAATATTTTCTTTAAAAAATTCATAGGATAGGTATAAGGCCCGAAGGCCTGCTATCACAGAATGAATTAAATTATTTCTTTTTTGAATAGCTAAAAAAAGAGAAATTATTCTAAAGCTTCCAGTTCTTTTTTAATAACTTCTGGATCTTCAGAATTTATTTCCATAGTTTTTTCTAATGGTTCCAGATGATTAATATTACATCTGCGGTTTTTAACAGAAGTACCAACCACTTCTACGAATTTTTCATCAATAATGTCAACAATTACACATTTTTGTCCGGCTTCTCTACCGGCTATTTTAACACATACTCTTCCTACTTCTATTGCTGGCAATCAAATCACCTCTTGAACTTTAAATATAATTTCTGCAACTTTTTCAGCTTGAAAACTGTTAGTATTCAAGATTAAGTCGTAAATTTCCATGTTATGAATATCAATCTGATGTATATCCAGATATCTACTAGCTTCGCTGTCTTCACGTATTTTGATTTCTTTTTTGGTTACTTCTACAGGTTTAGATTCCCTCCCACTAATTCTATGGGCTCTAACCTCAAAAGGAGCAATCATCCATACTTTTAGATCAGCATCAACAAAATGGGCTGACAACCTTCCTTCAACAATAAGGTCTTCAGCTTCCTTTGCCATCTGTGCCTGCCTTCTATCAATTTCCAGGTCAACTTCAATATTATTCTCGGCGAATTTACTGAAAGTTAAAATATCCTGACCGTTTTCTGCAGCCATCTGACGGAAGATATCCCCGGCAGATACAAAGGGTATTTTAAGTTTTTCAGATAATAATCTGGCGGCAGTGGTGGTTCCCGTACCTGCCAGTCCACCGATGGTAATAATCATCAGGACCTGGCCTCTTTTTTGAAATGTTTGCGGGCGCATTCAGAACAGAGATATCCACCATAAGGGCGGTTAGGTCTCTTTTTAGTCTTGGATAATTTTCTTATCTGGTAGGATCTACCTCGAGGAACACCATGGAGAAGTTTGTTACATTCAGCACATATGTGCTTAGCTGGTTTTTTCTTTTTATATTGTAAAACCGTTTTTCCTCCAGGAGTCCTTTTGAAAGTCCTCTTATATGATCTGGATCTGTGTCTTAAATTTGTCATAGTATCTCTCCTAAATATCTAAATTATAAGATTACTAAAGTAAAGCAGCCAATGATAATGTTAAAAAGAAAACACTATCATTTCATTTAATTCCGCAATCAATTAATGAGTTACATTCCACCTTTGAGGCCCATGAACTTCCGGAATACTTGTGACATGGCAAAGGAACATAAAATATACCATCCCAACCATTCGATTGCTCCCGGAGGAGTGGTGGCAGCAGGTACATAAAAGGTGTGCCAGAGCGGTACCAGAAGTACGTAGTAGGCCACTTGAGGCAGCATTACCACAGTTTGAGATATGCTTGGTTCTTGAGCCATCCAGTAAAATACCAGAATAATAGGGAGAAAAGTAACAATCATGGGCTTGAAGGACATGGTCATCATTTCCTTCTGCTTATCCATGAATTCCATCTGTTGCTTTTGAATTTTTTCTAAGGCCTTAGCATCTCCTGATTTTCGGGCATTATTCATTTCCTGCTGGAATTCTTGCATTTCCTTTTTCAAAGATTGCAACCTATCCTGATTGACCAGTAGTTTATTGGCCAGAGTTGTAATGAAGGCCACCAGAGTGGATATTACAAATATGGCAAACATGGGGTTTTGAGAGTTAGGATCTATGGCAATCAATGGGCCTAAAATTACGTTTAAAGCCTCATATATTATTTCAAGTACCATGGTTATTTCCTCTTAAATTATAGCATACTCAAATAGAGATTTAAAATTTTTTTAGTTATCATATTGTGAAGATAATTAATTTTAAACCAGTTTATTCAATTTTTAATGTTTCACTAATTTCTATAACTGCATTATCCAGCTGATCGTTATGATTTTCAATAATCTTAACCGTGGCTCCAGTAAGGACAGCATAAGCCATAGCCGCTGCTCTATTCATTTCTTGATGTAGAACAATATCCTTTAATCTTTCCTGGTCCCTGGTTCGGGTGGTATCACTTATTCTTCTAATTAAAATCTCATCTGGATCAGCTTCTATTAGCACAAACATGTCAGGTTGTAGTTCATCCAGAACCCATTGGGGAAGTCCAGGTAAAAAACCAGCAGGTGTTTTTATAGTACAGTGGGTGTCCACGATTATGTTAGTTTGCTTCGACCTCTCTCTTATACTTTTTGCCGCATCCTTTTGAATACCCTTTTGAACATCTGGTAGAAGAGTTCTCATATCATCTCTATCTTCTACCAGGGCTTTTTCCTGCCCTATTTGTAACATTACGTCCCCATAATTTACATGTTCATAATTCAAATTTTCCAGTGCATGTTCTAACACAGTGGTACTCCCTGAACCAGGTATTCCTGCAACTACAACTACTTTCATTTGATTCACTCCCCCGGTAAGTTAATCTCCTAAAAACTTCCTTAACATAGGATGCATGTCCATGAGCTGTTCCTGGGCTATTTCTTCATACAATCGATATACAATACCCACGGTAAGCAGCACCCCAGTACCTCCACCTAAAGCCCCTGTAAGGTCAGCTCCAAATGCTAAAAGCCCCACAAAAGCTCCACCTAACACGGTGATAGCAGGTATATATTTCTTTAATATCTTTTCAAATTGTCCTCTGCTACTCCTGAAACCAGGCATCTGCATTCCCATCCCATGAAGTTGTTTGGCAACTTTTTTAGGGCCAATACCACTGATTTCAACCCATAGGACAGCAAATAGAACACACATACCGGTAAATACAATCCCGTAAAAGGCCACTCTTAAGGGATCAGTGAAAATCACATCCAGCCCAAAAGGAGGGGTCAGGTAATATGCCAGTCCACTTATAGCCTGTCCCTGAGAAATTTCTCCCAGAATAGGGAATCCTAATCTCTGAAATATATTGGCAAAGAGCTGAACATTTAAAAGAAGTGCACTGGCCAGAATTACCGGCATATTGCTGGCGTAAATAAATCGAAGGGGGTATTTACCCCGGGCACCCTTTACCCCTCCATAAGAAAGTGGAATTTCAACCCGCATACTTTCAGCATAAACCACCACCAGAAATACACCTATAACTGCTATAACCGGTATCAGTAAATCGAAAGTTGGTTGTCCTGTAGTAAGGGAGTATATGAAAGCAGGTATATTACCCGCAGGTATTCCCGGAGTAGTAGGTGAAGGCAGTATATTGAAACTACCGACAATTATTTGCTGGGCAACCCCGGCAGCAATGAAAAGTCCCACACCACTTCCGAATCCCCACTTGGAAATAACTTCATCCAGAAAGATTACCAGTATCCCTCCAATGGTCATTTGCAGTATAATTATCCAAACAAAATCCGGGGATTGGGGAGCTATAGCCCCGGTTAAAACCAGAACCAGTGCCTCAAATAAGGTAAATATAATGGCAAGGAGTTTTTGAGTTCCCTGAAAGACAGCCTTATCTTCATGTTTGGAGAGGTCAAGTTTTATTATTTTCCCTCCAACCAGAAGCTGCAGTACAATGGACGCAGTCACTATGGGTCCTATTCCCAGGGTAAGGATAGAACCAAAGCTACCTGCTAAAACTGCTCTTAGAGATGCAAACTGGTCAACTGCAAATTCACTGAGTCCAAATAAGGGTATTTGAGCCAGGATAAAATATAAAACCAGTATAACCGCGGTCCATTTTAATTTTTCTTTAAATGCAATCCTGTGTTCAGGTGATTTAACCTGAGGCAGAATTGAAAAGAAAGGCTGTAGTTTCTCAATCAATTACTTTCACTCCTTGCCAAAAAAATTTTAAAAATTGGTTAACTAATTAGAGAGTTAATGCTTCTCCACCAGCTTCCTGGATTTTCTTTTCAGCAGATCCTGAAAATTGAGGGGATTTAATAAGTAAAGCCCGGGTAACCTTACCCTGACCCAGAACTTTATTAAAGCCTAACTCAGTTACATCAATGACAATCATATCATTTTCAGAACTTGCCATGCCTTTTTGGAGTAATTCTTCAGATTTTTCATCCAGATAACTGACATTAACCGGATTAACATCATTTACAGCACTTTTTGGTCTTTTAAATCCGTATTTTCCAAAATGCTGGGGATCGAATTTTACTATCCAGCTCCAGTGATGTTTATGGCCTCCGGCCTGTCCTCTTCCACCGCGATTACCGGCACCTCTTCTCTTCTTAGAACAGCCACCGCCCACAGTTCTTGAGCCTCTCATTTTATTTATTTTCCTTTTTCTTCTAATCATGATAAATCCTCTCCTATTAGTGGGGGCTTTATTAATTTGAATAATAATTAAAGGATTAAACCATCTTGTTAACCAGTTCTGTTATCTGGTTTTCCCGGTATCCTAAACTTCCACCTTCCCGGAAAGAAGTTTTAGTGTTTTCATATCCTTTCCTGGGAGGATGTAAGCGGAAAACAGGTTTAATATTAGCATCCTCTAATTTTATTTCAGATTGTAAAACTGCTTCTGCAAATTCTTCCACTGAAGAATAATCTGTGTTTTCTTTTAGATACTCATCAGTAATTTTTTCGCCACCAACAATTCTTCCTCTTTTTTGAATTAGCTGGCTTAAAGTTTCCTGGTCAATTTCACCCCAGGTGATGTAATCCTTGGCTTTTACTAACATACCATTATAACTGGGATTATCATCAATTAACACGGCGTGATTAATTCTGTTGAGTCTTAACATCATCATGGTGTCTGCGATGTCTTTTTTGACACCGACTTCACCTCTTACCCTAATTGCTACGTACATAATATCACCGCTTAGCTGGTACAAACACCCAGGTTTTTAAGATCTTTCTTCTGAGCCTTCACTTTACTTAACTTTTTAAGGGCATCAAATGTTGCACTGGCAAAGTTAACTGTGGTCTGGGTTTGACCACTGGTAGCAGACCATACGTCATCCACACCAGCCAGTTTCATTATAGTTTTACCTACATCCCCAATAGCCAATCCCACTCCTCCTGGAGCAGGGATTAAAGTTACTCGAACACTTCCTCTTTTTCCATCAACTTTGAAAGGAACGGTGTGTTCTTTTCCACAAACACAACCCCAGTCACCGCAGCCTCTTCTAACTTTTATAATGTTATATTTGGCATCGTCAACTGCTTTTCTAATGGCAGGACCTACTTCTCGGGCTTTTCCCTGTCCTAAACCAACGTAACCATTTTTGTTACCCACAGCAACAATCACCCTGAAATTTACTTTTCTTCCAGATTTGTGCATTCTCTGGACCAGGTTAACATCCATTACCTCTTCTTCCAGATCAGGGAGTAAAGTATCAATGATTCCCAGTTCCATGATGGGGAGTCCTTTTTCAAATATCTCATCAATATTACTGATGACTCCTTCTTTCACCATACGACCTAGATTGGTTCTTGGCTCCCATTCCTCCTTTTTGTAATTGTTCATAGTTATACCTCAGCCTCATCTATCTTCTTTCTAATTTCTTCAAAGTGTTCCGGTAAATCAGATGGTGAGATTCCCTTATCCAGATACTGGGAGAATTTTTGCTTTAATTGTTCATCATCCAATGATTGTGCATATTCTGCAATATGTTCACCTTTAATCCGGCTTTCATCAGGGAGAATAGATTCCCCATGAGGAACATTCAAACCAGCATCAGCAGCACCTTTTAATACTGCAAAAATTTTGGATCCTCTGATGGATGATTTAAGTCCAATATCTAAAACTGCATATTCAATGCCCTTACTGAGTGCTTTTTTAGCACACAGGTATCCGGTTAAATAAGCAGCAGCCGTATTTTTGGTTCCAGCCTTCCATCCCATTTTCTCTAATTCTTTGGAATGTGCAGAAACTAAAGTTTCATCACCCATCTCAGCCACATTAATAACCTGGGCAATGACATGGTTATTGGTTATTCTAACAACTAAACGTGATTTATCAATATCAATCAAGCTTAATCTGGCCTTATAATCTGTTTTTCCTTCTCTTCTTCTTCTAAATGATACCTTGTATCTTGATCCGCGTGCCAAATAAATCCCTCCTACCTGAGCAAGTCATGGTCCCGGGCGTAGGTTTTCATGTAAGATTTACTTCTGAAGGCACCACCCTTGGCCATTTTATATAATTTACGATAAGTAGTATTGTTAATTTCCCTTTTATCTCTCATATCTTTAAGGTCCTTTCTTAAGGCCCTTATGGTAGTCATCCAAGCTTCTTTTTTAGGTCTTCTAGCACCTTTAGCTCCTTTTATACTACCTCTTCCTTTTCTTCTTCCTTTGCTTTTTTGTTCTGCAATTTTCTTTGATCTGAAACTGCTTGTCCCTTTTTGAGGTTTAGCCTTGATCGCTTTGTTATCTATTAACTGCTTCACACTTTCTCTGGTTATGGCCCGTGATACCTCTTCAAGTTGTTCCGGGTCAATCCATACCCGGTTAACCCCTACTTTTAGAATATCCGCAGCTAATCTTTTCTGAGTAGTAAGATTCATTTAAGAAACCTCCTTTGTCAGCATTTAGCTGATAAAACACTTGAATCCTTTTTAATGGTTTTCAAGTTTTTTCCCTTTAATAGAAACACAGATTTTTAATAAATTATTTCTGCATTCATGTATTGGAAATTATAAATCCTGCTTTGATATTTTTAAATTCCAAAGAGTATTTTATATTACCAATTACTCCCGATATTTCCTTTTAATTATTAAAGCCATTAAATGAGTTTTAAGGATTTTATCTCCCCTCTTTATCACAATCATGGTTTTAAATCGGGTTTAATAAAGAATGGTATTATCAAATTATATTTATTTGTTAAATATTTTAATACCCAATTCTTTAGCTTTTTCAAGCATTATTTCCTTTTTTCTTCTGCCCACAGTAGAGCTGATTCTTCCTGCCTGGTACTCTGGATCTAAGTCCTCTAATTCTTTAATGTTACATAGGAGTATGTCCTGATAACCAGAGGGATGAAGACCCCTTGAATCTTTAGGAGAACCGTATCCAACAGAAGGCATTGCAGGTTTACCCTTTTCGTATCTCCTAGTTTTACTAGTTTTTCCCTTGGGTTTTCTCCACTTTTGACCAAGTTTTTTGTACCTGGCATATTCCTGTCTTTTGAATTTTTTCTTCATTAAATCACCGTAAATTAGTTTACAACTGGACTTATCCCTTGTTAGTAAGGTATATGCCGTCCTGGAATACCCGTGGATCTCTTCCCTTGACTTTAGTGGCCTGTTCCAAGTTAGCCATTGTTTGTCCCACGTCTTCCTTGTTAATGCCGGTAATTTCCACTTCCTCACCTTTGACCTTAACCTGAGCAGTGCCCACGATTTTAGCTTTACGAGGATGTCTCTCCCCCAGGAAATTTTCAATGGTAACATTGTTTCCTGTGACTTTAACTGCCATAGGGAAATGAGCATAAACAATTTTCATATTATAACTGAAACCATCAGTTACCCCTGTAATCATATTGCGTATATGGGAGCGGATAGTTCCCAACATTGCTTTATCATTCTTCTTAGGAAAAGAAGATTCCACGATGATTTTATCATCATCCTTTTTAATGGTGATGTTAGGGTAGACGAATTTACGGGAGATCTGACCCTGAGGTCCTTTCACCTGTACTTCATCATTGATGGTGACTTCCACATCTTCCGGGATTTCTATTTCTTCCCGAATCAAAGCTCCTAGAACCATTATATCACCTAATATATGTATGCCAGTAGTCTGCCACCAATAGCTTTTTCTTTAGCTTCCTTATGGGTCATTATACCCTCCGGAGTGGTAACTATCATAATTCCAAAATTTTTAGCTGGCAAGTATCTTGTTTCGAATTTTTCAAATTCGTCCTTTTTAACCGCGTGTCTGGGCTTTATAACCCCACACTGGTTTATATTTCCTTCCAATTCAACTATAAATTTTCCAGCTTTACCATCATCCACGTATTCAAATTCGCCGATGTAAGCTTCTTTTTGCATAGTCCTTAAGACATGCCCGATCAATTTAGAAGCAGGAGATATTTTACATCTTTCATTTCCCTGCAATTCATTGTTTCTCATATTGGTCAGGGCATTTGCAAGAGGATCCATAAGAGTCATTAGTAAACACCTTTCCTATCTAATTATATTTTTTAAATCCGATTTTAGGTGCGAGTTCTCTGAAACACTGTCTGCATAACATGAGCCCGTATCTTCTAACCATAGCAGAGTGATCCCCGCATCTTGAACATTTTCTGGATGCCTTTCCATATTTTCTTGGCATAATTTCACCCTTAAATTATCTCAATCTGGAATTTTTCCTGCATAAATTTCATGGTATCTTCCTTGGTAACCATGTGTTTAGCTGGTATTTTCTTCCGTTGGATTTTCCTTTTTTTTATACGGTAGCCTGGTTTTTCAAAGGTAACAGACACATTCATACCATATATCCCGATATCCGGATCATATCTCATTCCAGGAATATCAATATGTTCGTTTATTCCAAATGAAACATTACCCTGGGAATCAAACTGCCTTGATTTGAGTTTGTTGCCTATACCATCTAAAACCATTTTAATAGCTTTATCTGCTTTTTCGCCCCTCAAAGTTACTTTGCAACCAATAGGTTGATTTTTTCTAATACCGAATTCAGGATTAGTAACTTTAGAGAAAGTCCTGACAGATTTTTGACCGGTGATAGAATTTATAAGTTTTTCAGCTTTAGCCAGAGCTTCGCCGGCTTCACCCACACCAATATTGATGGTGGCTTTGGATATTATTACCTCTTCCATGGGGTTCATCTATTTACCTCCGGGAAGTGAAATAACAGGTTCTTCTTTACCAATTACAAAAACGTAATCTTTCAAAGTCAAAAAAGTCTTTTTCTCAGCAGTTTCAATAACTGCCGTGTTAGGTCGAGCTGATTTGGTAATTATGATTTCTTTAATTTTACCAATTTCACCGATGTGTTTACCACCAGTAACTAAACCAATGTTGCCTTCTTCAAATTTAATGGCATCATTAATTTCTTTTTCAGGTAGTTTAAGGTTAATTACATCCCCTGCAGAGAATGATTCATCGCTCAAACAGTTTTTACCGTCGTGAAGATTTAATTGAGTTTTTCCACCTTTAATGATGGTCTTATCTTCAATTTTGCATAGTTTAAATGAAACATTTTCTTCAGGTATGGGGTGTAAAACCAGTCTACCCTTTTCATCTGGTAAAACTCGATAATTTCCTCCAGTTTTAGGAATTTGGATTACATCCATAAAACCAACAGGGAATTTGTAATCTTTTCTAACATGGCCATCAACCAGTATCTCACCATTATTCAATATCCTCTTTGCTTCCCGGGAGTTATCAGCAATTTCCAAAATATCCCTAATAACAATTAATAGAGGTAGTGAGCTTTCAATTGAGTGAGGACCTGCAGCCGGCTTAACCGTCCATTTATCCTCTTTTGGGTGAATAGGCCAATGTTTAGGGGATTTATATCTTTTTAAGTGTTTTCTTGATCCCATTTTTGCCATTTTATCCCTTCCGCTCTATAATTTTATTTCTTTTATCATCACTTAAGTCCATTTCCACAATCCTCAAATTAGATGGATGAATAGGGAAGTAAACAGGGTTTCCATCGACTTTCTGGACGGTAGCTCCATCTACCAGTACCCGGTAGTTTTTAAGATCTACCTTTTCCACTTTTCCCTCGTGATCTTTAAAATCGCCACGCATAACCTGGACTGTATCCCCTTTTTTAACAGGTATGGATCTGCGGTTATGTTCTTCCCTTAAGTCCTGACTTAAGGTTACGCTCATTAATTTGTGGCGAATGTGTAAGGGTGCATTATAAATGAATTTCCTTTGCTTTCTAGGCTGTTTTGACATAATATCACCATTATACAATAATGCTAGCTGCGCTTCCTATGCCCGGCCATCGGTCTGCTGCTTCTTTAGCAACTGGACCTCTAATTTCTGAACCTTTTATAACTCCTTCTGGACTTATAATAACCGCAGCATTATCTTCGAATTTCACCCGGAGTCCATCGGCCCTTCTGTATTCTTTTTTCTGCCGGACCACAACCGCAGTCATGACTTCTTTCCTCATGTCGGCAGATCCTTTTTTTACAGATACAATGATCATATCACCTACACCAGCTACATCCAGTCTTCGGCGAACACCTTTATATCCTTTAACAGAAATGATTTCCACTTCTCTTGCTCCGGTGTTATCCACACATTGAAGTCGAGCGCCTATGGGTAGTGCTTTGGCAACATTAGATGTTATAGCCTTCATTTCACTTCTCTCCCTTTACCTCAACCACCACAAAATGCTTGGTCTTACTTAAGGGTCTGCATTCTGCGACTTTCACTGTGTCACCAATATTTACTTGAATACAATCAGGTAAATGGGCGCTAATTTTTGATTTTCTTTTTTCGTATCTTTCGTATTTTCTTATGAATTTATAAAAACTTCTTTCCAATGTAATGGTCCTTTCAGATTTGTCACTTGTAACTATGCCTTCCAGGATTTGTCCCCTAACAGGTAAAGTTCCGTGAAAAGGACAGTTAGGATCATTACACTCGGATTCAGGTTTTGGAACTTCAATGCCAACCATATTATCACCAATTAAATTTTCCTAAATTTCTTTTTTATTCTATCTTCAGGACGACTTACCAGAACCTTCCCATCTATCTCCACCACTGATCCTTCCGGGATTCGAAAATGGAAAAGTGAGGTACTTTTTGCAACGACAATCTCTTTACCATCCGGCCTTTCCAGGCAAACAGTATTTCGAGTTTCGTCTACAACTTTCCCTTTAATTCCTACCAGCCCTTGATGAGAGCTTTCAACTATTTCAACATTTAAACCAATCAGTTCATGACGAAATAGGTTATGTGGAGTTATCATATGGTAATTATCTTCTTCTGTTGCTCCTTCGATCTATCTCCCTTATTTCGATAGTATCGGAAGAAAAGCCCATATTTGCCAGAACTTCTTTAACTCTCTTTTTATGATCCCCTTGAAGTTCAATCTGGCCTTTTTTTGCAGTACCGCCACAGGCACATTTGGCTTTTAATTCTTTGGTAAGTTCCTTCATATCAATATCATGCTCATCTATGCCCTCTACAATGGTCATCAGTTTTCCGAATCTTCTTCGCACTGTGTATACTTTAACGGTCTGAACTTCTCGTGCTATTTCTTCACAGACGCAGAGTTCATCTGGAAGACCACATACATCGCAGATTTTCATTTATGTCTCCTTCTCTTTTTCATTAATGATGGTAAGAACACGAGCAATAGTTCTTTTAAGTTCCTTAATTTTCCCCGGGTTTTCATATACTCCGGCTGCAGAACTTTTAGAAACATTTTTGGCATATTCGGCCTTGAGTTCATCCAGTTTTTTATGGATCTCATCAAGTTCC
Organism: Methanobacterium alkalithermotolerans; assembly: GCF_018141185.1. Taxonomy (NCBI): domain Archaea; kingdom Methanobacteriati; phylum Methanobacteriota; class Methanobacteria; order Methanobacteriales; family Methanobacteriaceae; genus Methanobacterium; species Methanobacterium alkalithermotolerans. The sequence continues at coordinate 1,850,760 of NZ_CP058560.1, read as the reverse complement.
ATATCCCGTATTTCTTTACTTCTCAAAATCGCCATTTTTTCATCCCTTTAGTATTTAATTGAATATTAAGATTTAAGAGGATTCTTCCTTTTCTTCAGCAGACTCTGATTTTTCTTCAGGAACTTCCTCTTCAACCTCTTCAGATTCAGCAACTTCAACTTCCTCTTCAGCAGCATCAGATTCAACTTCCTCTTCAGATTCAGCAACTTCAACTTCCTCTTCAACCTCTTCAGATTCAGCAACTTCCTCAGCTTCAACTTCCTCTTCTAATTCATCTAAAGATTCTTCCAGTTCTTCTAGTTCCTCTTCAGATTCAATTAATTCGGGTTCTTCAGCAGTTTCTTCAACTTCAACTATTTCTGCTGTTTCTTCTACAACTTCAGTAACGGTTTCTTCCATAACTGGAGGGTGAATATCAACTTTATCAGGTAAAGTAACTTCTGGAGGCATAATACGAACATAAATTCCCAGTACACCAGGTTTGAGTTGTACAGTAGCAAATCCTTCCTTAACAAATCGGGTGGCAGGTTCACCACATTTTTTAATGTATCCATCACTGAATTTAGCAGTGGCAGATCGGGCTCCTCTTATTTTTCCAGAAATGGTAACTTCCACACCCTGGGCTCCTGCACCCATAATCCTCCTAAGAGAAGTATAGGCTACTCTTCTAAAGTGCATTCCTCTTTGTAACATGGAAGCAATTTTATGGGCCATGATCTTAGGGTTAAGTTCAGGAACACCCACTTCTTTAACCTCTACCTGGGGGTTTTCCAGTTCAAACCTTGTTTTCAGGTTTTGAGTTATTCCCCTGACAGTTTTTCCGCCTCTTCCAATAACCATACCTGGTCTTTCAGCATAAACTACTACCATAGTACCTAAGGGAGTAACTTGAACTTCCATTCCACCATATCCAGCTCTTTCGAGTTCACTTTCTAGATATTCGTCGATTTTTGTTCGTTTAAGACCTTCTGTGACAAAATCTTTTTCTATCATGTAAATCTAAGCCTCCCCAAGAACTATCTGCACATGAGTGGTGGGAGTATTAAATGGACTTGCTCTTCCAAAAGCTCGGGGAGTCCAGCCCCTAATAACAAATCCTCTGTGGCTGGAAATGTGCATAATTTTCAAGTTTTCAGAGTCCAATCCTTTGTATTCTGCATTGGCTTCCGCGTTTTCCAGGACCTTCAATATATGGCCTGCAGCTTTAACTGGATATCTACCAGTAGGCCAGCCTTTCAATCCTTTACGGTGACCTACTTTTTTATTGTGTCTTTTGAAGGGAACAGCTTTTTGCATCTGAATTACCTCTTCAAGATAAACTTTGGCTCTTTCCAGTTTCATTCCTCTAAGTTCTCTGCATATCTCAACAGCGTGCTTAGGTGATATTTTGAGAGCTCTTCCAATTGCCTTGGCTGTTTTGGCCTTATCGTCTTCTTTGAAAGCGTAATTAATTTTAGCCATTGTTCATTCTCCTTATTTGAGAGGTACAAACATAGATGATCTGGTAGCTCCCATTCCGGGATCTCCATGTTGAACTTTCTGTCTGGTTGGTGCGTATTCCCCAAAGTAAGATCCAATCATTTCCGCTTGGATCTGTACCTGCACATATTCTTTACCATTGTAAATTCCAAAGGTCATCCCCACCATTTCAGGGAGGATAATCATGTCCCTGCAGTGAGTTTTAATAATCTGGGGTCTACCACCTTTATTTGTCTCTTTTTTCAATTTTCGTATTCGTTCCAACACTTTTTTCTGCCGGGGTAAAAATCCTCTTTTTAAGGATCTCCTTTGTCTGGATGGTAATATTTGTATTACATTGTCCAGTGGCATGTCCTGAAGTTCTTCTAAAGTGTATCCGCGATATTTAAATTCTTTACGTGCCAATCAGCCACCTCCTAATATTTATTTATCTACGCTTCCCTGTCCTTCTTGCTGCAATTGAACCAACTTTACGTCCTGGTGGAGCATTTCTGGATACAGTTGTAGGCCGTCCGGGGTGTTGTCTGTTTCCACCACCATGAGGGTGATCTACTGCATTCATAGCCACTCCTCTAACGGTCATACATTTTTTACCCTTTGCTTTTAAGGAATGGTATCTATTACCTGCTTTGAGGAATGGTTTTTCTTTTCTTCCTCCACCAGCAACTACACCTATTGTAGCTCTGCATTGGGGATTAAATGATTTTAATTCACCAGATGGAAGTTCAATAACTGCTTTATCCACGTCATGAGTGATTAAAGAAGCATAAGTTCCTGAAGATCTAACAAATCTGCCACCATCTCCAGGTCTATTTTCAATGTTGTAAACAGGAGTACCCTCTGGAATTTCTCCAATAGGTAATGAGTTTCCCGGACTTATTGGTGCAGAAATTCCACAGGCAATATCATCATTAATTTGTATACTTTCCGGGGCTAAAATGAGCTTTTTTTCACCATTTTCAAATTTAACCATGGCCACCGGTGCACTTCTTCCCGGGTCATGCATTATTTCTACTACTTTACCCTTCAAACTACCTTCTTTTTCGAGTTCGTCGTAGGAGCGGTACTCAATTTTTCCTTTGAAACGGTGCGAAGCACTGGTGTAAGTAGGAGTCCCCCGTCCTCTCCTTTGTGAAATCAAACGTTTTCCCATTTATTATTCCTCCAAGTTAAACTTAGAATATCTAAATAATTATTTAATTAAAATACTCCCATTTTAACTGCTATGTCTTCCGCTTTGTGTTCGGCCGCCAGTTTAATGTAGGCTAATTTGAGGCCTTTGGAGTTGATTTGAGTATTAACACTTTCCACTTTTACTGCAAAGAGATCTTCAAAAGATTTCCGAATAGCAGATTTATTGCTGGTTCTCAATACCACAAATGTTAATTCATTATTTTGATCAATTAAATTCATGCTTTTTTCTGTTATGTGAGGTTTTACTATAACTGCATAAGGATCCATACTATCCCACCTATTTTACTAAATATTTTAAACTCTACTGAAAGAGCTCCCCTAATTTTTCTACAGCAGATTTAGTGAAAATGGTCAATCGCCCGGGATGAGTTCCTGGAGCAAGCAATTCAGCATTTAAATTTTCAACAGAAACTACATCCACACCAGGGTGGTTTCTAGCACCTAATCCTATGCCTTTATCTTCTCCAACAACTATTAGTGGTCCTTTAGGTGATTTATATTTTCGACCTCGCATCTTACCTTTTCCAGCCCGTATATTCTTACCCTCTTTAGCTCGAACTACATCATCCATAATCCCCAGTTTTTTGAATATTTCCCGGGTTTCTCTGGTTTTTTTAATTTTGCATAGTTCATCATCCACCACCAGAGGTATTTGAGGGACATTGGCCATTCGGTGGCCTCTATTTTCAACCAGTTCCTGATTGGTTGTAGCTGCTATTGCCGAACGGATAGCAAATCTCCTTTCTTTTTTATTTATTTTCTCATGGTGAACCTTTTGAGATCTTGGAGGATGAGCTTTCCTACCTCCAACACTTTGAGGTACAAAAGCAGCCTTAGAAGCTGCAGGATGTCTACTACCTTTTACACGAGGCACCATTGCCACACCCCTACCAGCACCGAATGATTTTGCAGTAGTTCTTTTACCTGCCATAGGATTAGCACCCCATGGCTGTATTCGGGCGGTCTGTGCGGAAATCACTGCTCTTTTAATAAGGTCAGGCCTGAATTCTTCCAGGAATATTTCAGGCAACTCAATCTCTTCTGTAATTTCGCCTTCCAGTGAATAAACCTTAATTTTTTTCATTTAAACCACTCTTAAAGTTAAAATAATTATACACCTTGTTTAGATGCGGTGCTGATATAATTAATCTGAGGTGCGTCATTATGTTTTCCATGGGCCCTTATGGCTTTTCTTAATATTATGAGCCTCTTGGAAGGGCCAGGTAATGAACCTTTAATAATCAGATAATCATTTTTTACCAGACCGTACTTGATAAAACCACCATCAGGGTTGACTGCATCGACTTCGGATGCATCTCCAATCTTTAAGATTTTTTTATTATATTCAGTTCTTTTATGGTATCCCATTTGACCAGCTTGGGCAACAGTCCACATGGTCCTGGAAGGAGTCCATGGTCCTATGGAACCTACGTGCCGAGCTTTACTACTTCGGGCAGCTTTACCATACTGAATTCTGATTCCCCATCTTTTAACCGGGCCCTGGAAACCTTTACCCTTGGTAACTGCAATGGAATCAACATGTTCTCCATCTGCAAAAACATCCCTGGCAGAGATTTCTTTGCCCAGTACTTCCAGAGCAAAATCCAATTGTTCCTGCGGAGTTTTACCCCCCAGTCCACATTCAAATATCTCTGGTTTCTTTTTAGGTACACTGGTTACCCGGGGATTTGTATTAATCAAAGCCCTTATTTCTACCACATAATCCATGTTTTCCTGAATATTGGCCAGTGATTTATCTTTATTATAGTCTTTAGGAAGTTTTATTTTCCGGGAAAGATCTTCATTCAGATTGTCTGCGAGAACATCTGTCAGGGCCTTAAGACCGCGACTGGTTTTCTCATAAGCACGGAAACCCATTACAAAAACAGGTGGTACTTCCATAATAGTTACAGGGGTAGCAATCTCCATTCCCTCAGTAGGGGAATTTTTAGTGTTGTCTACCATCATAATGTGAGTCATGCCCACTTTATAACCAGCAAGACCCAATAAACCCTGTTCTTCTGACTTTGGCCAGGACTTGATCCTTGGTGTCTCTTTGGCTGATCTTTTTCTAGGACTAAATGCAACTGATCCTTTTCTTGGTTGGTGATGTCTAGCCATTTAATATAACCTCCTTACATTCCAAAATATTCCATTTTTCCTGATTATTCTAAGTTTAAGAGCAAATTAAATATGGATAAAGTAGATAAAACCGCTTCTTCGGTCCTTATGGTTTGAGTACCCTGAGATGGAACCATGTTCACCTCAAAATCCGCCAAATTCTGGCTGGAAACGTAATCGGGTAAGCCGGAATAAGGACCGCCAAACAAAATAGCCCAATGATTGGCTTTTTTTACCTTAGATTTTACTTCATCTAAAATAGAAGTTATAGGATTTCCATAACGGGATGTTGCCACAACAACTTCCGGTTTTACTAACTTTAAACTTTGGTGAAGATTTTTATTCGTAGATAATGTTTCATATCCCCAGTATGTGTCATCTGGTTGGTCAGGGTCAACTATTATCTCTTTACCCAGCTTGGTTATTTTAAAGCTCAGCACTTTATTTACGGTGAGTTGTTCCTTGCAAAAAGCAGGTTTTTCAGCACCTATATCAACAAAGGTTCCTTTCTTTGTTCTTTTTAAAGTCAATCCTTGCCTAAAATCGCCTTCGCCGGGTGTACCTGTAGGATGGTGAGGAGTTCTAAGTGGTGGGAGAATACCCACATGCTTTAACTCCTTCCTTATAGGAAAGACCTTCTTTCGAAGATACTGAGGTGTATCCATATAAGTAAGAATATCCCTGATGAAGTTTGCCTCATCGGGATCAGCATCGTCTTTATAAATTACAACCCGTTTCGCCCTGAATATAGCCGCTGATCTAGCAATTAAGCCCACTTTATATGTTTTTAACTTTAGATCTTTTGTCTCCGCGGTTAGTGAATCCGGGATGAAAAGTGATAAATGCCTTGTATTCATCTTCCACTATTTGTTTTCATAGGTTATAAATATTGCTATAGTTCCAACTAGGCAAACTTTCTAACACCGTATTATATATCAAATATAATACCGGGCAGCTCATGCTGCATACCAATACTCTTACTAGAATGTAGGTTAGTTAATGTAGTTTAATATGGTATTTAAAGTTTCTGTTTAATGTTCTTCTTTAAAGCAGTTAATATGACGATTGAAAATCAGACAAAACTAAATTAACTTCATATAAATAGTTAATAATCTTAAAATTAGTTTCTGTTTCTTTCAACCCGTAAGACTATAACTTCTATGTCTTTAAGTTCTTTTTTATGAAAATGATAGATTTGGGGTAGTGGAAAGTGATAATAAAACTTATGGGTAATTATTGACCCTAACTTATTCCAGTATTTTTCCAGGAAGTTCTCAGTTTCAGCCATGTGAAAAGAATATACTACCGGAGATAGTTCCAGCGATTTTTCCATGAAAACCCTATCAGCTCCCCTTTTTGATCTGGACTGGGATCCAAAAGGAGGATTCTGTATAACTGTGTCAAATTTGTTGTTTAAATCCCGGGAAATATCATGAATATCCAGGGAGGTGTAGGTAATGATATCCTGTAAGGACATTTTTTTAGAAATTTCTCTGGCTTTTTCAATGGCCTCCCTATCTTTATCCATGCCCCAAACCAGGCGGGCACCTAAAAGAGCAGTGCCTTTTGCAAAAATTCCGGTCCCGCATCCTAAATCTGCAACTTTTTTATTCTTTATGTCCCCTAAACGAAATGCATTCCATAATACATCTGATGCAATAATAGAAGGAGTGGAATACTGTTCTAATTCTACCTTGGGGTTAATATGGCCGGGAATATTCTGCAATGCCATTTCCAGATGTTTTTTCTTTTTAATAATCTTTGGACTGGAATTCATTTTATCTCCTGGTTTTATGCCTATTAGAGGATGATAATCTGAGGATTCATTCATTACCAATCTAAGGATAGTACTCAATTTGAAATAATTTTTAAGGAAAGATCAATTTTCAATAATCAAGTACTATTAATTAATATAATGATGGGGAAGTAACTTATGATTTGATACTAGGGGGCTTTATTAATATTAATCAATAAGCCGTTATAGCAAGAGCAAATTATTAAGGAGTCATATATAATATTAATTAGATAAAAATTGAATATATATAACTAAAAGTAACGTGATGAGTGTATTTAAAGAATGGTAAACAGTCCCCTGAAAACTTATTTTAAATAATGAGTTCTTTTAGAATTTATAAAATAATGAAATAATTCCTAACTAGAAAAAGGAGAACAAGAAATGTTTGACAAGATCCTGGTAGCCAATAGAGGCGAAATAGCCATAAGGGTAATGAGAGCTTGCCGTGAGTTGGAGGTTGATAGTGTTGCTATTTACTCTGATGCAGATAAAACTTCTCTCTTTGCTAAATACGCCGATGAATCATACCATATAGGCGAATCAACTCCTTCCGAGAGTTATTTGAACATTGAAAAAATTATAGATATAGCTGAAAAGTCAAAAGCAGATGCCATCCACCCCGGCTATGGTTTTTTAGCAGAAAACTCTAATTTAGGTAAAGAATGTGAAAAACATGGTATCAAACTCATAGGGCCCAAAGGTTCAGTTATAGAAGCCATGGGAGACAAAATAACCTCTAAAAAACTTATGCGCGCGGCAAATGTTCCAGTGATACCCGGTACGGATAAAGGAATCTCCAGCATAGATCAAGGGATAAAAATAGCAGAATCAATTGGTTATCCGGTAATTGTTAAGGCCTCAGCTGGAGGAGGCGGTATTGGGATGAGAACTGTTTATGAAGAAGATGAATTGGTAAGGGCCATAGAATCTACCCAATCTGTTGCTTCATCTGCATTTGGAGATTCCACCGTTTATATTGAAAAGTATCTGGAAGAACCCCGGCATATTGAATTTCAGATAATGGCGGATGAACAGGGAAATACCATACACCTGGCAGATAGGGAATGTTCCATACAGCGTCGACATCAAAAATTAATTGAAGAAGCACCATCTCCTATCATGACCGAAGATCTTAGAGAAAGAATGGGTTCTGCTGCTATTAAAGCTGCTACACACATTGATTACACTAATGCAGGTACTGTGGAATTTTTATATTCCAATGGAGATTTTTATTTCCTGGAAATGAATACCAGAATCCAGGTGGAGCATCCCATAACAGAAATTATCACCAATGTGGATCTGGTTAAAGAACAAATTAAAATTGCGGCTGGAAATGAAATTTGCTGTTCCCAGGAAGAGGTTGAAGTGAATGGGCATGCCATAGAATGCCGGATAAATGCTGAGGATCCTCTGTCAGACTTTGCTCCTAACCCGGGTAAAATAACTGGTTATCGATCTCCTGGAGGGATTGGAGTAAGAGTAGATAGTGGGGTTTACATGAATTACACCATACCCTCTTTTTATGACTCCATGATATCCAAACTAATTGTATGGAGCCCCAGCCGTAATGATGCCATAAACCGTATGAAACGTGCCCTGAGAGAATATGTGATATTAGGTGTAAAAACAACCATTCCCTTCCATAAAGCCATTATGAACCATGAAGCATTCCAACAAGGAAGGCTTAACACCCATTTTGTGGATGAACACCACAAAGGCATACAGGATAACATGGAGAAAGTCATAGCACAAGATAAGGAAATGGAAAACCGTCTAAAATCCACATTCTTACCTGGAAAAAAAGTGGCAGCCATATCTGCGGCGGTGGGATCGTACATGAAATCTGTTCAAACTTCTAAAAAATGAACTATTAAAAGGGGGATTAATGCATGCAGGAAAAATTATTAGATATTCTCCATAAAAATAAAGGAAAATATGTTTTTCATGAGGAACTTGCTTCCAATTTAGACATTTCTCCAGAAGAAGTAGAAACCAATATAGATAAATTAAAAGAATTAGGATATCAATTCGATTTTTCATCCAATTTAGGATATAGATTAAAAGAGTCTTCCACCCTATTATTGCCCTTTGAGATAAAAAGAGATCTGGAAACCAAATACATTGGTCGTGAAATACATTATTTCTCTGAAGTTGATTCCACCAATAATATGGCTAAGAAACTGGCGGAAAAGGGAGCAGAAGAAGGAACCATGGTCATTGCGGAAACACAAAGTAGGGGAAGAGGCAGAAGGGGTAAAAAATGGATTTCTCCTGAAGGTGGAATATGGATGTCTACTATTTTAAGGCCCCATATACCCCCGGCTGATGCCCCTAAACTCACCTTAATGACCGGAGTTGCTGTTGCAAAAACTCTTAAAAAGGAATTTGGATTGGATGTGGGAATCAAATGGCCTAATGATATTCTTATTGGAAACAAAAAGGTTTGTGGAATTTTAACCGAAGCAAATGCTAAATTCAATACCGTGGATTATGTGGTGGTGGGTATTGGAATTGATGCCAATGTAGATACTAAAATTTTCCCCTCAGAGGTGGTTCACCTGGCCACTTCCTTAAAAAAAGAACTAGAAGAGGAAATAGATCGTGTGAAACTGGTTCAAAGCCTATCTAAGATATTTGAAGAAACATACGAAGAATTTAAATCAGGTAATTTCCCTGATATTCTCAATGATTGGAGAAATCTATCCACCACCATTGGTAGTTATGTGGAAGTAAGAAAAAGGCTGGGAAAAATTGTAAGAGGGGAAGCAATAGGCATAACCAACACCGGAGCCCTTATTTTAGAATTAGATGATAATACACTCCGTAAAGTAATATCGGGAGAATGTATACATATTGAAAAATAATAGGATATTTATTTTTTATTCCTGGGCTTAGAGAAAAATAAGTCATCTATTTAATTTTTTTTTTTAGGGAAATGGTTGTCAGTTAAAAAACAATTCTTTATATTCCCCTATAATTTTCTCATTTTGTACTAATTTCCACCACTTCCTCCCGGGGGTGTACCCTGAAAACTTTCCCAGTTATTTTTTTAACCAGTTGTATATTGGTACGGGCATGGGAGCTTAAAGTGGGAATCTTAAAACAGGACCCGCCTGCCAGGGCCATGTAGGGAATAATTTGGTCTCCCATATAATTATCTAAAGTGGCTTCCCTTCCCAGAGAATATAGTATATTTTTAGCAGCATCTTCGCCAACTTTTTCAGCAGATTTACCTCTTTTTCCTAAAGCATTTCCTCCTATGCGAGTATTTCCCTGGGCCCAGACCACAATACCCGAACCAGGGGATAAATTATTGGTGCTATGTTCTACTGCTATATCCACCTCGTAACCCGTTTTAGCAAGAATTTTGTGAGCAGCTAAAGCTTGCCTTTCAGCCACATGTAGGGGAAGGTTGGTGGCATGAGAAATTCCTTTAATGGAGTCAATTTCAGGTTCTAAAATTTTTAAAGGATTTAATTTTTTTACAGGTAAAATTTCAGCTTTTAAAATTCCACCTCCACGAGGGTAATGACCTCTTTGAATTAGCTCTATCCCACATTTATATCCCATTAGTTCTAAAATAGGCAGGGTAATATATTTTAGATAATCGAATGGTGGGGCCCATCTAACATCAGAACCTCCTTTTAGAGTTATTTCTACTTTTTTAGGGGCAAATGGTGCGGGTATCATAAATGCCTGTAATACCAGGGCCATGCTTCCCGCAGTTTTTATATCTAATTCCAAATTCCCTCCCCTTAATTTGCCTGGACAAAAAAAAATTTCCTCAGAACCTGTATGAAAACCCTGAAATTCTGCATTACATAGCCAGGAGAGGGCAGTTAGTGCCATTAAATGCTGGGATGAAAGGCCTTTACGAGGTCTTTGGGCCCTTATATTCTTTATATTAAGTTTTTTAGAAGTAAGAGAAGCCAGGGCAGCAGAGATTCGAACCACTGCTCCTCCTCCTTCGCCAGAAGAACCATCTATTTCTATCAAAAAAAATAACCCCTTAAAAAAAATTAGTGGGATATGAATCATCTATTTTTTAAAAAGAATGTCTTTAGATTTATCTATGTGGGGAGCTATTATTTCCAATTTTTTAAAGGAGCCCTTTAAAATATTTTTTATTTCATTTAATTCCAATTTTTTTCCATCAAAAGAAGCCATATCCAGTCTAAGTGTAGGAGAAGCACCCGGCATCCCCACAGCAGGTATGGTGATAACTCCATATTCTTTTAATAAAATCATAGCCCATAAAAAGGATAGATCATCAGGACTTAAAAGGGTATCAATATTTCTTTTTTCCAGTTCTAAAGCTATATCCCGGGGTAAAATCATCACTCCGGTAGGAGTTTCGTTAAATCCTTCAAATTCTTGATTTAGTAATTTTTTTAATTTTTTCTTTTTATCCAGGGAATTTAATATGTTCTCTGGATCGAATTGTTCCAGAGCTCTTACCATACCTGCAACTAGAGGGGCCTGGGCTTCTAAACCAAATTGATGGGCTTTTGATTTGATTTCATCAATTAAAGACGATTTACCGGCCATTAGACCGCCTCGGGGTCCGTCCATTAGTTTATCGGTGCTGGTTACTACTAAATCAGCACCTAAGTCCATAGCAGAAGGTTGATTGAAAACAATAGTCCTTAACCTTGCTCCTGAGGCATCATCCACCAGCACTGGAATTTTGCCCCCGGGATGAGAATGGGCTTTTTTAATTATTTGCTTAAATTCTTCCTCAGAAATCACCTTATGATCCATGGTTGATCCGGTTATGACCACCAGAGAGGTGTTTTCGGGTAAAATAAAATCTTTTAAATTATCAAATTCCAGATAATGCCCCCCCACCAGCCGGGTGCTGCGAGGGATAGAAGGATGGGAAGGTAGTTCAGGGAGGTAGTGAACCACGGTACTATCTTTTTTAACCAGTGCTAAAATAGTAGCCAGAATACCTGCACTGGTGCGATTAAATCCTAAAATTTTTTCTCCACCTAAATGGGTCTTTCCATATTCATCCAGCATTTTTTCAAATACGGCCGGACCCACATAGGTTTCTAAAACTTCAAAATCCTCTTTTTTTAGTAAATATGCTCCAGATAAACCAGTTAAATCATATAAATCCCTGCGACCATTTTTCTGGATATGTTCATTAATAAAAAAAAGAGCAGTTTCCCTTTTTTTTACTTCATCTAAATTAGTTTTAATAAGCATGTTAAGTCTACCTGTAAATAAATTATTCTTGATTAAGGAAATCAGATTTATCCTCATTTTTATGATTATTAGAATTATTATCAGGAGAAGGATGGGGATTTCTATTTTTATTAGGTTCTGATTTTAGAATAATAGCTTCATCAGCAGAGTTTTGTAAAGCAGCACTAAATCCCGGTTCTGCTCCAATAACAATGGTATCCTTTCCATTTTCTTTGGCCTTATTAATAATTGGTAAAAAGTCAGCATCACGAGTCATCAGGGCAACAACATCAATACTAGGATTATAAATTAATTCCATAGCCTCCACGGCCATGTAAACATCAGTGTCTCCTGCCACTACAATAGGTGTGAATCCCTGGTTTACTATTGCTTCTATAAGCTTATCTGATGCATATTGGTTAAGAAGTACTTTCCCAACACGCATATTACCATAATCCGCCATTATTTTTCTAACTAAATCTAAATTAAGGCTAAATTCTTTTCTAAGCATGTTGGGTCCGTCTACTAACAGTCCAATAGCTTTATCGCCTGCCTCTTTCTTCTTTAAAGGTATATAGTCCTTCAATGAAGTGAGTTTTTCAAAGCTGCGCATTTTTATGTCCTCCATTTATTTTATCTTAAATAGATAAAAGATGAATAAAGATTGTAAATAACCATAAAAGTTATGTATCTCATGGGATATATAGTTAAGATTTTTTTGCAGGTTATATAACTTTAAAAAAAGGTCCACATCCCCCAAACACATTACTCTCCTTAAAATAATAAGATAATAAGTGAAGATAAAGCTAAAAATTAAAAAATAAAAAAAAGAGATGTTAAATAAATAATCCCTGGTGATTATTAATTACTCTATTTCCAGTGAAAATTCATCCTGGAATAGTTCCTGCACTACTTTTAAATCTTCATCAGAAATTCGGGTGATGGCACCTTCTTCTAATTCTTTAAAGTAGTATTCAGCATCAACTATCTTACCGGAATCATTCATATACAGTATTATTCCATCCACAAATTTATCAGGATTATCTGATGGTAAGAATAACTCTAAACGAACTAAAATTTCTGAACCACAAATACCATCATAGAATTTAATTTTCTCTTTTTCATCTTTCAAGAGTTTTTTAAATAATCTCATACGGGCCTTGAGTTCCTTTTCAGCTTTTTGTGCTTGTTTATCACTCATAATATCACTTTATTAGAAAATTATCAATTACAGTAAAATGTTTTTTTTCAAGTTCTTTGGTATTTATTATTATCTATCAGTAATGTTATAAGTTTAATTATCAGGGTAAAAAAAGATCAGGTCCGGTTTTTTTTAATTTTAAATTATCCATAATTACTTCATAATTTTGATCCATCTATCTAGATATAAATGAAGATTTATCAGGGGTTTTTGGTATATATGCTAAAAAAGTAAGTTACAGGGATTATCCCGGCACATGGTATCAATCTGTTTTTTTGTAATTCCCTCATTTAGCATTGCCTGAATAAATTGTTTAAAACCCTGCACCGGAATATCATTATGTGTCTGGCCAAAATCAGTGGCCATGATGCACTTTTGAGCTCCCACCTCCTGTATAGCCCGGGCTATTTTTTGAGGTTCCAGCCCATCATGCTGGGGCATGCAGGCCACAAAACAATGTTCTAAATATCCATAACCGGACATTTCTTTTTGTTCATCTATGGTGGCACCAATAACACCGGTTAGGGGATGATTAATAAGGATGCGTTTTAAATTCCAGCTATGGGCCAGATCCAGTACTCTGAAAATATTTTCCACCCCCAGGTGGCCTGTGGAGAGTACCAGGTCATAATCTCGCACCAGGGCCAGTATTTCTTCCAATTTATCACTATCAAGTGGTATTTCTCCAGCAGAGATGGTGGGTAACCATACTATTTTGCCCCCTAACTGGGCACAGATTTTAACTGCCGAGGGATTAATACCCCCTACACTGGAATTAAGACATATGCCTCCTATAACCGGAATATTAGAATATTTTTGTGCTATCCATGCCCGGGTGGCTGTAGATTCCACATGGCACTTGATAACCAATCCGGCCATATTTTCATTCCGGGCAGTGGTGGCTGCTTCCCGATCAGAGCATATACGGGGTTTTATATCCGGGGCGGTGTGGACATGGGTATCAATATAATTATCCAACCTGATCAAATCTTTTTCCATTATATATTATCCCTTAATTTGATTTATTTCTGGATTTAATATTATTTTCAACTTTTTTATATAAATTAGAACCTTTAGAATCCATGGCCACTACCAGCGGACCGAAATTATCCACTTCCAATTCCCATATAGCCTCAGGTACTCCCAGATCTAACCAATGGACATTTTTAATGGATTTAACCGTTTTAACATAAAGAGCAGCGCAGCCCCCTACTGCCGCCAGGTAAACTGCATTATTTTCAACCAGGGCCTGGGAAGTATCATCATCCATCCCTCCCTTGCCAATAACGGCTAAAACCCCTCTTTCAACTGTTTCCCGTTGAAAAGGATTCATCCGGGTACTGGTGGTGGGACCAACCGCTACCATTTCAGCATCTGTAACTTTTAGGGAATCAGTAGAATTTTTATTTTTCTCAATTTTTATAATAGGGCCTGCATGAAATATTACCGAGCCTTCTAAATCATGAGGGGCGCCTTCCTGGATAATTCTTTGATGGGCCCTGTCCCTGGCGGTGTAAATAGTTCCAGAAATGTATACCACATCCCCGGTATTTAATTTTCCTATGTCTTCTGCTTTAAGAGGTGTTTTAAGTTTAAATTCCATGATTCCATCACCTGATTTTATTATTATAGAGGGGGATAACAAGTTAACAGTAGTTATAATAAGATAATCCCCTAACTTGACCTAAAAGATGATATTCCAAATAAAGGCACTATAATTATAATAAGATAATCTTAATTGCATTATAATTTATTTAAAATATACTAAAACAGCATCACTTAATATAGTACTTTGCTCAATAAAAAATAGGAATATGTTTTTATATTATTATTGTTTCACTGATAAATCGTGATTATAAGAGGTATGATATGTCTAGTATGAATAATGTAATGGGCCTGAGTAAATACATGCTCAGTCTGCCCCAAACAAAAATTTCATTATTTACAATGGTTTTTTTAAGTTTCATCGTAGGTTCTATTGGATTTTCAATTGATCCCACCCCGGGGGTTAGCTTACTGCAGGATATAATCTATGGTGGCTCTGCTGGTTTTTTGATTTTTGGATTGGGATCCATTATGAGTGGGGCTATTACCCAGCCCTGGGTAAACTCCCTTAATGGAAGAAAAATGAAGATGAAACAATCCATGTTTTTAGCCTTATTTTCCATGGGCATAATCTCCATTATTTATTTAATAGGCTGTGCAGTTTCCACCATTTTTGAAATTAATGTTATACTGGATTCCTTGATATTTGGTTTTGCATTAATTTTCGCTTTCAGGACCCTGGTCATATGGGGTACTTCCAATATTAGTCTTCTTAATTCCGTATTAATAGCCTCAGCCCAGCCCGGCCTAATAATCAGTATGTTGATTGTGGTATTATTTGTATCCACCACCGTGGTTGCAGCTATAGGCTACATCAGTGTGCTGGCCTTTTTATTAAAAATCATCATTGCCAGTTCCATACTCATTTTAGCAATTTATTCTTTTGTAGTGGTAATTGAATCACCTATGCGTAAAAATCTGGGACTGGGTGGATTGGAATTATTAAGCTTATTTATTTCCCATATCACTGAAGGTTCTACTGCATTGGAAGGGCTTTTTGAAGAAATAGGAGAACCTATAGATACCTTAGTAGGAGTAGTGAGTTTTAAAACAAAAAAAGGCATTAAGGCTCTTTTTATTAGTCCCTGTGTTCATCCCGGACCTATTGGGAGTATCGGTGGTTCCAATATGCCCACCATACTGGCGGAAAAGTTTGATCATTTCACCATGGTAGCCCATGGGCCCTCCACCCATGACTTCAATCCGGTATCCACCAATGAAATAGTGAAAGTGGAGGATGCTATAAAAAGCTCCCTGGATGATATTTCTTATTCAGATAAAGCCAGTACATTTGTAAGGTTAGGTAACAAAAAAGCAAAATTAGGGGCTCAATTTTTTGGTGATGATTTACTTTTAATGGCCACCTTTGCTCCAGAGGGCTTTGATGATATTGATTTTGGAGTGGGGCTGGCCATGATAAACCTGGCCAAAAATAGGTGTTCTGCTGAAAATATAATACTTGTTGATTGCCATAACTGCTTTAAAGGTGAATCCGGCCGTGTACTTCCCGGTAATAAGGAAGTTTTCCATTTAATGGGAGCTGTTGAAAAAATTGAATGTCTGGATCAGTATGGATCTATACAGGTGGGATGCAGTCATGATCCTCTGGTTAACCTATCCCGGGTAGAAGGAATAGGTGAAAGCGGAGTTAAAGTTATGGTGATAGAAGTTAACGGGCAAAAAATGGCCTATATTTTATTAGACTCAAATAACATGATTATTGGATTCAGGGAGAAGATCATAGATGCTGTAAAGTCCCAGGGTATAGATCAGGTGGAAGTAATGACCACCGATACTCATTCTGTGAATACCTTAGCCGGAGGACATAATCCGGTGGGTAATAAAAAGGCAGATGAGATAATAAATAAAATAGTTGAATCTACCCAAAAAGCAGTTGAAGATCTGGAAGTTGTTCAGGCAGGTTGTAAATTAAGTAAAATAGAAAATTTGAAAACTTTAGGGCCTACCAATGCCACCGAACTTGTAGCTACTATCAGTTCCATTGTAGCTGTAAGCAGGATATTCGCCCCACTGGTATTTATTCTGGCACTGATATTCGTCTTTGTATGGACTTTTCTTTTAACCCTATAGGTTTTTAAACCTTATTTTTTTAAAAAAAAAGAAATTTAGTTTGAAAATAAAATCTTAAAAATAAAAAAAAATTATGTCAGGTTAAGTAGCATGGACCATGCCACAAACCAGATGAACATGAAGGGCACAATACCGCTCCATAGCCAACCCTTAAATCCACCTACTGCTTCTTTACCTAATATTCTTTCAGATAGGTTTCCTACAATTATTAATATTACCAGACCTGCCAAAGTTCCAAGAGCTTGATTATTCCCTAATGCTGCAATTGATCCATTGGATATGGTGAAAGATACAAATGCGGCTATTATAGCCCCAACAACATGAATACCTGCCATTTTAGCATCAACATCCATCATTATTCCTCCATAAAATTAAATTTCTATACTTATTTACCAGTTGTCAACATTATTAATAGTTAAGGTTTAATAAATATACTTATCATCCTTAACTCCGGTGCTATCCGGATAATCAGTTATGATAACTGAAAATATTTCTATATTATTTTAAAATTTAATTTCCTATTAAATTCCTGTAATATAAAATTATCTTAAATTAAAATAAATCTCACCCTGGTGTTAAAATGAAAAAAATGTCCAATGTAGATATTTATGCTGTATGCCACGAACTTAATGATTTACTGGTTGGTTCCAGAGTAGATAAAGCTTATCAACCTACCAAGGACACCATTATTATTCGTTTTCATGTTAAAGGTAAAGGAAGAGTTGATGTAGTGTTTCAGGCAGGTGTCCGTATGCATACTTCCCAGTACCCTATGGAAAATCCTAAATTACCTCCCAACTTTCCCATGATGCTCCGAAAATATATAAAAGGAGGGATGGTGAACCAGGTCAAACAACACAACTTCGACCGGGTAGTGGAAATAAAAATCTCAAAAGAAGAAGAATACACTCTCATTGTAGAATTATTTGCAAAAGGAAACATAATACTCCTTAACAAAGATAATAACATCATACTTCCATTAAAACGAAAATTATGGAGCGATAGGCAAATTTCATCCCGGGAAGAGTATAAATTCCCTCCAGATAGAGGAATTAACCCTTTAAAACTGGAAAAAACCCAATTAAGAGAAATGTTTTCCAAATCAGATAGTGACCTGATACGTACCCTGGCCCGAAATGGTCTGGGAGGTATATATGCCGAGGAAATAATAGAGCGCAGCAAATTGGATAAAAATATAACTGCAGCTGAAATATCCAAATCAGAGTTAGATACTCTCTATGAAACCATATTAAACTTATTTGAACCTTTAATAAATCATGATTTCAAGCCCCATATAGTTTCAGGTGATAAAGAAGATGTGCTACCTTTGGAGCTGGAAATTTATGAGAATACTACTAAAACATACTTTGATACCTACAATGAAGCCTCTGATGAGTTTTTCTCCACTAAAGTACGAAAAGAGATAAAGGGAGTGCAGGAAGAATTATGGGCCGGTAAGGTTAATAAATATGCCAAACGTTTAAGAATCCAGGAAGAAACCCTGGAAAAGTTTGAAAAAACCATAGAAAACTCCACCATAAAAGGGGATCTTATCTATGCCCATTATGCTCTCCTGGAAAAGTTAGTTAATGTGATTTTAGAAGCAAGAAATAAGTATTCCTGGGCAGAGATAAGGAAAATACTAAAAGAAGGAAAGAAAAAAGGCCTCCAGGAAGCCCAGGTAGTGGAATCCATGGATAAAATGGGGGCTATGGTCCTTAATATTGAAAAAGAGAAGGTTATGATTGACCCCTTAAAGAGTATCCCGGAAAATGCTGAAATTTATTATGAAAAGGCTAAAAAGGCCAAAAGGAAGATAAAAGGAGTTCTAATTGCCATAGAAAAAACTAAGGAAAAACTGGATAAAGTGGAAAAGAAAAAAGACCTGGCTTTAGAAAACATCATGGTCCCCCAAAAGAGAGTTAAAAAAGAGTTAAAATGGTTTGAGAAACTACGCTGGTTTTTAAGTTCTGATGGTAATCTGGTTATTGGGGGGCGGGATGCCCACACCAATGAAATCGTGGTGAAAAAACACCTGGAAAACAATGATATTTACCTGCACAGTGATATCCATGGCGCCCCTTCAGTGGTAATCAAAAAAAATCAGGAGGAAATTTCCCAAGAAACACTCCAAGAAGCTGGTGAATTTGCGGCTTCTTTTTCCAGTGCCTGGAGTAAAGGATTTGGTTCACAGGATGTTTACTGGGTTAAACCAGATCAAGTATCAAAAACACCTCAATCCGGAGAATTCGTAGCCAAAGGTGCCTTTATAATTAGAGGAAGTAGAAATTATATCCGGGGCGCTGCCTTAATGGTGGCAGTAGGGGTGGTGGATTATCAGGGAAAACGGATAATGGCCGGGCCGGTGAGTGCGGTTAAAAAGTATACAGATAATTATGTTATCCTGAAACCAGGTTATGGTAAAAAAGAAGCAGTGGCCAAGGAGATACTAAATAAAATAGATGAAAACAGGAATTTCAAGCTGGAAGATGTTATCCAGGTATTGCCTTCCGGTAAGTGTGATATTGTTACCTTAAAAAAATAGCTGGAATTAAAATTTAAAAAGAATGTTCAAGAATCCAGGTTTATATTTCCCTGGATTTCTTTTTGTCTTTGATCTTTTTATTTAAAAGGAAATTGATATCAATCACATATTTTCCTTCCTGATCAGAAACTATTATGGAATCATCTTCCATAAGCGAACTTAGATTCACTTCATAGATTCCATGCTGTTTTACCATTATGGTTTCAATGGATTCCCCTTTAACTTCTTCTATTTTTTCTTTTTTTCCTTTGCTGGAGTATTTGAAATATTTGCTACCACATTGGGGGCAGCCTTTAAGAATTTCTTCTGTTGCTTTTAATTTAGCACCACAATTAATGCACTGATGCACCAGAATCACCAATTTCTGCTATCATAGATAAGAAGTTAGATTTCTTTTTAACAGCTTTCATTACATTGGCCGGACCAATGATAGTTAAGCCTACTTTTCTTTTCTTAGAAAACCCAAAAAAAGATCTTTCATCCTTTTCCAGGGTGAATATATCAATTCCCACAAATTGCTCAATATCAATTTCCCGCATAGTGGTTTCTATCAATTCTGCTTCTTCTGCTGGAGATAATCCGCCTTCAATTACCAGCAAATCTCCCTCTTTAACCCTATCGACTATCATGGAAATCTTTTCCATGCTGCTGAGGGATTCAAGAGCATCAGATGATAGAAAATCCATTTTTAATCCTTCCATTTTTACAACCCCGCCAATATTATTTAAATTTTCTAACCATGGACATGTATAATTCGCCAGTATTCTCTCCATGTAAAGCAGAAATAGGCACCACCGTATGTTGCGGAAATACAGATATGATTCTATCTGGATTTGATTCCTCCATATCTATTTTATTGGCCACTATTACAAATGGAATTTTTCTAGCTTCTAAATTCCCGATAATGGTAATATTGGCCTGAGTTAATGGATCACGGGTGGCATCCATAACCAGTAAAACTCCAGTAACATCATCCAACCATTTAATAGCCTCGATTATCCCTTTAGTCGCTTCTTTTGCTCTTTCTTTTGCTTCATCTTCGGATAATCCAAATTCCAGGAAGTTTTTATAATCCACCTTGGTGGCAATTCCAGGGGTATCAATTATATCAAAGTCCAGTTCCACCCCGTCCTGTTTAATAGAAACCCTTTCCTGTCTGTAAACACTACGGGTTTCGTGAGGAATGTTGGAAACCAGTCCAATAGGCTTTCCCAGCCAGTCCTGAGACATGGTATTAGCAAGAGTGGTTTTTCCAGAATTAGGATGGCCATAAAGCCCAATTTTTAATTTTTCATCCCTTCTAAGTAGTTTATTTAAAAATCTCATGAAAAATTCACGCATTTTATCACTCTTTTAGTGTAAATAGATTAATTATTATCATCGATATTATTCCTGATAAGTTTGGCCCGGTTTTAAGATAACCACATCAATTTCCGGGCTTTTAGATTTAACAAGTTCTACGAAATGATCCGGGTCCTGCTGTATAATGGGAAAAGTATTATAATGCATGGGAATAACCTTTTGAGGGTAAATCCATTGAGCCGCAATAGAAGCTGCCTCCGGGTCCATGGTAAACCGGTCCCCCATAGGTAAAATAGCCATATCTGGTTTAAATATTTCCCCTATAACCTGCTTCATATCCCCAAATAATCCGGTGTCCCCGGCATGGTAAATACGGTAACCATTTTCCAGCTGGATTATAAAACCTGCGGCACTGCCTCCTGGGGCCACTTCTTCCATGAAGTCAATATCTGAGGAGTGCTGGGCATCAACCATGGTAATTTTAACATTTTGAACCATACAAGATCCTCCGGTATTCATACCTAAGGTTTCAAAACCCTGCTGGGCTAGGAATATGGATAACTCATGATTGGCAATTAAAAGGGCATTATTCCGGTCGGCTATTTCCATAGCATCCCCAAAGTGATCGGCATGACCATGGGTTAGCAGGATTACATCTGCCCCTATATCCTCCACCGCCACCTGACAGGAAGGATTGTTACTGATAAATGGATCAATAAGGATCTTTAGATTTTCTTCACTGACAATTTCAAATGCCGAGTGACCAAACCATCGTATTTCCACTAGCTAGCCTCCAGTTCTATATCTTTAGAAAGTCCCCATGCTTCTTCAAATAATTTTTCAATCTCGGAAATGGATTTTTCATCCTTATAGATTACACCCACTTCAAAGCTCTCATAGATAGGATCGGTAGATATGATTAAACCATGATTATCATCAGAAACCACCGCCACCGTATGTACATGAGGCATGGTTTTAATCTGAACATCATTATCCAGAAGTACTTTAATTAACTCCACTGCGGCATCATCATCCAGGCTGGCTTCCTGAATAATCATACGGCTATTGGTATCCATGAATTTTTTAAGAATACCCACATCTATATTTCTAATCCAGGGATACATCATTATAACTTTTTTTTCAGCACTTATAATGGTTTCTTTCATGGCATCCTGAACATCAGCAGCATCAAAAGACCAGATAATACTGGGGGCTTTAGATTCCGACCTGATTTGATTTAAAGCACCTCTGAATGAATCCAACCTTTCTTCAATCAATTCTTCCACATCATCCACATTTTCTATGTAATCTTTTTTCAGTTTATCCAGCCGGTTTTTAACATAGTGAGTGTCATTTTTATCCATTTTTTTAACTGGTTTAATGGTTTTAAGTTCCGGTTTTTTGGTCTCTTTTTTTGCTTTTTCAGGAGATTCGGCTTGTGATTTATCTTTTGCTGGAGCTTCATCTGTTTTATCTTTTACTGGAGCTTTAGGGGCCCTGCGAGGTACTCTTTTAGGAGTTTTAAGTTCTTTTTTTTCAGGAGGCACTGCTTTTTCTTTTATTCCTTTGGCTTTTTCATCAACGGCTTTAGAATCTGCTTTCTTTTTACCCCGGCCGGGCATTCGCAAGAATTTACGAGGGGATTTAGTTGGTTTTTCTTCGGCTTTTACTGGTTTGATTTTAGGGGCATCCTTTTTAACTACCTGTGCTTTTTTTACTGGTTTTACTGGTTTAGGTACTGGTTTTTTCTCTTCCATTATCTTCTTAACCGTGGTGGGTGGTTTTCTCATTTTACTTCTATCTTTAGAAGGAGCTACCCTGGTTTTAGTTTTAGAAGATTTTAAAGCAGCCATGTCTATCTGTGTACCAAACAATATAATCAGCATAACCCCAATTACAAAACTACAAAGACCTGCAAAAAATAATAAAAAATTCGGTGGTGTGGAAAATCCGAAAGACATGGCATAAAGCCCGGCAAATAATAAGATTAACCCTGCAAAAGTAATTATTAAATATATCATCTGATGCCTCCCATTTCAATCATATAATATTCTCCTTATAAGTATTAGATGTTTAATCTCCCCCAATAAAAACATCATATTAATATAAATGATTATTTATTTGATATTCTGAATAATAAACTATTGGGTAGGGATATTGCTTATGGAGGAAGTTTTTTTTTAAATAAATTTTTTTTATTAGAAAAGTGTATATAAAAGTATGATGAAATAATTATTATTTGATGTTAGGAGGAAAATATATGGATATTTTAATGGATGAGAACGGACAGGGGGCCGCTGAATATATTTTATTATTTGGTGGAGTTATAGTGATTGCAATTGCGGCCTTGATTATATACCAAAATTATTTTAGTGGCAGTCCCGAATTTGTAGATGATGATTTAGGTACTGTAAGGACTAATGTAGCAAGAGAACGTAGTTAATAAAATTTAATTAATCCTTAAAGCAGCCAAGAGTTGTTTTAAGATCTCTTGCGAATCTTTTTCATCACTTAATGCCCAGGCCAATCTCTGGGTAATTATTCTTTTTTGATTTAAATCCTGAGTATTTATATAACGTAAAATTTTGGTAAATATTTCATCGAATTTATCAGAACTTGAATTTTCTATTCCTTTAAGTTTAGTCATCTTAATTCTAAAAAGAATTTTCAATTTATGTAAGGCCTTTTTTGCCTCTTCCAGGTTATCTGATTCTAATTTTTTTAGAAAGATTCCTATTTCAATTGGATCGGTATTAACTTTACTGAATATTATCCCATCAGATTTCATAGACTGGACCCTTGATATTCCCTCATATATCCCAATATCATATCCGGTAACAGTAATCTTATTATCCCTTAAAAGCCTCATTAATGCTTCATTTAAGGTTTTATCTGAAACAGTCAGGCCTGATTTTTTTCTTACCTGCTTTAATAAATCAACCCTGGATAGATCTTTTTCTTCCAGTGATTGGATTATCACATGATGGACTTCATATTTTCTAGGCATTTTTAATTCCTTTATTATTTTATGTGATTATATTCACAATAACTAATATAAATATTAATGGCTTTGTGAGTTTATTTAAGTTAAATGATTGGTGTTGGGTTGTGTTTAATTAAGACATTGATAAATTTATATATTAGATGCAACAAGATACTAATTACACAACATATGGAGGTGTTGGCGCATGAACTTTTTAAAAGATGAAAGTGGACAAGGTGCAGCAGAATATATTCTATTATTCGGTGGTGTGATTGTTATTGCTATAGCTGCTTTAATTATCTACCAGACCTACTTCACTGGACAAGATTTCAACACAGATCAAGATATTGCTGAAGTCCGAACTAATGTAGCACGAGAAGGATAATTTAATAAGTGGAAGTTATAATGTTAATAGATGAAAAAGCGCAAATTAGTGCCGAAATGGTGCTACTTATTGGTGCAATATTGGTAATAGTATTGGTTGCAGGATCATACGTGTTTGACATATCTCAATCCGTTGCCGGCAACATAAGTAGTGTTATTGATACTGCTCGCGATTCAACTATTAATAAGATGTAACTTTCCACAATACTACTTTTTTATTTTTATATATAGTTTCAAAGTTTTCAGTATTTTCTTTTTGAAGTACTAATTTTGTAAATAATGAATTTTCAAATTTCTTATCCATGACCACTGTTTTTTCATCATCCCATAAAATAACTATGCAAAAATTGCTTTTTGAATTTACATATCTCCGTTTTATATTTTCCTGTTTTATTTCTATAACACAATAGGGTTCCTGATTCTCCCAGGTCATATCACCCTTTTCCAAATCGAATATTACTTCATTGGTTGAATTTATAACCGGATTATCAGAATCAAAATTTCCCACCGAGTAAGTATAATTGCCTCCTTTTTCCTCTTCAAAATCCCAGTTTCCAAAATAAAAATTCCAATATCCTGTATTAATCATCCGATCATAGGTTAAAACTATAAAAGGCCTTAGCTTATCAGGATGGGTAAACTTTAATATTTCCACTGATTGTTTCTCAGTTAAGTTATATTTATTAATCAAAACTTCAGAAGCTAATGCTTTATCTATTCCTAAAATCTCGTTAAGTATTAACACGGTTTTAGTAGTGTTATGAGTATACTCATCCAATGTTAAATAGGCACTATCTCCTCTATTTGCTAACATGCGGAATATTCCAGCAGATAGAGTTTCATTACTGGTTGAAAAAGCCCTGCTAATCCAGTATTCCCTAGAAGTATTGGGTATTTTCTCATCAAAAGTAAGATCTGAGTCATAAAATTGTCTGGTAGGTATCGTTTCTACATAGGCAGAACGCCCATCAAAAGCTACTGGACGCTCCGCTATGGCACTAAAAAAGTGCCCATAACTCCAATCAGAAATTATTAAAGTATCATTAGAAGTATTATTTCTAATCCATTGGGCAGAATTCCAAATATCATCATTGGACATGGGTAAGGCGTAGTTTAAGCTTTCATTTGCCATTATAAGTTGGGGAGACAGTATAAAAATAATTAATATACAATATGCAATTTTTCTAATTTTATTATTTTTAAAAATATTATTCAGATAATCAAATAAAATCCCCACCGCGATTCCTGCCAGAATGGAAAGGGGAGGAATTAGTAGCAGTATGAATCTAGCTCCTTTTAAAAGAGATATGAATCCCAATAACGTCCATATAACTAATAAAGAATATATAGACCATCTCATTTTTCCTAAATAAATTTTTTTCATTTGATTATTTGTTAAAATTCTAAATGTAAGAAATATTCCCATTATACCCATTGGTAAAACAAGACCTAATTCAGATATTATTTCCCCAATAGACGGTCTTTGTAATTCAGAAACCATAATATAAAGATCTGGCCAGGGGCTCCAGGGATTAGTACCTACCAAATTGAAAAGTTCTAAAAGCCCATAAAAAGGTTTTAAAAATTCTATAATGCCAAAAAATATTAATATTAAGAGTAATGATCCTCCGGCAAATATGCAGAGTACAAATAAGTATTCCTTAACGTTTTTACCATTAATAAGACCCCATATGATATAAAATAATGTAAAGAAAATGATAATATAAAAAATATATTGCCATCCGTTCCAGGCCATAGAGAAAAATAGCATTAAAATAGAGGATATGGAAGCATAAAATGCCTTTTTTTTAATATTATCCGCTTGAAGAGCTTCTATGAAACACCAAACTACCAAAACCGGAAATAAAACATTGAACATGTCTGTATCAAACCAGCCGGGGATTGTTCTCAGCAAATAAAAAGGAGTGATAACAGTTAAAATACCTGCCACTATTCCTGCTGTATTATTTGAAAATCTCTTAACAAAAAAATAAACTGCAATTCCAGCTAACGGTGAAATTAGTAAGGGTAGCCAAAAAGCAACATTAAGTAGAGGTATGGTTACAAAATAATTTATAAAATGATATATATATGCCGTTATATAAATCAACATCGGAGGATAATCCATTGGTACTCCTGGTGGAGAATATGAATAAGAATCCCATTCCTGGCCATTAATTATTTTATCTCCAAGATGTCCATTTTCAATATAATTTCTGGTTAAGCGGTAGTTGTAGTATGAATCCAGTTCATACATATAGGGTTTGCCTTCAAAATCCCTGTAAAATTCCTGATTTTGTGCTCCAACTCCAGGTAAATTAACCGATTCTATTCTGAAAAATAAGGCTATGGAAACTATTAAAAAAATAGAAGTTAATGTAATTATTAATTTTTTTTTTGACATATTATTAAAAGCCTATTTGATTATCTAAATTTATCAATAGCAGATTTAAAATTATAACGTTATGATTAAATTAGATTTATTTTTTTTTAAAGATGATTATATTGCTCCATCTAGTTTTAAAAGAAGCAATTATTTCATAGTCATTTAATTTTTGGTTAGAAGCTAAGCTTATAAAATAATCAACTTCATTATCAATTAAAATATCATTTATTTCACCATCTCTTTCTTTATCAAATACATTTATAGCATAAATATTTTTTTTAAAGTACCATCTAAGGTGTGGCCAGAAATAGTCTGTGCAGATAATCTTATTTTTATAATCTGGATCATGATTTTCTAGCCAGCTACTAATCATTTTTAATTCATTATGAGTATTATATATCTCATGATATAGCTCGCCGCTATAATCATTGTTGAGGATAATGAATTCTCTTTGCCCGTTATCCGAAATATTTAAACTAAAGTTTTGGCCGTTAGCTATAGGATCATGTTCTAATTGATACACAAATTGAATACTTGAAATTAAAAGTGCAAATACAAGTAGAATATATATTCCATTTTTTATACTAATATTCCTTATTTTAATCTTTGTATTTTCAGTAAACCCACTCAAACCCATCAGAATAAAATAGGAAATAGCAGGGGCCATGGGAATAAAATATCTAATAACTTTTACAGAATATACACTATGAAAAATAAGATAAGAAGCTAGCCAGAGTAAAAAAAGCATGTCTAAATCCAGATTCTCTAAATCATCACTTCTTAATATTAGATATAAAATATAACTACTTATTGAAAAAATTGAAATAGATACTAAATAATTTACCTTATTAAAACTAATTAAAAATAATACTAAAAAACAAGCTAAGAATAAAATTTTCCTATTTTTAATGTTTTTTAAGTTTAAGCGTTCTTTTCGGGATATTAAAAATTGTCTAATATTAATATAAGTTCCTAAAATAATCATGTAGCCCATTAAAACAGCTATAACTGCGAAAATAATCATTACAATCCAGTAAGGGCTATTTAAAAAATCAAGGTTAATTAAGGAGTAAAGGGAATTTTTAAAATAGTACCATATTTCAGGGTTGTAGGCGAATCTGGGCCCTGCAGTTTGAGCAGTTGTAGCTGAATAGAACCCCAAGAGGGGAGTTATAGGATTTCCAAAGTTATTATAATAGAATATGAGTGCCGGGATTAATAAGGGAATTGATGCAATTATTCCCATGATAATATCTTTTAAATTATTTTTTAGAGAGTCGTTTATCAATACATAAAAAGCAATAGGGAATATTAAGATGGCTGAAGGGTATCTGGTTAAAAATGCTAATGTAAAAACTGGGAAAGATATGTAAAAAAATTTACTATTTCTTTTAACTGCCAGCACCGTAAAATAAAGTGCCCAAATGGACAAAGATGCACTGGCAACATCGGTATAACCAGCCCCAACCCATAATAATACAACTGGAAAGGAAACATAAAATAGAGATCCTATGAAACTCAATAATGGTTTAAAACGTAAATTAAAGAAAAGATAAAGTCCTATAACTCCCAGAATAAATAAGATACCATCCACTATAAAAATAGCTATTTCTGATTCAAATCCTGCTCTAAATAAAAGAGAGGTTAGGAATGATAAAAAAGGTGGTCTGGCTGGATCAATATAACCAAAACCCTGGCCGGCAAAGTATTTTGCATTGGCCAGAAAATCAAAGGCATCCCACATGGGCCCCATGGTCATTTGAACCTGGATTTTATAGTAAGTGATAATAACAGTGATTAATAGTAGAGTTAATAAATAAGATATAAAGTAATTATCCTTCTTTAAGTAGTCCTTTAATCCTTTTATGTTATTTTTCAATAAATCACACCTTAAATTTTATAAAGATCCGAATTCATCCAGGGCACCATAGCCATCAACACACACTGCTCACTATTACCCACCCGATCCAGCAAACCATCAGTCAAAAAACTAACCGCCCCTCTTTTTTTACCCAGATTATCCACCCCGGTAAGCTCATCCATTATATGACCTACCTCTCTACCCTTTAAAACTTCCTCCACCACATGGGGAGGATATTCAAAACCAGCACTTACCCCTAAAGTAACTTTTTCCCCATCATAGATAGCACACCATTGCATATCAACATAACCAGTGATAGTTTCTTTAACCGGCACCAGACCAGATTCAATACCTACACTTAAATCAAATTCTTCACTATAGGCATTTTTAGCCCTATTAACTGCTCCCTGGATGGTTTCATCCTGGCCCAGGGGTTGATCTGGTACTCCTGAGTCCACTTCCCGAGATAGTACTTCCACTTCTTGTTCGGGATAGATTTTTTTTAGAATATTTTCCACTGCCCGGGATTTAACTGGATTTTTAGAACCAACTATCACCTTCACTTAAACACACTCCTTAGTTTCTTTAAAATGTGTCCTTTGCGATCTATCTCTCCTTTTCGTATACGGGTAGAAGATATGGGCCTACCATCCTCGGCAAACACTGTTTCTATGACCACTATATCCATAGGATCCATGCCTTTTTTGGTTCTAATCTCATTTATCTTAACTGCGGTGGGTTCGGTTTCCTGACTTACCACAATGGCCTCAAAATCTGCTTCATGGATGGTGGTTCCAAAGGGATCCTCCAGTCTTTTTATATGGAATTTTTGGGGGTAGATGGTGGATAAAAACTCATTTAAATTAGACATCCGGGTATCACAGGATTCCACATCCCCTTTTTTACCTCCGAACTCATCAGAAGTAACCCCAATAATTATTTCATCCCCAATTCTAAATGCTTCTTCCAGGAGGGAGCGGTGACCCTGGTGGAACTTATCAAAGGTTCCCCCAACTGCCACCTTTTTATATTTTTTTGAAGCCATCATATGGACCTTTTATTTGTATAATACAATTTCAAAAATTGAATTAACAATATTTAATGATTATTATCTTTTAATTATACTTATTTTAGCAGAAATAAGTATTTCTCCACTAATTATACCTGTCACATCATTAACCATGATCACCAGTTATATTCCCATTAAACCATCTATACCCCTGCCACATCATTAACCATGATTACCAGTTATATTCCAATTAAACCATCTATAACATCAAATAGCTGATTAATTTTTTCACTTAAATCTTAGATTCTTAGTTTATCTAAAAACGATATGTTGATAATAGTTTAAATAAAATTATAAATTATGTTAAAAGAACACCACGTTGTGTTGAAAAATCCCCGCCAGGTAGATTTACGTTTTGCATCATGCTATCCTAATTTATATCGTACTGCCATGTCTTCACTGGGTTTTCATATTATTTATCATTTTCTTAACTCCCGGGAGGATGTATGGTGTGAAAGGGTGGTTTACCCTTACTATCGCAGCCTGGAATCATCCACCCCCCTTAAAAACTTTGATATGATTGGTTTTTCCCTGCAATATGAACAGGATTACTTCCATCTTCTGGAGATGCTGGAAAAAGGTGGTGTTCCTTATCGGAAAAAAGACCGTGACCATAATCATCCTTTAGTTATTGCCGGAGGGCCCTGTGCCACCGCCAATCCCCTGCCCTTATCCCCTTTTGTGGATTTGTTTATTGTGGGAGAGGCAGAAGTAATCATGGATGAGTTAATAGATACCTATCTGGAACTGGATGATCCTAAGGGAGAAATTGATGCTTTTAAAGATATTAAAGGAGTGTATGTTCCAGATAATCCGGTGCAAAAAGCTTTGGTAAAGGATATGGACCAGGCCTGCCACCCCATTTACCAGGTGGTCCCGGAAACTGATGATAAAAATTTAATACCGGCTCTGGGATCCTCTTTTTTACTTGGGGTTTCCCGGGGTTGTACCCGGGGGTGTCGTTTCTGCATGGCCGGATATTTATACCGTCCCCGCCGGGAAGCATCTTTAAATAAATTATTTAAAATTGCAGAAAAAGGCTATGATGCCACCGGACTTCAAAAAATAGCTTTAATTGGTGCTGCAGTTTCTGATTACACCCGTATAGATGAGCTATGTGCTGGTCTTTTAGAGCGAGGTTTTAAAGTAGGGACCCCTTCTTTAAGGATTGAATCTATAACATCAGGTACTCTAGAATCCTTACAACAAAGTGGCCTTAAAACCATAACCCTGGCCCCGGAATCAGTGTGGAAAGTTAGAAAAAGTTTAAATAAACCAGTGAGTGATGAGAAAACTATAAAAGTCCTTAAAAAAGCTTTGCATATGGGTATGAATATTAAAATGTATTTTTTATCAGGTTCACCTTTTGAAACTTATGAGGATACAAAAGAGCTGGTTACTATGATGAAGGACCTTTTAAAGCTCTCTCCCCGTAAGAATGCTATACGTTTTAGTGTTAACCCTCTTATTCCCAAACCCCACACCCCTTTACAGTGGGAAGGTTATGATGTAAAAGAAATAAAGTCCCGTTTGAACTATATCAAATCCCAGCTTAAGGGTTATCCCCTTAAGGTGGATAGTCCCCGTTCCGGTCTAATCCAGTATGTGCTTTCAACTGGAGGTTTAGAAGTGGCAGATTTAATTGAAAAATCATATAAAAATCAGTTATCCTTCCGGGACTGGTTAGCTTATTCAACTAGAAGAGACTTTGGTTTGGAATTGCCATGGAAGAATATTGATGTGGGTTTAAGAGCAGATTTCTTAAAAGAAGAATATGATAAAATGAAAGAAGGAGAAATAACTCCCTGGTGTGAAGAAACAGCCTGTTATAATTGTTCATCATCTAAATCATTATGTAAATAAAAGTGATTAATTATTATAAAAATTAGGTGAATTAAATGATAAATCCTGCTAATCGAGTAAAATCAATAGAATTATCCCAGATACGTAAAATGTTTGAAATAGCAAGTCCTGATGCTATAAATTTAGGTATTGGAGAACCTGATTTTGACACTCCACTCCATATAAGAAAAGCGGTGGTGGATGCCCTGGAGGAGGGATTTACCCATTACACCTCCAATAAAGGAATTATTGAATTACGAGAAGCCATATCTCACAAATTAAAGAGAGATAATAACATTCAGGCTAGTCCTGAAGAAGTTATTGTAACAGTAGGGGCCAGTGAAGCCATTTACATGTGTACTCAAGGCCTGGTAGACCGGGGTGATGAGGTTCTTATTCCAGATCCTGGATTTTTATCTTATGATGCCTGTATTAAGCTTTCTGAAGGGAAAACTATTCCCGTACCTCTTAAAAAAGAAAATAATTTCCAGATGACGGTGGAAGATGTTGAAAAAAGGATTACCCCTAAAACCAAGGCTTTGATTCTTAATTCCCCTTCTAACCCTACCGGAAGTGTTATGAAAAAAGAGGATGTTAAGGCCATAGCCGAGCTTACCCAGGATAAGGGCATATTCATCATATCAGATGAGATATATGAAAAAATAATCTATGAAAAAGAGCAGCATTCCCCGGCTGAATTTTCAGATAAGGCCATAACCATCAATGGTTTTTCTAAGACCTATGCCATGACTGGTTTCCGGGTGGGCTATGCTGCTGCCCGGGAAGAAATAATTGAAGAATTGCTGAAAGTACATCAATATAACACGGCCTGTGCCAGTTCCATCTCTCAAAAAGGCGCTCTAGCTGCATTAGAAGGGCCTCAAGACTGCGTGGCAGAAATGGTAGGTGAATTTAAAAGAAGAAGAGATATGGTGGTATCCCGGTTAAATGAGATGGGTTGGCCTTGCAGACAACCTGAGGGAGCATTTTATATTTTCCCGGAAGTGGGTAATTCTTCTGAATTTGTTAAAAAAGCCCTGGAAAATGAGGTGGTGGTGGTTCCCGGGGAAGGTTTTGGTAAGTGTGGTGAAAATCATATACGTATTTCCTATGCAACTTCCTATGATGCTCTGGAAACCGCCCTGGATCGTATGGAATCTATAAAATTATGAAATATTAGGAAGGATTTTTATGAAATATAAATTTGCAGATAGGATGTCCCATATACCTCCTTCCTTTGTCCGGGAAATATTAAAGGTAACTGAGAGTCCAGAAATAATCTCTTTTGCCGGAGGTTTACCTCATCCTGTTAGCTTCCCTGTTGAGAAAATTAAAAAAGCATCCCATGATGTTCTATCCCGGTATGGTAAAGAAGTATTGCAGTACAGTACCACCGAAGGACATCTACCTTTAAGGGAATATATTGCCGGGAGATATGCCAGTCAGGGATTGAGAATAGATGCAGATGAAATTTTAATAACCAATGGTTCCCAGCAATGCCTGGATCTGGTGGGTAAGGTGTTCCTGGATAAAAACGATAGGGTTCTTCTGGAAAAACCCACTTATCTGGCGGCCATACAATCATTCAGTTTATATGAACCAATTTTTAAGTCAGTGCCCTTAGAGGATGATGGTCCGGATATGGATTATCTGGAAGATATTCTGCTTCAAAATAAAATAAAATTATACTATGCTATTCCCAATTTCCAGAACCCCACCGGTATAAGCTATTCCCTGGAAAAAAGGAAAAAAATAGCCGGTCTTCTATCTGAAGGTGATACTGTACTGGTAGAGGATAATCCCTATGGTGATATCAGGTTTAGAGGCACGGATATTCCTCCCATTAAGTCCTTCCATGAGGAAGGAATATTATTTGGTTCTTTTTCTAAGATTGTCTCTCCTGGTATGCGTTTAGGTTGGATAGTAGCTGAAGAAGAAATTATGGAAAAACTGGTAATTGCTAAACAAGCCTCTGATTTACATTCCAATTATTTTACCCAGAGGGTGGTTTGCCAGTTCCTGGAGGATAATGATTTAAAAGATCATATATCCACCATAAAAAAGAGTTATTATGAACAATGCCAGCTCATGTTATCTTTAATGGATGAGTACTTTCCAGAAGGAGTTACTTATACCCGGCCAGAAGGAGGTATGTTTTTATGGGTAACACTACCTTCTGGTATTTCTTCCCGGGAATTATTTGACCTGGCCC